>NZ_JBJGZX010000006.1:0-189690 GCF_054050735.1 Blastococcus sp. SYSU D00813
GTCCTGCGGGACGAGATCGGCTGGCAGGTCTACCCGACCGCCGAGATCACCGTCCCCGCGGTACGGGACCACCTGGGACGCCTGGTCGTACCCGGCGTGGGGGGGGGGGGCCCCCCCCCCCCGCGCCCCCCCCCCCCGACGACGGCCGGCTGAGTCCCCGGCCGGGCCGCCCGCAGCGCCGGGGTCACCTCGTCCAGCAACCGCCGGACGACGACCCCGCGGTCGCCGGTGCCCACCGCCGGCACGAGCACCAGGTGGCGCGCGCCGGCGTCGACGAACGCCTGCAGCACGGCGGTCACCTCCGCCGGCGTCCCCGCCGCGGCGACCGACCCGAGCACGTCGGAGAAGTCCTGGCGGTAGGTGCCGCCGAGGGTCCGGGCCGCCTCCTGTCGCGCGCGGGCACCGTCGTCGTCCACGTTGACGAAGACGAAGGCGTACCAGCCGAAGGACGCCAGGTCCCGGCCGGCTGCGGCGGCGAGCCGCCCGATCGTGGACACCGACGCCGCGTACCGGCGGGCCGAGAACAGGTAGGGCATCCAGCCGTCCCCGAGCAGCGCCGCCCGGCGCATCGCCGGGTCCCGCCGGCCGGCCACGACCACCGGCGGCCCGCCCGGCTGCACCGGGGCGGGGTGGATCCGGACGTCGGCCATGGCGTGGAACGGCCCGTCGTGGGTGACCTCCTCCCCCGTCCACAGCCGGCGCAGCAGCGGGATCGCCTCGTCCGTGCGGCGGCCCCGCTCGGCCACGGGCACCCCGCAGGCCCGGAACTCCTGCGGGTACTCCCCGCCCACGCCGACCCCGAGCACGATCCGCCCCCCGGTGGCCCGGTCGAGGTCGGCGACCTGCTTGGCCACGATCGCCGGCGGGTAGAGCGGCAGCAGCAGCACGGCGGTGCCCAGCCGCGCCCGCTCCGTGACGGCCGACAGCCGGGCCAGCGCCGTCATCGCCTCCGGCGAGGGGTTGGTGGAGGCGACGTGGCCGCCGGTCCAGAGGGAGTCGGCCCCCAGCCGCTCCAGCCGGACCGCGTCGGCCACGTCGCCGCCGACCACGAACCCGACCTCGACCCCCGTCCCCCCGTCCCTCGTCGCCGTCACCGGGGCCGGAGGCCGGGGCGCCGGCTCACCGCAGGACCGACGCCAGGGCGTCGTGGTCCTCGGCCGCCGTGCCGAGCCGGGTGAGCAGCTCGGTGGTGATCGGCGGAGCCACCCGCAGCGTGATGGCCCACAGGTAGAAGCCGTGCACGATGCCGTACCGGACGAGCCGCCAGGCCTCGTCCTCGACGGGCCGGTCCACCCCGCGCTCGGCCAGCCGGTCGAGGTAGTGCCGCAGCAGGTCACGCTCGACGCCCCGCCGCACCTGGGCCGGCATCGTGGAGCCGATGTGGTAGCCGACGTCGAGGTACCAGGGGCCCCGCTGGACCAGCTGCCAGTCGACGAGGCAGGACCGGCCGGCTCCGTCGAGGAAGACGTTCCCGACGTGCGCGTCGCCGTGGACGACGCTCCAGGGGGACGCCGTCTCCGTCCGCCCGATCACGGCGGTGTAGGCCTCGACGAGCCGCTGCGCGTCCCGGACCCGCTCGGGGACGCCGGCCCCGATCGGCCCCTCGAAGTTGCCCCGGATCTCGGGCAGCCCGCGGTTGGCCAGGAGGTGGCGCAGCGACGGCGCGAGCCACGGCTGGGCCTCGACCGCCGGGTCCAGCCAGGTCGCGGCGTGCAGCGTGGCGAACTGCTCGAGGCTCTGCGCGACCTGGTCGGGGGTGTACTCGCTCAGCGGGTCCAGGAAGTCGCCTCCCTGGGCGAGCACGTCCTCGGTGAGCACGACGCTGGCCCGGGTGTCGGGGTCCACCGCGGCGTACACCGGGCGGAGCGTGCGGACGCCGGTGGTGGGGGCCAGCGACCCGTAGAACATCGCCTCCGACAGGCCGGCGGCCGCGGCCTCGCCGTTTCCCATGTCGGAGAAGTAGCCCTTCACGCACAGGTCGCGCGGCAGCGCCTCCCCCGGCGCGCCCGTGTACTGGATGCGGAAGCGCGCGTTGCACGACACCCGGCTGACCACCGGCCCCGGCGTCACGTCGAGCACCTCGACGTCGGGGAAGCGGGTGCGCAGGGCGGCCGTGAGCCACTCGGGGGTGAGGGCCTCGGCGAGCGTCCCGGGGACGGCCCGCGAGTCCACGGTGGGCGCGGTCCCGGCGGTCACGGCGTCGTCACCCCGGCGTCGACGGGGAGGGTGACCCCCGTGACGGCGCGGGCGCCGTCGGAGACCAGCCACAGGATCGCGTTGCTGATGTCGTCCGGGTCGAGGATCTGGATCGGGAGCAGTCGCGGCTGGGTCTCCAGCATCGCCTCGCCACCCCGGTAGAACTCCTCGAACTGCGGGTTGATGACCATGGGCGTGGCCACGCCCATCGGGTGGACGGTGTTGACCCGGATGTCGTGCTTCCCGAGGGTCTTGGCGTAGCCCCGCATGAGCCCGACGACGCCGTGCTTGGCGGCCGTGTAGGCGGCCATGCCCCCAGTGCCGTCGTGCATGCCGTTGAGGCCGGCGGTGGAGCTGGTGATGACGATCGAGCCGCCGCGGCCGCCCTCGACCATGGGCGGGGCGGTGACGCGCAGGGTGTTGTAGACGCCGGTCAGCATCACGCCGATCCCGTCGGCCCAGGAGGCCTCCTCCTGGGCCAGGGTCTGCTCGCCCCGGGCGGTGATCAGGATCCCCGCGTTGGCCAGCACGATGTCGATCCGGCCGAACCCGGCCATCGTCTGCTCGACCGCCCGCTGCATGGCGTGGATGTCGCGGACGTCGGCGACGATCGGCAGGCAGCGGCGGTCCTCCTTCTCCACGAGGGCCGCGGTCTCGTCGAGGTCCTCGCGGGTCGCCATCGCGTAGGCGACCGTGGGGATCTGGGCGGCGATGTCGAGGGCGACGACGTCCGCGCCGGCCCTCGCCAGCGCCAGCGCGTGCGACCGCCCTTGACCGCGGGCGGCGCCCGTGATGAACGCGACCCGCCCCTCGAGTCCGCCGCCGGCCTGCCGTTCACCCATCGCTGACCCCACCCTCGGTTGTGGTGCAGAACACAGAACACAGACAGGCGGAACCATAGAACGTGATTCTCAGGAGCGGAAGGGAGGACGGCGTTCTCCCGGCGGGTCGTGGTCCTCGGCCCGCGGTGGTGGCGGAGCTCGTTCCCGTGGCCGCTGCGGGACCCGGTGCACTCCGCGGGCCCGCCCACGACCTCGCACACCACGTGACGACGTCGCGCCGGTGCTGCCCCGACACCCGCCGCCGGACACCGGCGACAGCAGGTCGCCCTCCTCGACCAGGCCGCAGGAGCGGCCGGGCCGGCGTTCGGAGGCGGGGCCGGCCGCCGGCCCGGTGGTGGACGGCCGGCGGGTCCGCGGTCGTGCCGGGCGCCTCCGGGACGCGGGTGGCCGGTCCCTCGTGCACCTCCGGAGGCGGCTGGGGACAGACCTAGGCGGCCGCCTTCTCCAGGACGTGCACGCCGCAGGCCGAGCCGAGGCCGATGACGTGCGCGAGGCCGACCCTCGCGCCCTCGATCTGCCGGTCGCCGGCCTCGCCGCGCAGGTGGGTGGCCACCTCCCAGACGTTGGCGATGCCGGTGGCCGAGACGGGGTGGCCCTTGGACTGCAGGCCGCCGGAGACGTTCACCGGCGTCCTCCCGTCGCGCCAGGTCGCGCCGGAGCGGAAGAAGTCGGCGGCCCCACCGGGCTCGCACAGCCCGAGGTTGTCGTAGTGCACCAGCTCCGCGGTGGCGAAGCAGTCGTGCAGCTCGACCAGGTCGAGGTCGGAGGGGCCGATGCCGGCCTGCTCGTAGGCGGTGCGGGCGGCCTGCCGGGTCAGGGTGTTGATGTCGGGCAGCACCTGGCACGACTCCTGCCAGGGGTCGCTGGTCAGCACCGAGGCGCTGATCTTGACCGCCCGCCGCTGCTGCTCCAGCGACAGCGTGCGCAGCTTGGACTCGCTCACCAGCACCGCGGCGGCCGCGCCGTCGCAGTTGGCCGAGCACATCGGCCGGGTGTTCGGGTAGGCGATCATGACGTCGTCCATGATCTCCGCGAGGGTCAGCCGCTTCTGGTACGCGGCCTTCGGGTTCAGCGTCGAGTGCGCGTGGTTCTTCTCCGAGATCCGGGCGAACAGCTCGAAGTCCACGCCCCCGTACCGGTAGCCGTACTCCATGCCGATCTGGGCGAAGACGCCCGGCATGGTCTCGGTGCCGACCCGGCCGTCGAGCGGGGCGACCGCGCCGTAGCGGCCGTCGCGGACCCAGTGCCCGCCCTCCTCCCTGCGCGCGTTGCCGGTCAGCAGCCCGGCGCCCGACAGCTTCTCCACGCCGACGGCCAGGCCCGTGTCGACCTCGCCGGACTTGATCGCCATGACGACCACGCGCAGCGCCGTCGCACCCGTGGCGCAGGCGTTGGCGACGTTGTAGACGGGGATGCCGGTCTGGCCGATCTGCTTCTGCAGCAGCTGCCCGAAGCCGTTGCCGCCGATCAGGTTCCCGGCGGCCAGGACGCCGATGTCGCGGATGCCGACGCCGGCGTCGCGCATCGCCCCGATCGCGGCCTCCGCGCCGAGGTCGAGCGTGTCCTTGTCCCGGTGCTTGCCGAAGCGGGTCATCTCGATGCCGAGGACCCAGACGTTCTCCGCCATGGCGGCCTCCCTCAGTGGACGGGCTCGAAGCCGTAGCCGACGGCCTCGACGCCGTCCGCGTCGACGCCCACCGGCACCGTGGTCAGGCGCAGCCGCATGCCCAGCGTGACGCGCTCGGGGTCGGGCGGGGTGTTGACGACGTTGCCCTTGACGCTGGTGCCGCCGCAGTCGACGACGCCGGCCACGAACGGCACGTCGACCCCCTTCGCGGCGAACGAGACGATCGTGAAGGTCTTCAGGACACCCTCGGTCGGCACGTCGGCCGAGCGGAAGTCCAGCCCGCCGCAGCTCGCGCAGGCGCTGCGCCGGTCGAAGAACCGGGCCCCGCAGTCGGTGCACTCGGCGGCGACCAGGCGCGGCCCGCCGTCCAGGACCAGGTAGTCGACCAGTGGCACGCGCGGCATGGACCCTCCTCGGCCGTGTGGTGCGGACCATACCGACGCCCTACGGTCGTCCCCGGGGACGTCGCCCAGATTTTGATTGACTCAAGACTGAGGACGGGACAGACTGACGCCGTGCCGACGACGCAGGACCTCGAGCGCATGCTGCGGGGAGCCGACCTGCGGGTGACGCGCCCGCGGGTCGCGGTGCTCTCCGCCGTCCACGACCACCCGCACGCCGACACCGACTCGCTCCTCGGGGCGACCCGGGAGCGGCTGCCGGAGGTCTCCCACCAGGCGGTCTACGACGTCCTGAAGGCGCTGACCGGCGCCGGGCTGGTCCGCCGCTTGCAGCCGCCGGGCTCCGTCGCCCGGTACGAGGCCCGCGTCGGCGACAACCACCACCACGTCGTCTGCCGGTCGTGCGGGGTCATCGTCGACGTCGACTGCGCCGTCGGCTACGCGCCCTGCCTGAGCGCCGCCGACGACGCCGGCTTCCAGATCGACGAGGCCGAGGTCATCTACTGGGGCCGCTGCCCGGCGTGCGTCGCCGCGGCCGGGTGACCGCGGCCCCCCGCGCCGGACACGGCGCACCCGAACGCGTTCGGTGGACGGCCGCGCCGTCCCCGGACCGGAAGTCCGAGGAAATCCGAGAAGAGGGAGGGCTCGACGTGACCGAACCCAACGAGCAGACCGCGTCCTTGAGCGAGGCGGACAAGAACGAGTCCCTGAGCAACAGCGAGAGCGAGAACCCGGCGATCAAGCCGCCGACCCAGGTCACGAACCGGCGGCCGCAGAGCAACCGGGACTGGTGGCCCAACCAGGTCGACCTGTCGGTCCTGAACAAGCCCTCCAAGGACTCCGACCCGCTGGGCGAGGACTTCGACTACCGCGCCGCCGTCCAGACCCTGGACGTCGAGGCGGTCAAGCGCGACATCGTCGAGGTCATGCGCACCTCGCAGGACTGGTGGCCGGCGGACTGGGGCCACTACGGCCCGCTGTTCATCCGCATGTCGTGGCACGCGGCCGGCACCTACCGCATCGCCGACGGCCGCGGTGGCGGCGGCGAGGGCGGCCAGCGCTTCGCGCCGCTGAACAGCTGGCCGGACAACGCCAACCTCGACAAGGCGCGCCGCCTGCTGCTGCCGGTCAAGCAGAAGTACGGCCGCAAGCTCTCCTGGGCCGACCTGCTGCTGCTCGCCGGCAACGTCGCCCACGACGACATGGGCCTGAAGACCTTCGGGTTCGCCTTCGGCCGTGCCGACAACTGGCAGCCCAGCGAGGTCTTCTGGGGTCCGGAGGACACCTGGCTCGGCGACGAGCGCTACGCCAACGACGAGCCGCTGAACCTCGACGAGGGCCACCTCGCCGCGGTCACCATGGGCCTGATCTACGTCAACCCCGAGGGCCCCAAGGGCAGCGCCGACCCGGTCGCCTCGGCCCACGACATCCGCGTCACCTTCGGCCGGATGGGCATGACCGACGAGGAGACCGTCGCCCTCATCGCCGGCGGCCACACCTTCGGCAAGACCCACGGCGCCGGCAACCCCGAGCTGGTCGGGCCCGAGCCCGAGGGCTGCCCGGTGCACGGCAACGGCCTGGGCTGGATCAGCCAGCACGGCACCGGCAAGGGCGCCGACACCATCACCAGCGGTCTCGAGGGCGCCTGGACCCCGACGCCCACGAGGTGGGACAACTCCTACTGGGACACGCTGTTCTCCTTCGACTGGGAGCTCACCGAGAGCCCGGCCGGCGCCAAGCAGTGGCAGCCCACGAACCCCGAGGCGCAGGAGCTCGTCCCCGACGCGCACATCGAGGGCAAGAAGAACCCGCCGATGATGGCCACCACCGACCTGGCCCTCATCAAGGACCCGGAGCTGCGCAAGATCTCCGAGCGCTTCCGCGACGACCCGGAGTACTTCGCCGACCAGTACGCGCGGGCCTGGTTCAAGCTGCTGCACCGCGACATGGGCCCGAAGGTCCGCTACCTCGGGCCGGACGTCCCCGCCGAGGACCTGATCTGGCAGGACCCGGTGCCGGCCGTCGACCACGAGCTGGTGGGCGAGGCGGAGATCGCCGACCTCAAGCAGCGCGTGCTGGCCTCGGGCCTGTCGGTCCCGCAGCTGGTCCACACCGCCTGGTCCGCCGCCGCCTCCTACCGCGGCACGGACAAGCGCGGTGGCGCCAACGGCGCGCGCATCCGCCTGCAGCCCCAGATCGACTGGGCGGTCAACCAGGGCGTGCAGGACGTGCTGCCGGTGCTGGAGCGGGTCAAGGACGAGTTCGAGCAGCAGACCGGCAAGAAGGTCTCGCTGGCCGACCTCATCGTGCTCGCCGGCGGTGCGGCCGTGGAGAAGGCCGCCGCCGACGCCGGCGTCCAGGTGACCGTGCCCTTCCACCCGGGCCGCACCGACGCCTCGCAGGAGCAGACCGACGTCGACAACTTCCGCTGGCTCGAGGCGCGCGCCGACGGCTTCCGGAACTGGATCCAGCCCGGCGTCAAGCTGAACCCGGAGACGCTCCTGGTCGACAAGGCCTACATGCTGGAGCTGACGGCCAAGGAGATGACCCTCCTGGTCGGCGGCCTGCGGGTGCTGGGCGCCAACACCGGCGGCACGAAGCACGGCGTCTTCACCGACCGCGTGGGCGTCCTCTCGCAGGACTTCTTCCGCAACCTGCTGGACCTGGGCGTCTCCTGGCGGACGGCGACCGAGACCGAGGGCGTCTACGAGGGGCTGGACGCCGACGGCAACGTCGTCCGGACGGCCACCGCGGCCGACCTGGTGTTCAACTCGAACTCCATCCTGCGCGGGATCGTCGAGGTCTACTCGGCCGACGACGCGAAGGAGAAGTTCGTGGAGGACTTCGTCGACGCGTGGGTCAAGGTCATGGAGCTGGACCGCTTCGACCTGCACGCCTGATCGGGCGCGGGGGCCGGCCACCCGGCCGGCCCCCGCTCACCGGCACAGCACGACGACGAGGGGCGCCGCGAGGCGCCCCTCGTCCGCGTTTCGGGCGCGGTCGGCCGGTCGGCGGTCCCGCATGGCGTCCGGCGCCTCGACCTCGTAGGAAGGAACGGGACGACACGGTCGCGGGGAAGGTGGTCGACGTGGTGGTGCGCAGTGCGGTCCGGTGGGCTGCGACGCACGGGGCGATGCGCATGGCGATCCGCGCGCGGGCCCGCCAGGGCAACCCGGACGCCGAGGTGCTCAGCGACCCCGCCGTGCGCGAGGACCCCTACGACCACTACGAGCGGCTGCGCACCGACGCGCCCTTCGCCGGCGGCGCGTTCGCGCGGGTGAGCGTGCACCACGACGTCTGCACCGACGTCCTGCGCAACTCGGAGGACTTCGGGCAGATCGGCGGCAACCGCGCCGACGGGCTCCCCCCGGTGCTGCGGACGGCGCTGCGGCTGGCCGGCCCCCGGCCGAGCATCGGCCCCATCGACCCGCCGTCGATGCTCGCGGTCGAGCCGCCCGAGCACACGCGCTACCGGCGGCTGGTCAGCCGCGCGTTCAGCGCGCGCGCCGTCACGCACTTCCGGGAGCGCACCGCCCAGATCGCCGCCGAGCTCCTCGACGACCTCGCGCGCGACGCCGACGGCGGCCGGCCGGTGGACCTGGTCGGCCGCTACGCCAGCCTGCTGCCGGTCACGGTCATCTCCGAGATGCTCGGGGTGCCGGTGGCCATGCGCCGGCAGTTCCTCGCCTGGGGCGACGGCGCGACGCCCAGCCTCGACATGGGCCTGCCCTGGTCCACCCACCGCAGCGTCGAGCGCAACCTGGGCGAGCTCGACGCCTGGTTCCGCGGCCACCTGCGCCGGCTGCGCGAGAACCCGGGCGACGACCTGCTCTCCACCCTCGTCACGGCCGCCGACGACGACGGCAGCGGGCTCACCGAGCAGGAGCTGGTGGCCACCGCCGCCCTGGTGTTCGGTGCCGGGTTCGAGACCACGGTCAACCTCGTCGGCAACGGCGCCGCCCTGCTGTTCGCCCACCCGGACCAGCGGCGGCTGCTGGCCGAGGACCCCTCGCTGTGGAGCAACGCCGTCGACGAGATGCTCCGCCTGGAGTCACCGGTGCAGCGGACCGGCCGGCGGGTGAAGCGGGACACCACGGTGCACGGGGTGCACCTGACCGAGGGCGAGCTGGTGCTCCTCGTGCTCGCCGCGGCGAACCGCGACCCGCGCGTCTTCCCCGACCCGCACGCCTTCGACGTGACCCGGCCCAACGCCCGCGAGCACGTCGCCTTCTCCAGCGGCATCCACTACTGCCTGGGCGCCGCGCTGGCCCGCATGGAGGGCGAGGTCGCGCTGCGCGCGCTGTTCGAGCGCTTCCCCGACCTCGCGCCGGCCGGCGCGGGCCGGCGCCGCAGCACGATCATCCTGCGCGGCTTCGAGTCGTTGCCGGTCACGCTCGGCCGCCCGGCGGGGACGTCGTCGCCGTCGGGGGCCGGCTCGGCAGCGGCCGGTCAGGCGACGGGCACCGGCGCCCGACGGAACCCGAAGTCGGCGACCGGGCGCAGCTCGCCCGACCGATCGGGGTCGGCGGCCCAGACCTGGTCGCGCCCGCCGGCCTTGGCGGCGTACATGGCGCGGTCGGCCGCCTCGAGGGCGTCGTCCACCGAGCGGTCGGGGTCGACCACGGCGATGCCGGCGCTGAAGGTGAGGCCGGGGTAGGCGCCCTCCAGCGCGCGACGCAGCCGCCGGGTCAGCGAGACGCCGCAGCGGTTCTCCGTGGAGCAGCGCAGCAGCACGACCAGCTCCTCACCGCCGGAGCGGGCGGCGCGGTCGCGGGTGCGCAGCTCGCCGGCCAGCAGGCGGCCGAAGGTCCGCAGCGCGCGGTCGCCCTCGGCGTGCCCGCGGGCGTCGTTGAGCTGCTTGAAGTTGTCGAGGTCGAAGACGAGGAGGATGTCGCCACCCTCGGCGCCGGCGAGGAAGCGCTCCATGCCCCGGCGGTTGGCCAGCCCGGTGAGCGCGTCGGTCTCGTTCTCCACCCGCAGCTCCTGGAACAGGGCCTCGTGACGGCGGCGGAGCAGCCCGAGCAGCTCGCCCAGGACCACCCAGGCGCCGGCGAGGAAGACGGCGCGGACGACGGCCGTGCCGCCCACCTCGGGCAGGGTGCCGAAGTAGGCGACCATCGCCGGGGCCAGCAGGACGTAGCTGCCGTAGGGCGGGAGGAACAGCCCCGCGTAGGCGAAGCAGAGGGCGAAGAACCCGCCGTAGACGCCGGTCACCCCGGGGACGGCCGTGGCGACCAGCGCGACCGACGCGGTGGAGAACACCGGGAAGGCCAGCAGGGCCCACGGCGACCAGCGCCGCCAGGACGGCAGGAAGCTGAGCGCGACCGCCACCACGTGCGCGGCCGCGACCGTCGCGAGGAGAGGGGTGTCGACCTCCTCGACCTGCAGGACGAGGACGGCCGACAGCGGCGTCAGCACGGACCCCAGCCAGATCAGCCGGCCGTATCCGACGGCGTCACCGCCGCGCCACCACCAGCCCCAGCGGGAGGTCCTCCGGTCGGGGCGGCGCGAGGGTTTCTGCGACCACATGCCCAGGACATCGGGCCGGCACGCCACTCTGTTGAGCGCACTCACCCCGAGGGGGTGGGTGCGGCTCGGCGGGTGCCCTCAGCCGCGCAGGCCCGCGTTGAGCCGCGCGGCCTGCCGGGTGAGGTGGTCCCGCTCGGCCAGGTCCGTCGCCGCCCGCGCCGCCTCGGCGTAGAGCCGCGCCGCCGTCGCCGGGTCGCCGTCCCGCTCCACCAGGTACGCCCGGACGGCGGTCAGGCGGGGCAGTGCCGGGTCGAGTCCGGCGAGCGCGGCCAGGCCGGCCCGCGGGCCGTCGGCCTCCCCCACCGCGACCGCCCGGTTGAGCCGGGCGACCGGGCTGCCGGTGAGCCGCACGAGCTCGTCGTACCACTCGACGATCTGCACCCAGTCGGTCTCGGCGGCGGTGCGGGCGTCGGCGTGCAGCGCGGCGATCGCGGCCTGGGCCTGGTACTCCCCCAGCCGGTCGCGGGCCAGCGCGGCCTGCAGCACCGTGACCCCCTCGGCGATCAGCGCGGTGTCCCAGCGGCTGCGGTCCTGCTCCGCGAGGGGGACGAGGCTGCCGTCCGGCCGGGTCCGGGCCGGCCGCCGGGCGGAGTGCAGCAGCATGAGCGCGAGCAGGCCGGCGACCTCCTCGTCCGGGGTCAGCGCGGCCAGCCGTCGGGTGAGCCGGATGGCCTCCGCGGCGAGGTCGACGTCGCCGGAGTAGCCCTCGTTGAAGACGAGGTAGAGCACGCGCAGCACCGTGCCGAGGTCGCCCGGCCGGTCGAACCGGACGCCGGAGACGGTGCGCTTGGCCCGGCTGATGCGCTGGGCCATCGTCGCCTCCGGGACGAGGTAGGCCTGCGCGATCTGCTTCGTGGTGAGGCCGCCGACCGCGCGCAGGGTGAGCGCGACCGCCGAGGCCGGGGTCAGCGACGGGTGCGCGCACAGGGCGTAGAGCTCGAGCGTGTCGTCGACGACCGGGGCCGGGCCCGGCGGCGGCTCCTCCTCGACCCGCTCCTCGCGGCGGCGCCGGGCGGCGTCGGCGCGGACGGCGTCGAGGTGCTTGCGCCAGGCGACGGTGACCAGCCAGCCCCGGGGGTCGCGCGGCGGGTCGTCCGGCCACACGCGCAGGGCCTCGACGAGGGCCTCCTGGACGGCGTCCTCGGCCGCCGCGAAGTCGGCTCCGCGGCGGCCGAGGACACCGATGACGCCCGGGACGAGGCTGCGCAGCACTTCCTCGTCGAGCGGCACGGTCACTCCGTGATCAGGGGCGGCTCGCCGTAGAGCGGCCGGACCTCGAGCCACTCGTGGATCGGCTGCCCGTTCGCCCCCGGGGCCGCCGAGAGCTCGCCGGCCAGCTCGACGGCCCGCTCCCGGCTGTCGACGTCGATGATCATCCAGCCGGCGATCAGGTCCTTCGTCTCGGCGAACGGCCCGTCGGTGACCGGCGGCCGGCCCTCGCCGTCGGAGCGCACCCACAGGCCGTCGGGAGCCAGCGCCTGCCCGTCGACGAACTCCCCGGTCTCTCTCAGCTTGTCGGCGAAGCCGTTCATGTACCGGATGTGCGCGGTCACCTCCTCCGGCGTCCACCGGTCCATCGGGACGTCGTTCACCGCCGCCGGCGCGCCGCGGTAGTGCTTGAGCAGCAGGTACTTGGCCATCGTCTTCTCCTCGGTGTGTGCGGCCCATCCTGGCCGCGGACATCCCTGGGACGGAGCCGGTCCCGGGATCTCGACATCTCCCGCGGAGACGTCCGTCCGGCGACCCGCCCGTGCCCGCAGCCTCCGACCATCGACACGATGCGCCGACAGGTGGCGCGCAACGTCGCCCGCCCGGCGGTGTTCTGGCTGGTCCGCCCCGGGTAGGGGCAGCGCCCGACCGTCCGGCCCCGGACGGCGACCCGGACGAGGAGGTCGGCATGGCCGAGAAGAAGGGCAAGGGCAGCGACACCGCGAAGAAGGCGAACGCCAAGGCGGACGAGGAGGGGAAGAAGAACCCGCGCAAGAGCTCGGCCGCCCAGAGCGAGCTGGGCAAGAAGGGCGGGAAGAAGAGCGGCAAGAAGTCCTGACCCCGGGCCTCCTCGCCGCCGGGCGGGGTGGCGGGCGGGACGGCGGTGCGCGGACGAGCCGCCCAGGCCGCCGGCTCAGGCGGCTCCCGGCTCGCCGGGGAGCTGCCCCGCGACGGTCGGCCGCCTGCTCCTGGGCAGCCCCTCCACCACCAGCTCGTAGGAGTTGCGCACCAGGTCGTCGACGAGCTCCCGCGTCACCGCCTCACCAGCGCGGACGGTGAGCCAGTGCCGCTTGTCCATGTGGTAGCCCGGGACGATCTCCGCGTACCGCTGCTGCAGCGCCCGGCTGTGCTGGGGTTCGCACTTCAGGGTCACCACCGGCTCGCCGGGCACCTCGGTCGCGAGCAGGAACACCTTGCCGGCGACCTTGAACACGTCCCACTCGGGGCCGAAGGGGTGCTCGTGCGTCACCGCCGGGAGCCCGGAGGCCGTCGCCATCGCGGCCGCGAGCAGTGTCCCGCCGTCCACGCCGGCCCCTCCTCGCCCACGGGAGGCCGCACGCCGGCCCTCCGTGGCGGACGGGCGTCCAGGCGTCCCGCCTGCGCAGGTGCTCCCCCGATTGGACTCGAACCAATAACCCTGCGATTAACAGTCGCATGCTCTGCCAATTGAGCTACGGGGGATGGGCGGGTGCGACCCGCGCGCCCGATGAGAGTACCTCACCGGGTTCGTCGTCCCGCGGAGGCACCCCTCCGCGCCGGCCCTCCCCCGGCGTACGGTGATCGCCAGTTCCCGAGCCCCCGGAGGTCCCCGTGGCGAAGCTGCCCTTCCTCGTCGGCCTCGGTGCCGGCTACGTCCTCGGCGCCCGCGCCGGACGCGAGCGCTACGAGCAGATCCGTCGCGCCTGGTCGCAGGCCAAGGAGGACCCGCGCCTGCAGGAGGTCGCGGGCATGGCGCAGGCGCACGCGGACTCGGTCGTCAACTCGGTGAAGGCCCGCATGGGGAGCGAAGCACCGAGCTGACTCAGTCCGGCCGCTCGGCCGCGAGCGCGTCGGCCAGCTTCTGCCGTGCGACCTCGCGCGAGGTGGGGTCGTCCCGGTCGGCATCGTCGTCGAAGACGACGGTCCACTCCCGCGCGGCCTGGCCGGGGACGCGGCGCGCCACGAGCAGCACCGTCCCGCCGCTGGGCAGCGGCGAGCGGCGGCTGTCGACGACGGTCTGGTCGACCCGCTTGCGCACCACCGCGGGCAGGTCGCCGGCGTCGGCGAGCACGTGGCGCGTCGCCGGCTGCCGTGCCTGGACGCCGGGCTCGACCTCCGCCAGCGGGACCACGGTGAAGGTCCCGCCGCCGTCGGCCGTCGCCGCCCAGCGGGCCGAGCCGACCTCGTGCCAGGGCAGCACGCCGACCTCCCCGGCCGCGTCGAGCGCCAGACCCGCCGGCACCCGCCGCAGCCCGCGCGACGTGGCGGCCAGCCAGCCCTCCCCGCGCACGAGCGCGCCCCAGGCGAGCACCCGCTCCTCGGGGTCGGGCGAGGCGAGGACGACGGCGCGCACCAGCTCCGGCGGCCGGGTGAACCGGCGGCGCATCCGGTCGGCCGGGCTCACGGGGTGAGCCCGCCCATCGCCCGCTCCCGCAGCGACCGGGCCTGCTGCTCCAGCGCGAGCAGCTGCCCGAAGACCTTCGTGTACTCGTCGGCCTGCTCGACCGGGTTCATCCGCTGCAGCCTGCCCTTGAGCGCGGCCACCTGGCGGACGGTCGCCATCTCCTGCAGGCGGGCGAGCACGGCGAGCACGTAACCGGCGTCGGCCTCGCCGACCGACCGCAGCGGCTCCACGGCCAGCGCGGTCAGCTGGGCGCGGGCCGTCTCCCGGGCGCAGTGCCCGGCCACCTCGTCGAGCCAGGCCGGGCCGGACACCTGCGCGCCCGCCGCTCCCCCGGCGCCGGTGACGGCGGCGGCCACCGCCGCGTAATCGGGGTCGGTGTAGGCCTCCGGCGGGATGGCGTCGAACGACGGGCCGGCCAGCTCGGGCACCTGCAGGGCCGCCTTGACGGCCTCGCGCTCCACCTCGAGCGCGGCGTCGTCCGGGGTGCGCTTGGGCGCCCGCGGCCGGCCGCGCTGCGGTGCGTCCCCGCCGCCCTGGATCCGGCGGATCCGCTCGAGCACCTCGGCCTCGTCGGTGTCGCCGATCAGCGCCGCCAGCCGCCGGGCGTAGGCCGGGCGCAGCGCGTGGTCCTTGACCTGGGCCAGCAGCGGCGCCGTCCGGTCGAGCGCGGCGACCCGGCCCTCCACGGTCTCCAGGTCGTACTCCGCGAGCAGCGTGCGCAGCACGAACTCGATCAGCGGGGTGCGCCGGGCGACGAGGTCGCGGACGGCGGCGTCGCCGTGGGCCTGCCGCAGCTCGCACGGGTCGCGGCCGTCGGGCTCGACCGCGACGAACGTCTGCGCCACGAACCGCTGGTCCTCCTTGAACGTCTTCATCGCCGCGGCCTGGCCGGCGGCGTCGCCGTCGAAGGTGTAGACGACCTCGCCGCGGAACTCGTCCTGGTCCATCAGCAGTCGGCGCAGCACGCTGATGTGCTCGGGTCCGAACGCGGTGCCGCAGGAGGCGACCGCCGTCGTCACCCCGGCCAGGTGGCAGGCCATCACGTCGGTGTAGCCCTCGACGACGACGGCCTGGTGCCGCCGGGCGATGTCGCGCTTGGCCCGCTCGAGGCCGTAGAGCACGGTGCTCTTCTTGTAGAGCGGGGTCTCGGGGGTGTTGAGGTACTTCGGGCCCGGGTCGTCGTCCATCAGCTTGCGGGCGCCGAAGCCGATCACGTCGCCGGTGATGTCGCGGATCGGCCAGACCAGCCGCCGGTGGAAGCGGTCGATGAGCGTGCCGCGGCTGGACTCCTTGGCCAGGCCCGCGGTGACCAGCTCCTCCTGGGTGAAGCCCTTGGCCCGCAGGTGGCGGGTCAGCGCGTCCCAGCCGCCGGGGGCGAAGCCGCAGCCGAAGTCGAGGGCGACCTGCCGGTCGAAACCGCGGTCGGCGAGGAACTGCCGGGCCGGCGCGGCGTCGGGGGTGCGCAGCTGTTCGGCGTAGAACTCGGCGGCGGCGGTGTTGGCCGCGACCAGCCGGGCCCGCTGGCCGACGTCGCGCCGGTCCGGGGCGCCGGTCGGTCGCCCGCCGTCGTCCTCGTAGTGCAGCTGGACGCCGGACCGGCCGGCCAGCAGCTCGACCGCCTCGGAGAAGCTGAGGTGGTCGACCTTCTGGATGAAGGAGATGACGTCACCCCCTTCCCCGCAGCCGAAGCAGTGGTAGAGCCCGCGCGAGGGGGTGACGTGGAACGACGGGGACTTCTCGTCGTGGAACGGGCACAGCCCCTTGAGGCTGCCGCCACCGGCCCGCTTCAGCTGCAGGTGCTCGCCGACGACCTCGTCGATGCGGCTGCGCTCGCGGACCGCGGCGATGTCGGCGGCCCGGATCCGCCCTCGGCCGGCCATCAGCTGCCCGCCGCCGCGGCACCACCGGCGACGATCGCCCCGGTCGCGGCCGACTGGTTGCGCCGGTCGAGGACCAGCTCCAGCCACAGCAGGAAGACCTGGTGGTCCACGGGCACGGCGTCGTCGCAGCGCAGCGTCGGCCGCGGCGACCAGCCCCCCGTCGACCCGCTCTCGCCGACGGTCCGGCCGCCGCTGGTGTACCGGTGGGTCCTCTTCCACGCCGACAGGGCGGCCACCGAGACCGGCGTCCCCTCCAGGTCGGCCTCCCAGGTGCCCTTCCACATCGAGGTCTGGGAGGCCCGCAGCCGCGCCGTGCCCTCGGGGTCGGCCGACCAGCGGCCGGTCAGCTCCCGCTTCTGCTTCGCGAAGACCCACTCGCGCCCGCCGACGACGGCCGTGGCCGCCTCCCTCCAGTTCGCCGCCCGCAGCTGCGCGACGACCGCGCCGTCGCGCAGCACCGGCAGCACGCCCTTCTCGACACCCGCGGAGCCCGCCCTGCCCAGTTCCAGCACGCGCCCTCCTCAGCCGATCCCCGGGGCGCCGGCCACGCTCTCGCCGGTCACCCGGTACAGGAGGTAGGCGGCGGTCTCCCGCATGATGTAGCGGAACTGCGTGGTCCGGGTCTGCACCGCCGGGCCCTGCCGGGTCGGCGAGCTCTCGGCCTGGATGCCGGCGTCCTCGGCCATCCGCTCGGCCCGCATGGCGTGCCACGGGTCGGTGACCAGGACCGCCGTGTCCCAGCCCCGCTCGGCGAAGGCCCGCCCGACCGCCCGCATGCTCTCCAGGGTGTCCACGCCCTCCTCGACGGCGAGCAGCGCGTCGGCGGGCACGCCGCCGGACTCCGCCAGGTACTGCTGCCCGGCCTCGGCCTCGGTGAACTGGTCGCCGGCGGCCTTGCCGCCGACGGTGACGATCACCGGCGCCACCCCGTCGGCGTACAGCTTCAGGGCGTGCTCCAGCCGGGCCTCGAAGATCGACGACGGGACCCCGTTGTACTGCGCCGAGCCCAGCACCACGATCGCGTCGGACGCCGGCCGCGAGTCCTGCCGCGCCGTCCACCAGATGGCGGTGGCGGTCGAGGCGACCAGCAGCAGCGCGGCCAGGACGGCGGCGCCGACCAGCCGGGCCACCAGGCTCCCCATCCGCACCCCCACGGGTCATGGGTACCACGCCCCACCCACGGCCGGCCCCGAGGCAGGGGCCCGCGGCGAGCTCGCGAGTCGCGGGGGGCCTCGGGGTCCTCCCTCAGCCGCCGGCGGGCTCCGCGCCCAGGGCCGCCCGGCCCGCCTCCAGCCGCGCCACCGGCACCCGGAACGGCGAGCAGGACACGTAGTCCAGCCCCACCGCGTGGAAGAAGTGCACCGAGTCGGGGTCGCCGCCGTGCTCGCCGCAGACGCCCAGCTTCAGGTCCGGCCGGGCGGCCCGGCCGCGCTCCACGCCCAGCTCCACGAGGCGGCCGACGCCCGGCCGGTCCAGCGACTCGAACGGCGAGACGCCGAAGATCCCCTTGTCCAGGTAGGCGTGGAAGAACGCCGCCTCGACGTCGTCCCGGGAGAAGCCCCACGTCATCTGCGTGAGGTCGTTGGTGCCGAAGGAGAAGAACTCCGCCGAGCCGGCGATCTCGTCGGCCGTCAGCGCCGCCCGCGGCACCTCGATCATCGTGCCGATGAGCGGCCGGACGTCGACGCCGTGCTCCTCGCACACCGCCTCGATGACCCGCTCGGACTCCTCGCGGATCGCCTCCAGCTCCTGCACCGCACCGACCAGCGGGATCATGATCTCCGGCCGCGGGTCCCCGCCCTGCGCCTTCCGCTCGCAGGCGGCCTCGACGATCGCCCGGACCTGCATGGCGAACAGGCCGGGCACGACCAGGCCCAGCCGGACGCCGCGCAGGCCCAGCATCGGGTTCTCCTCGTGCATCCGGCGCACGGCCGCGAGCAGCCGGAGCTGGCCCTCGTCGTGGTGGCCCTCGGCCTCGGCGACGGCGACGCGCACCGACAGCTCGGTGAGGTCGGGCAGGAACTCGTGCAGCGGCGGGTCGAGCAGCCGGACGGTCACCGGCAGCCCGTCCATCGCCTCGAGGATCTCGACGAAGTCCTGCTTCTGCAGCGGCTCCAGCGCGTCGAGCGCGGCCTGCCGGTCGTCGTCGCCCTCGGCCAGGATCAACTGCTCGACCAGCCGCCGCCGGTCACCGAGGAACATGTGCTCGGTGCGGCACAGCCCGATGCCCCGGGCGCCGAAGCGGCGGGCACGCGAGGAGTCCTCGGGGGTGTCGGCGTTGGTGCGGACCTCGAGCCGGCGGACGGCGTCGGCGTGGGTGAGCAGCCGGTGGACGCTGCGCACCAGGTCGTCGGCGTCCTCCGCCTCGGGGTCCAGCTCGCCCTCGAAGTAGCGGACCACCGACGAGGGCTCGACCGGCACCTCCCCCAGCCACACCGCGCCGGTCGACCCGTCGATGCTGATGACGTCGCCCTCGCCGACCACGGTGCCGTCGGGCGCGGTGAAGCGCTTGGCCTTGGTGTCGACCTGCAGCTCCTCCGCGCCGCACACGCACGTCTTGCCCATGCCGCGGGCCACCACCGCCGCGTGCGAGGTCTTGCCGCCCCGGCTGGTGAGCACGCCCTGCGCGGCGATCATCCCGGCCAGGTCGTCGGGGTTGGTCTCCCGCCGGACCAGGACGACGTCCTCCCCGCGCTGCGCCCAGGCGACGGCGGTCTCCGACGAGAACACCGCCTTGCCGACCGCCGCGCCGGGCGAGGCGTTCATGCCCTGGGTGAGGCGGGTGGCGTCCCCGCCGGAGACGAACCGCGGGAACATGAGCTGGGCCAGCTGGTCGCCGGTGACCCGGCGGACGGCCTCGTCCAGGTCGATGAGGCCCTCGTCGACCAGCTGGGTGGCGATCCGGAAGGCCGCCCCGGCGGTGCGCTTGCCCACGCGGGTCTGCAGCATCCAGAGCTTGTTGCGCTCGACGGTGAACTCGATGTCGCACAGGTCGCGGTAGTGCGACTCGAGCCGGGCCATGATGCCCATCAGCTCGTCGTAGGCGCCCCGGTCGATGTCGGCGAGGTCGACCAGCGGAACCGTGTTGCGGATGCCGGCGACGACGTCCTCACCCTGCGCGTTCTGCAGGTAGTCGCCGTAGACCCCCTGCTCCCCGCTGCCGGGGTCGCGGGTGAAGGCGACGCCGGTGCCGGAGTCCATGCCGAGGTTGCCGAACACCATGGAGCACACGTTGACCGCGGTGCCGGCGTCGCCGGGGATGCGCTCGCGGCGGCGGTAGAGGATCGCCCGGTCGGAGTTCCACGAGTCGAACACGGCGTTGATCGCCAGGTCCATCTGCTCGCGGGGGTCCTGCGGGAAGTCGCGGCCGGTGTGCGCGCGGACGATCGCCTTGAACCGGTCGACGACCTCGCGCAGGTGCTCGGCGTCCAGGTCGAGGTCCAGGTCGGTGCCCTGGTCGGCCTTGACCGCGTCGAGGGCCTCGTCGAACAGCTCGCCCTCGATGCCCTGCACGGTCTTGCCGAACATCTGGATCAGCCGGCGGTAGGAGTCCCAGGCGAAGCGCTCGCTGCCCGACTGCGCGGCCAGCCCCCGCACCGACTCGTCGTTGAGCCCGACGTTGAGGACGGTCTCCATCATCCCGGGCATCGAGGCCGCCGCCCCCGAGCGCACCGAGACCAGCAGCGGGTCGGCCGGGTCGCCCAGCGTCTTGCCCATCGCCTTCTCCAGCGCGGCCAGGTGCTCGGAGACCTGGGCGGCGAGGTCGGGCGGGGTGCTGCCGTGCTCGAGGTAGTACCGGCAGGCGTCGGTGGTGATCGTGAAGCCCGGCGGGACCGGCAGCCCGAGGTTGGTCATCTCGGCCAGGTTGGCGCCCTTGCCGCCGAGCAGGTCCTTCTGCTCCTTGCTGCCCTCGCTGAAGTCGTAGACCCACTTCTGCTGGGTCCCCGTCGTCGACACCGGCCGCCACCTCCGCCTTCCGTGCCCCGTGGGTGCCCCGGGCAGCGTCGCCCGGGGCGGGGAGGGAGTCGATCATGGCGCATGGGCCGGGACGACGCAGCGCCGCGCGACGTGGGGGCGTCGCGCGGCGCTGCGGGGTCGTGCGGGGTGGGACGGGTCAGATGGCGAAGCCGGCGCCGTCGCCGCCGCAGATCCGCCAGCCCTTGTCCTCGATGACGAAGAAGTTGGCCTCCTGCGACTGCCCCTGGAAGGTCAGCGTGGCGTTGACGTTCTGGCCGCTGAGCTCGCCCAGGGTGCTGTCGGTGACCTCGTTGATCTCGACCCCGACCTCGCCGGGGGGCGCGAACTGCAGGGCCTCCCGCAGCTCCGACTCCGAGGTCTCGCGCTGGGCCGGCTCGCAGAGCAGGTCGTAGACGCCCTCGGCGTCGCGCTCGGAGACCTGCTGCACGAACTGCTCGACGGCGCCCTCGGGGCTGTTGGCCCCGCGGCCGGAGACGATGAGGAAGCCGATCACCGCGAAGGCGATGGTCAGGACGACGACGACCGCCCCGACGATCTTCCCGGTCATCCACGGCGGCGAGGGCTGCGGCGACCGGTAGTTCGGGAAGCCGGTGGCGAGCGGACCGCCCTGGAGGCTCTGCGCCTGCTGCGGCGTCGGGGCGTACTGCGGCTGGGGCGCCAGCTGCACCTGTCCGGGGAACCCGATCTGGGTCGGGGCGGCGGGCGGCTGACTGCCCCCACCCGGCGCAGGAGGCTGAGGGGGGAACGGCGGCTGGGACAACGGTCTTCCTCTCGAGCGAGCCCAGGGACACGATCCGTCCCGAGGGCGGCGCCATGGTGGCAGCACGGGACCGGTCTGAGAAGGCATCCCCGCGCCATCCGTGCGGCGCGTCGCCCGACCGCGCTACGCCACGGCTCCCGGCGGCTGCCCGGCGGCTACTCGATGCCGCAGACGTGCGGCCCGTCCTCGTTGACCACGGTCAGCGTGGCGGTCGCCCCGTCGTCCCAGCGCACGGTGACCCGCTGCACGGTGTCGCCGTCGACCTCGCCCTCCGCGGTCCCGGTGACCTCGGGGCCGGTGCCGCGGACGTACTCCTCCGCGGGGTCGGTGTCGGCCAGCCGCTGCCGCTCGGCCTGGCAGAGCAGCTGCCCGGCCGAGTCGAGGTCGCCGTCGGCCAGCGCCGCGTAGAAGGCGTTCACCGCGCCGGTCGACTGCTCCTCCGCCGTCCCCTTGACCACCGGGATGAGGAGGACCATCACCACGCCGAGCACGACGGTGCCCAGCATGATCGCCAGCAGCAGGCCGTTGCGGTTGCGCGGCGTGCCGGTGTGGAGGTCCTCCGGCCCCTCGTCGTAGAGGAACGGCCCCTCGGACGCGGTGCTCATCCGCCACCCACCAGCAGCTCGGCGCCCGCCGGCGGGCGCGGGTCGTCGCGGTCGTCGAGCCAGCCCTCGGGCAGGGCGACCGGCCGGGGGGAGCTCGTGCGCCCGCGCGGCCCGCCGAGCACGGCGGCCGGGTAGGGCTGGTCGGGGATCCGCGCCAGCAGCCCGGCCAGCTCGTCGAGCGAGCTGACCATCGCCAGCGCGCGGCGGACGTCGGAGCCGACCGAGAAGCCCTTGAGGTACCAGGCGACGTGCTTGCGGAAGTCGGTGCAGCCGTGCAGCTCGCCCTGCTCGGCCGACAGCAGCTCGGCGTGCCGCTGCATGACCGCGGCGACCTCCCGCAGGGTCGGCAGCGCGCGCTCGGCCCGGCCGGCGAAGGCCGCGGCGAGGTCGCCGAACAGCCACGGGCGGCCCAGGCAGCCCCGGCCGATGACGACGCCCGCGCAACCGGTCTCGGCGACCAGCCGCAGCGCGTCGTCGGCCTCCCACACGTCGCCGTTGCCCAGCACCGGGATGTCGACGGCCTCGACCAGCCGGGCGATCGGCGCCCAGTCGGCGGTGCCGCTGTACAGCTGGTCGGCGGTGCGGCCGTGCAGCGTGACGGCCGCGGCGCCCTCGTCCTGCGCGATGCGGCCGGCGTCGAGGTAGGTGACGTGCTCGGCGTCGATGCCGATGCGGGTCTTGATCGTCACCGGGACGTCGCGGGCCGCCCGCACCGCCGACCGCACGATGTCGGCCAGCAGCCGGCGTCGCCAGGGCAGCGCGGAGCCGCCTCCCTTGCGGGTCACCTTGGGCACCGGGCAGCCGAAGTTCAGGTCGATGTGCGCCGGGCGGGTGCCGGCGACCTCCTCGTCGACCAGCATCTCGACGGCGCGGCCGACGGTCGCGGGGTCGACGCCGTACAGCTGCACGGAGAAGCCGGCGGCGGCCTCCTCGGGCGTGGCCCGCACCATCTGCAGGGTCTTGGCGTTCCGCTCGACCAGCGCCCGCGTCGTGATCATCTCGCAGACGTAGAGGCCGGCGCCGAACTCCCGGCACAGCGTCCGGAACGCCGGGTTGGTGATGCCCGCCATCGGCGCGAGGACGACGGCCGGGTCGACGGTCAGCGGCCCGAGCCGCAGCGGCGCGACCGCCGTCGCCGGCTCGAGGGTGCTGGTCACGGCTCCCAGCGTAGGCGGCGACGTGGGTCACCCCGGGCAGCCGCTGGCAGCATGCGCGCCACCGCACCCGACTCGACGAGGAGACGACGCGTGTCCGACCTGCCCGACCTGCTCCGGCTGACCGAGGTCGCCGAGCGCCGCTACCACGTCTTCCAGCCCGCCGAGTCCGCCGAGGGCCGCGACGTCGTCTTCAGCGGGCAGCTGCTCGGCCAGGTGCTCATGGCCTCGGACCGGCACGCCGGCGGCAAGGACGTCCGGTCGGTGCACGCGGTGTTCGCCCGCGCCGGCTCCTACCTCTCCCCCATCGAGGTCGAGGTGGAGTCGCTGCAGGCCGGTCGCACCTGGGCCAGCGACACGGTGACGGCGCGGCAGGACGGCAGGCTGCTGACCCGGGCGACGGTGCTGCTCAACGTCGTCGACCCCGACCTCATGCGGCACGGGCCGGCCATGCCCGACGTCCCGTCGTTCGGCGAGCTGGCCCCCGACCCGGCGCCGCAGGCCTTCCCCGGCGCGGAGCTGCGCCGGGTGCCGGGCGAGCCGATGGCCGGCGACGTGCCGGTGGAGGCCGCGTGGCACCGCTTCGAACGGCCGCTGGAGTCGGTGGCCGCGAACCAGGCCGTGCTGGTGTGGGCGACCTGCGGGTACCTGATCGGCCTGGCCATCCGGCCGCACGCCGACACGGTCGACTACTCGCAGGCGCACGTCACGCTGAACACCGGCGTCATCGGGCACACCGTGCACTTCCTGGAGCGCTTCGACGTCAGCCGGCCGCTGCTGGTCACCCAGGAGGCGACGAAGGCGGCGACCGGCCGGGTCTACGGCCGCGGCTCGGTGTTCACCGAGGACGGCGAGCTGGTCGCCGCCTTCGAGCAGGACGCGATGGCCAAGGACGCCGGCCGCGCCCTGGACCCGCGACGGAGCATGTAGGGCCGTGACCGGTGGCGGACCCGGGAGGTCCCCGGCGGGCGCGGCGGTGGAGCCCCACGCCCGCCGGGTACGGCACCCGGCCGCGGTGGCGGCCGGCGGACCACTCAGCAGCCGGGGAGGCGGGCGGCCAGGTAGGACTCCACCTGGTCCAGCCCGATGCGCTCCTGGCTCATCGAGTCGCGCTCGCGGACGGTCACCGCCTGGTCCTCGAGGGTGTCGAAGTCGACGGTGAGGCAGAACGGCGTCCCGACCTCGTCCTGGCGGCGGTAGCGGCGGCCGATGGCGCCGGCGTCGTCGAAGTCCACGTTCCAGTTCCGCCGCAGCGCGGCGGCCAGGTCGCGGGCCTTGGGCGACAGGTCGGCGTTGCGCGACAGCGGCAGGACCGCGGCCTTGACCGGGGCCAGCCGCGGGTCCAGCCGCAGCACCGTGCGGGTGTCCACGCCGCCCTTGGCGTTGGGCGCCTCGTCCTCGGTGTAGGCCTCGACGAGGAACGCCATGAGCGACCGGGTGAGGCCGGCTGCCGGCTCGATCACGTACGGCGTCCAGCGGGTGTTCGTGGCCTGGTCGAAGTAGGACAGGTCGGTGCCCGAGTGCTGGGTGTGCGTGGACAGGTCGAAGTCCGTGCGGTTGGCGATGCCCTCGAGCTCCCCCCACTCCGAGCCCTGGAAGCCGAAGCGGTACTCGATGTCGACGGTGCGCTTCGAGTAGTGCGACAGCTTCTCCTTCGGGTGCTCGAAGTGCCGCAGGTTGTCCGGGGAGATGCCGAGGTCGGTGTACCAGCGGGTCCGCTCGTCGATCCAGTACTGGTGCCAGGTCTCGTCGCTGCCCGGCTCGACGAAGAACTCCATCTCCATCTGCTCGAACTCGCGGGTGCGGAAGATGAAGTTGCCCGGGGTGATCTCGTTGCGGAAGGACTTGCCGATCTGGCCGATGCCGAACGGCGGCTTCTTCCGCGCGGCGCCCATGACGTTGGCGAAGTTGACGAAGATGCCCTGGGCGGTCTCCGGGCGCAGGTAGTGCAGCCCCGACTCGTCCTCGACCGGGCCGAGGTAGGTCTTCAGCATCATGTTGAAGTCGCGCGGCTCGGTCCACGCGCCCTTCGTGCCGCAGTTCGGGCAGGTGATGTCGGCCAGGCCGTTCTCCGGCGCCCGGCCCTTGCGCGCCTCGAAGTCCTCCTCGAGGTGGTCGGCCCGGAAGCGCTTGTGGCAGCTCTGGCACTCGGTCAGCGGGTCGGTGAAGACGCCGACGTGACCGGAGGCCACCCAGGTCTGGCGCGGCAGGATCACCGAGGAGTCCAGGCCGACGATGTCGTCACGGCTCTGGACGACGGTCCGCCACCACTGCTTCTTGATGTTCTCCTTGAGCTCGACGCCCAGGGGCCCGTAGTCCCAGGCGGAGCGGGTGCCGCCGTAGATCTCGCCGGAGGGGAAGACGAACCCCCGGCGCTTGCAGAGGTTGACCACCTTGTCGAGGCGGGCGGGGTCGTGCTTGGTCGGGCTCTCGGCCACGGGCTCTCAGGCTCCATCCGGCTGGCGGTCGGCGGTTGACCCGTCCACGGTAGTCGCGCCCCGGCGGCCGGCCCGGGACCGGTCAGGGTGCCGGGAGGAACACCCCCGGCTCGTCCACCGCGTACACCCACACCGGCGCGCCGGCGATCTTGACCTCCGCGGCCGAGAGCGCCCGCCGGTAGGCGCCGACGCCGTCCCACACCGTCACCAGGGCCCACAGGCCCGGCTCCTCGGCGGCCTCGCCGACGTGCCCGTCGCGGAAACCGGGCCGTGCGGCCAGCGCCGCCAGCAGCGCGGCGGCGTCCCGGGCGAGAGCCGGGCCGTCGCCGTCGGGCACCCGCAGCCGGGTCACCACGAACACCTGCGCACCGCCTCCCCGGCCCGTCCACCGGGCCGGCGGCATCGTCGCAGACCGGGGCCGGGACGGCCGACGGCCGGCCCCCGCGGGTGCGGGGACCGGCCGTCGGGACGCGCTGCGGTCAGAGGGTGCCGAAGTCCTGCACCAGCAGCGCCTCGTTGACGAACATCGCGACGTTCACCGAGCTGCCGCTCTCGAGGACGACCTCGACGACGACGACGTCGGTGCCGCTCTCCGAGTCGTACTCCACCGTCACGAACGAGGCGTCGGCCGGCGCCTCGCCCTCGAAGACGTTGGCGTAGATGTAGCCGACCAGGTACTCCTCCGGGGTGACGCCGGCGCTGGCCGCGCCCTCGGCGGCGGCCTGCTGCAGCGACGGGTCGGTCAGCGCCCACGCGGTGGCCGTGTCGGCCTGCGCGACGGCGACCAGCCACTGGGCGGCCAGGTCGACCGAGCCGGTGATGGTCTCCTCACCGCTGCCGCCGCCGGTCGGGGGGTCCATCTCCTCCATGGGCACCTCGGCGCCCGTGGGCAGGTCCATGGTCGGCGGGTCCTCGTCCTCGCCCATCTGCTCCGACCCCATGCCCATGCCCTCGGCCGAGACCGACGACGAGGTGCTCGGCGGCGTGGACGTGCTCGAGGCGGTGTTCGAGTCGTCGTCGTCCCCGAGCAGGAAGAACAGCAGCACGCCGACGCCGGCGAGCACCACCACGGCGGCGGTGATCACCCACGGCAGGACGCTCTTCTTCTGCGGCGGCTGGCCGTAGCCGCCGGGCCCGTAGCCCGGGCCGCCGAAGCCCGGGCCGCCACCGGGCGGGCCGTAGCCGCCCGGCTGGCCGTAGCCACCCGGCTGGCCGTACTGGCCGGGGCCGGGCTGCCCGTACTGACCGGGCTGGCCGTACTGACCGGGCGCGCCGTACTGGCCGCCGTACTGACCTGGGGGTTGGCTCATGGTGCTTCTCTCGTCTCGGGTTGCCGGGGCGGGCGGCCCCGGAGCGGACAGCAAGGTAGCCAGGCGGCGGGGCCGCGCCTACCGGTTCGCGCGCGCGAGTTGTCACAGGTGCGTCACGAACCGTCCCGGGGGCCTCACGCCGGAGGCCCGGACGGAGGAGGCTGCGCACATTCCTGCGGCCGGGTCGCTGGTCGGCGTCCGACCGCGTCCCTACACTCCGCCGACGACCGCTACCCGGCGCCGGCTCGGACGGCCGGCCGAGCGGTGGCACACGGAGGGGACGTCAGCACGTGGAGTTGGAACAGTTCGGCCCGTACCGCATCGAGGCCATGCTCGGCCGGGGCGGGATGGGTGAGGTCTACCGCGCCTTCGACACCGAGCACGACCGCATCGTCGCGCTCAAGGTGCTCTCGGAGGCGCTGGCGGCCGACACCGGCTACCGGGAGCGCTTCCGCCGCGAGGCGCACCTGGCCGCGCGGTTGAACGAGCCGCACATCGTCCCGATCCACCGCTACGGCGAGATCGAGGGCCGCCTGTTCCTCGACATGCGCCTGGTGCCCGGCCGCGACGTCGCCGCCGTCCTGGCCGAGGAGGGCCCGATGGACCCCGCCCGCGCGGTGTCCATCGTCAGCCAGACCGCCCGCGCCCTGGACTCCGCGCACGCCGACGGCCTGGTCCACCGGGACGTGAAGCCCTCGAACGTGCTGGTCACCGGCTCCGGCGACGACGAGTTCGTGTACCTCGTCGACTTCGGCATCGCCCGGTCCACCTCCGACGCCGCCGGCCCGGCGCTCACCCAGACCGGCGCCGCGCTCGGCTCGTTCGACTACATGGCGCCCGAGCGGTTCCTCGAGAAGCCGATCGACAAGCGGGTCGACGTGTACGCGCTGGCCTGCGTGCTCTTCGAGTGCCTCACCGGCCGCCGTCCCTTCACCGGCGACGGCCTGGCCACGCTGATGTACGCCCACCTCAACAACGACCCGCAGGCGCCGTCGGCGGTCCGTCCCGGGCTGCCGCGCAAGCTCGACGAGGTGGTCCTCAAGGGTCTGGCCAAGGACCCCGACGAGCGCTACGCGACCTGCGGGGAGCTCGCGGCCGCGGCCCGCGCCGCCCTGCGCGAGTCCGGCGTCGCCGAGGCGGTCATCCCCGCCGCCCCGCCGACCTCGGTCACCCCGCTGCCGTTCCAGCCGCAGACCGTCGGGTTCTCCAACCCCGGCCCCGGTGGCTACGGACCGCCCTCGCACCCCGGCCCGGCCGGCTACGGCCCGCCGTCCAACCCCGGGCCCGGCGGGTACGGCCCGCCGTCCAACCCCGGCCCGCCGAGCTACGGACCGGCCACCGGCGGCTACGCACCCGCGGCCGGCACCGGGTACCCCGCGCCCTCCGCCCCCGGCGGCTACGGTCCGCCGTCCAACCCCGGCCCGCCCGGCTTCCCGCAGCAGGGCGCCGGGGGGACGACGGGCTTCGGCCCGAACGGCCCCGGCGGTCCTGGTGGGCCCGGCGGCTACCACGGCTCCTCGCCCTCGGGTGCCGGCCGGAAGCCGAACAGGCTGCCGTGGATCCTCGGTGGGGTCGCGGCCCTCGTGGTGCTCGCCGTCGTCCTGGTGGTCGTGCTCGCCGGCGGCTCCGACAACGGCGGTGGCGGCGGCACGGCCGACGACACCACTCCCCCCGTCGACACCACGACGCCGGGCGACACGACGCCGCCGACCGACCCGCCGGTCGAGGACGACCCGGAGGAGACCCTCCGCTCGGTCCTGCCCGCCACCTACGACGCGGACGCCTGCGAGCCCCGCAGCGAGCCGGTCGGCGACGGCGACCTCGCGGCCCTGCTGTGCGGCCCCTCGCCGGTCCAGCCCGGCCCCCAGGTGTCGAACTTCTTCCTCTACGAGGACGGGGACGCCGCCGCGGAGGTCTTCCAGGCCGACGTCGTGGACGGCCTGGCCCGGCCGGAGGCGGCGTCGCTGGCCGAGGTCCCGACGACGCAGGGCTGGCACACCTACACCACCGGGGACACCGGTGGACTGGTGGCCGCCTACACCAGCCAGCAGGGCGACGCCGTCCTGTACTGGACCCAGGACGACGTCGGCACCATCGGCGTCGTCTCGATCCCCGGCGGTGGCCCCGACGCCATCGCGACCCTCTGGGACTGGTGGACCGAGCCGAGCAACAGCGACTTCGTCGAGGGCTGAACCGGCACGAGGAGGGCTCCTCTCCCGCACGGGAGGCGGGGCCCTCCTCGCGTGCTGCCGGGGGGACGATCGACCGGGCAGCGGCACACGGAGGGACGTCAGCAGTGCAGTCGGAACAGTTCGGGCCCTACCGGGTCGAGGCCCCCCTCGGCCGGGGCGCCCGGGGGGAGCGCCTGCGCGCCACCGACGCCGGGCAGGACCGGGAGGTCACGCTCGACGTGCTGCCCGAGGAGCTGTCGGCCGACCCGGGCTACGCGGAGCGGTTCCGCCGCGAGGCCGACCTCGCCGCCCGGCTCGACGAGCCGCGCCTCGTCCCCGTGGTCCGGTCCGGCGAGGTCGGCGGGCGGCTCTACGTCGAACGGCCGTCGCTGCCCGGTCGGGACCTCGCCGCGGTGCTCGCCGAGGAGGGGCCGCTGGACCCCGCCCGCGCGGTGTCCGTGGTCGACCAGGTGGCCGCCGGGCTGGACGCCGCCCACGCCGCCGGCCTGGTGCACGGCGCCCTCGCGGCGTCCGAGGTCCTGCTCGGCGCCGACGGGTCGGTCCGGCTGACCGGCCTCGGCGTCCCGCCCCCGGAGCCCGCCGACCCGCGGGACGACGTCGCCGCGCTCGCCGGGCTGCTGCACGAGTGCCTCACCGGCTCCCGGCCCTCCCCTCCCGAGGTGCAGCCGCCGTCCGCCGTCCGTCCCGGGCTGCCGCCGCGGCTGGACGCCGTCGTCCTCACCGGCCTGGCCGACGACCCCGCCGAGCGCTACCGCAGCGCCGGGGAGCTCGCCGCCGCGGCACGCTCCGCGCTCGCCGGCGGCGGGGCGTCGGCCACCGCGGGCCGCCGCGGCCGGCGGCTGCTCCCGGTCGCGCTCGCCGCGGTCGCGGTCCTGGCGGCGCTGGCGCTCGTCGCCGTCCTGCTGGTGGGCCGCTCGGACGACGACGAGCCCACCGCCGACCCGCCGAGGTCGACCGAGCCGACCGGGCCGGCCACCACGCCGGGCTCCCCGGCGGACCCCGAGGCCGAGGACCGGCTGCGCGCGATCATCCCGCCGGAGTGGACCGCCGTGGACTGCGACACCGGCGAGCCGACCGACGACGGCGCGCTCGCGGTCCTGGGCTGCGGTTCCTCCTCCGGCCAGCCCGGCCCCGAGGACTCGGTCTTCTACCTCTACGAGGACCCCGCCACGGCCGAGGACGTCTTCCTGGCCGACATGGAGCGCAACGGCGTGGCCCCGCTGGCCGCCGGCGAGGTGTGCCCGCAGGACCAGGGCCACGGCACGTACACCGACGACGGCCGCACCGGCCGGATCGCCTGCTGGATCGACGCCGACAACGACGCGATCATGGCCTGGACGCAGGACGACGTCGGGGCACAGGGCTGGGTCGTGATCATCGACGGCGGCCAGCCCGGGCTCGACGCGCTGTACGCGTGGTGGACGTTCCCCGAGGAGGAGACCGCGGCGTTCCTGCCCCGCTGACGGCCGGTCCCGCTGACGGCCGGTCCCCCTGACGCCGAGGGCCCCGCCCCTCCCGGGACGGGGCCCTCGGCGCGGGCTCAGGCGTTCGCGCCCTGCGCGGCCGCGGCCAGCGCGTCGAGGCGCTGCGCGACCTGCTCGGCGGTGGCCGGCCGCTGTCCGACCGGTGCCAGGCAGTCGCTGACCAGGGCCGCCTCCTCGTGGGTCAGCCCCGGGGCCAGCGCCGGCTCGGCGCTCATGACCCGGCGGATGGCCAGCAGCGGCTCGCTGTCGGGCAGTTCCCCGTACAGGCCGTTGCCGGTCAGCGCCCGGTGCAGGGTGGCGCCCAGGGCGAAGACCTCGGTGGCCCGGGAGGGCCGGTCACCGCGCAGCAGCGCCGGGTCGAGGAACTCCACCGACGCGGCGCTGGCCATGCCGGTCAGCGTCACGCCCGGGGTGAGGAACCGCGCGAGGCCCAGGTCGGAGAGCTTGCCGCCGTCCTCGGTGAGCAGGATGTTGGCCGGCTTGAGGTCGCCGTGGGTCAGGCCGGCCTCGTGCAGGGCGTGCAGGGCGTGCGCCGCGTGGGCGACCGCCCGCAGCACCTCCGCCCGGCTCAGCGGCCGCGCGGGCGCGGCCAGCGAGCCCAGGGGGCAGTACTCCATGGCGTACAGGAAGCTGTCCTGCAGCACCGCGTCGTAGACCCGGACCAGGTACGGGGAGGAGACCTGGGCGAAGGCGCGCAGCTCGCGCACCCCGCGCTCGTAGGCCTGCTCGCTGTGGCTGCCGGTGAAGACCTTGACCGCGACGTACTCGTCGGGCAGTCCCAGCCGCGCCGGCGGGCGGGCCAGGTAGAAGCGTCCGTTGTTGCCCTCGCCGAGGACCCGGATCACCTGGTAGTCCGCGATCGTGGCAGGCGCCGCGCCAGCCAGGCCGACGGCATCCATGCATTACCTCCTGCAGCTGTGGTGCTCCCGGACGGGGCCGGGTCGCCGCCCGTGCGGCAGCGGGTCAGTGTGCACGGGCGCGGCCCGTCCGGGAAGGCGATCGCTCCCGGCGGTTCGCCCGATCAGGCGCGCGCCGGAACCCGCCACGGGCCCTCCGCCGCGGCTAGCATCCGCGCCCGCACGACGCCTGCTGCGGCGTCCGCGGCGGGCGCCCCGTCGCTCCTCCTGCACCCGCGGGTCCGGCAGCACGGACCGGCACCGTCCCACCGGAGCGACCGTGGAAGCCCGTCCCATCGCCGAGGTCATCGCCTACGTCTTCGTGGACCTGGCCGTGATCATCGTGCTGGCCCGTCTCATGGGCCGCCTCGCCGTGAAACTCGGCCAGCCGGCCGTCGTCGGCGAGATCATCGCCGGGATCCTGCTCGGCCCGACGCTCCTCGGCGCGCTGCCGGGTGACCTGGACACCCTGCTCTTCCCGACCGACATCAAGCCCTACCTCAACGTGCTCGCCCAGCTGGGCCTGGTGCTGTTCATGTTCCTGGTGGGTCTCGAGGTCGACCTGTCGTTCATCAAGGGCCGCGAGCGGGTGGCGGCGTCGGTGTCGATCGCCTCGATCGTCCTGCCGTTCTCCCTGGGCGTGCTCCTGGCCGTCTACCTGCACGAGCGGCACGACGTCGTGGGGGACGAGGAGGTCAGCTTCCTCGGGTTCGCGTTGTTCCTGGGCGTCGCCATGTCCATCACGGCGTTCCCGGTGCTCGCCCGGATCCTCACCGAACGGGGCATGCACCGTGTCCCGACCGGCGCGCTGGCTCTGGCCTGTGCCGCCGTGGACGACGTCCTCGCGTGGTCGCTGCTGGCGGTGGTCGTCGCGATCGTCGCGGCCACCTCGTTCACCGGCGTCGTGCAGATCCTGGCGTTCTCGGTCGTGTTCGCGCTGGTGATGTTCCTCGTGGTCAAGCCGCTGCTGCGGCTGCTGGTCACCTACCACGAGCGCTTCGGCCGGCTGACGCCCGACATGCTCGCGCTCGTGCTGGTCGGCATCCTGGTCAGCGCGTGGGTCGCCGAGGAGATCGGCATCCACTTCATCTTCGGCGCGTTCCTCTTCGGCGTGGTCATGCCGCGGCAGCGGGCGGCCAAGCTGACGCACGAGGTCACCGAGCGGCTCGAGCAGGTCAGCGTGCTGCTGCTCCTGCCGGTCTTCTTCGTGATCACCGGCTCGAACGTCGACATCGGCGCCATCACGGCCACCGGCTTCTGGGAGCTGTTCCTCATCCTCCTGGTGGCCATCTCCGGCAAGTTCGTGGGCGCCTTCGCCGCCGCCCGGGTGCAGCGGGTGCCGAAGCGCCAGGCGACCGCGCTGGCCGCGCTGATGAACACCCGTGGCCTGACCGAGCTCGTCATCCTCAACGCGGGCCTGCAGCTCGGCGTCCTCGACGGCACCATGTTCACGCTGATGGTGATCATGGCCGTCGTCACGACCGTGATGGCCTCGCCGCTGCTCAACGTGATCTACCCCAAGCGGATCCTGGACCGCGACATCGCGGCCGCCGAGCGGGCCGCGATGGGGCTCACCGACGCCTACACCGTGCAGGTCGTGGTCGACGACCCGCAGAAGGACGCCGGCCTGGTCGACCTGGCCTGCGACCTGGTGGGCCGCGAGGCGCCCGCCCAGGTGGTCCTGACCCGTGTCGTGAAGCGGACCCAGCCCAAGCCCGAGGTCGCCAGCGGCCTGGGCGCCGACCTGCTGCTCATGGCCAACGCCAGCGAGGAGCTGCGGCAGCTGGCCCGCCTCGTCGAGAGCCGGGGCCTCCGCGCGTCCGTGGCCTCCCGGTTCAGCGACGACCCGTGGAGCGAGGTCGCCGATCTCGCGACCAGCTCCGCGGCCGACGTGGTGCTGGTCCGCAGCGGCTGGGGCGTCCCCGAGGGCTCGACCGACGCCGCGCCGTGGCCGGCCGGCCTGCACGGCACCGTCGTCGTGGTGAGCGGCGAGCTGGGCGAGCCGGGGCTCAGCCCCCGCGGGCCGGTGTCCGTGGTGCAGGAGGGCGACGCCAACGGCCGCGCCGCGCTGCGCCTGGCGGCCCAGGCCTCGATGGGCCGGTCGGTCGCGCTGCAGCTGCAGGCCGGCGACGGCTGGCGGGCCGAGCGCCGGGCCGCCGGGGTCACCGACACCCTGCGGCGCGCCGGGGTCCTGGTGGCCGCGGAGGAGGAGGCCGGCGCCCTGCCCTCGCTGCTGGTGGCGCCCGCCGGAGCCGCGGTCACCGCGTCCGACGACCTGACGCCGGTCCTCGTGGTCCACGCCGGCACCGCGGACAGCGACCGCGACATGGACGAGACGCTCGCCGGCATCAGCAGCGGCGCCGCCCCGGCCTGACCGCCGCGGCGTCCACGACGGCGCCCGTCCCCGCTGCGGGGGCGGGCGCCGTCGCCGTTCCGGCGCCCGGGCCCTCCGTTCGTTCGGGGGCCCGGGCCCTCGTTCGTTCGGGGACCGCGTCCTCGCCCGGCTCCGGCGGCCGGCGGGACCCACTCCCCCGGCGGGTTGCCGACGCTGCGGGCCGGATCCGCCCGGCGAGATCCGGAGGACGCCGGCAGGGCGGCCGGCCGGCACCCCGGGCTGCCGCCCCACGGACACGCCCGCAGAGTGGCCCTCCCGGCCCGGCGGACCCCCGAACGCGACGGCGCCCGCGCCCCCTCAGCGGGGACGCGGGCGCCGTCGGAGCCGGTGGGCTCAGTAGCCGCCGTGCGGGGACTCGAAGGCGAACTGCCGCCCGCCCATGCGCACCGTCATGCCCGGGGTCAGCTGCACCGGCTGGCCCGGGATGAGCGACGTCCAGGCCAGCTCCCCGCGCCGGGCGAAGAGGGTGCCGTTGGCCGAGCCGATGTCGGTCAGGACGACGTCCCAGCCCTCCAGCCGGATCTCCGCGTGGTGCCGGCTGACCCCGCCGGTCTGGTCGACGACCAGCAGCGGCCGGTGCCCACCGCTGCGGACCCGCTCGTCGGTCTCCGGCTCGCGGCCGAGCAGGTAGTCGGCGTCGAGGCTCACCGTGGCCCCGTTGTCGAACACCAGCAGGCCCAGCGGCGGCCGCACGCCCTCGACGAAGACCGCGGTCTGCTGCGTGGTGCGGATGCCGCACTGCGCGCAGAAGAGCACCCGCGGGTCGTTGAGGTGGCCGTTCTTGCAGAGGATGCCCTTGACCTTGGGCCGGGTGTCGCCCTCCTCCTGGGGGGCGAGCGCGGCCGGCGGCTGCTCGTCGGTCACGACCGGCAGCGGCTCGCGCGGCGGCTCGACCTCGTCGGCGGCGGGCGGCTGCAGGAACGACACCGACCGGGCCGGCGGCGGCAGCTCCACCGGCGGCGGAGCGACCGGCGCCGCCGGTGCGGCGGGCGCCGGCGGCTGGGCGGCCGCCGGAGCGGCGTGCTCGTGCCCCGCGTGGTCGTGCCCGGCGTGGTCGTGACCGGCGTGGTCGTGACCGGCGTGTTCGTGGCCGGCGTGGTCGTGCACCGCCGGCGGGGGCGGCACCGGTGCCGCCGCGACCGGGGCCGGCACCGGTGGCGTGGTGACGCGGCCGGCGACCGGGAGCGGCGGGAGCTGCGCGATCATGGTGCCGCCCGTGACCACCGGCGGGGCCGGCACCGCCGGCGTCGCCGGAGCGGGTGCCGGGGAGAGCACCGCCGCCGCGCCGGGCACGGCGCCGGCCTCGAGGTCGGCCAGCGGGTGCGGGCCCATGTCGCCTGCGCTGCCCGCCGACAGCCGCAGCGCGGCGGGCGGCCAGTCGACCAGCCGGTCCAGGTAGGGCCGGCCGTCGGCGAGCGGGTTCTCGCCCTGCGCGCTGGTCAGCCGCAGCCCGAGGTCGGGCACCTCGGCGACACCGTTCCCGAGCAGCGCGAGGGCCAGGCCCTCCTCGGTCGCGGCGGCGACGGCGAACGACGGCACCTCCGGAGCGGTGGGCAGCCAGGCGCGCAGCTCCTCGTGCAGCCGGCGGCCCGGCGCGCGCCGGCCGGCCGCGGAGACGCGGCGGCACAGCCCGACGAGCTCCCCGAGCCGGCGGTCACCGGCCGGGGCAGCCGCGGGCGCGGCCGGCGTGACGCCCCAGCCGCCCAGCCCGGCGCTGGGCGCGGGCGCGGGAGCGGCGGTGGCCTCGACGGCGACGACGAGCACGACGCCGGGCAGCCGGACGACGAGGTCCTCGCCGGGCGTGACGGCGACGCCGACCTGGTCGAACGGGGGCACACCGACCGCCGCCGCGGGAGCCGCGGCGGCGGGGGCGGGAGCGGAGGGGACGACGGGCGAGGCCATCAGACGAGCCGCCCGCCGTTGATCCGCCAGTGGATGAACGGCACGCGCATCGGGCCGTTGGCGACCAGCCAGACGATGATCCACGTCGTCACGAAGTGGATGACGAACGCCGGGCCGGGGACGCCGTCGTGCCAGAAGACGGCACCGCCGGCGAAGAGGAACCAGACCAGCAGCCCCTCGTTGATGCCGGTCAGGAAGCCGAAGAGGGTCGGCCAGTCCTTCTCCCACCGGAACTGCTGGATGGCGTGGTAGAGCAGCTCCCAGAGCACGCCAAGCACGGTGGTCACGATGAGGACGGAGAAGGTGGCGCCGTAGGAGGCGCCAATGCCGACGCCGGTCGGCAGGATCGGCGTGATGATCAGCGTCCAGAGGCCGCCGACCACGACCAGCAGGAAGATCCTGGTCTGGATGCGGCCGTTCAGGGTGGGGAGCACAGAGGTCTCTCTCGGGTCGTGAGGTCAGGCAGTGGTGGGTCGGGAGCGGTGGGGCGTCAGATCTGCTTGTTGCGGACCCACTTCCACCACTGGCTGGTCGAGCGGCCGGGGCCGAGCTTCTTGGCGAAGCCCTGCTTGATCAGGTCGTCGGCGATCTCCTGCGCGGCGATCTGCAGGCCGAAGAAGGTGTCCACGCCGGGGAACGGGCCACCGAGGGTGGCGCTGCCGGAGGCGTAGATCTTGCCGCCGTTCTGCGTGCCCAGGAGCTCGAAGTTCGTGCCGACGTCGAGGCGGCCGACCGGGTTGCGGCCGGCGCCGGAGTGGTCGAGCAGGTCGGCGAGGACCCGGTGCTCGCGGATGTCGGCCTCGAGGCCGGTGCAGTCGATGACGAAGTCGAAGGTGCCCAGCTGCGGCCCCTGGTCGCTGCTCACCGCGACCTCGACGAGGTCGCCGACCGGCCGCAGGTTGTCGATCTGGCCGATCATCACGCGGTACCAGCCCTCGCGCCGGCCACGGTCGAGCTGCTCGAGCCAGTCGTTGCGCAGCGGCGTGTTGGTGCCGCCCATCTCCTTGTAGAGGCGGGCGCGCTCCTCGCCGTGGCTCTTGCGGACCTGCTGCTTGAGCTGGCCGCCCCACACCGACTTCGGGTAGTTGAAGCCCTGGTAGGCCCAGCCGTCGGCGCCGCGGCGGCGCTTGAAGATGCTCGGACCGTGGGCCTTGTCCACGTAGGTGCGGAACAGGTGCACGATCTGCGTCTGCAGCCCGCGCTGGTCGCGGTCGTCGATCAGGCGCTGCAGCACGCGGGAGGCGACGATGCCGCCGCCGCGGATGAGCACGGTGCCGGGGCGCTTGTGCAGCCGCTCGTACACGTGCTCGTGCGGCTCGTAGGCGTTCACGACCTTGTGGAAGTCGTTGTACTCCTGCCGGTACTTCTGCAGGTCGGGCAGGAACTTCAGGCCCGGGTAGCCGACGGCCACGTGCACCCACTGGCTGCGGTAGGCGATGCGGCGGGTGCCGGCCGCGCCCTCGGGCGGGGTGAGGATCGTGAAGTACCCGCCGCCGACGCGGCGCCGCACCATGCGGACCTGCCCGTGCACGACCATCTCGGGGTACCGGATCCGGTACATCTCCCGCTCCATGGACGTGAACGCGTGCCCGGCCTTGGGCGTGTAGTAGCGCTTGAAGATCGGCTCGAGGAAGACGTTCCACCACTGCTTCGGGCCCTCGCGCAGGGCGTAGCTGGGGAAGCCCCAGATGTTGTCCGGCGTGGACGCCGAGTCCGACCGCAGCCGCTCGCCGCGCGGGATCTGGGAGACCGTCGTCAGGTACTCGTAGCTCTCCCACGGCGTCTTCAGCGGGGTGAGCACGCGCATCGCGCTGGTCGGCACGCCACAGATCCGCAGGTAGTCCACGGTCACGAACGACCCGATGCCGCCGCCGAAGGTGACGAAGGGGACGTCGATGATCGGGATGCCGGCCTCGGCCAGCATCTGGTCGGTCCAGACGTGGGTGTTGACCAGCTGGTCGTTCAGGTCGCCGGGCTGCGGCGGCTGGGCGTGCTGGGGCGCGATCGTGCTCTCGCTCACGGGGGTGTTCCGTCCTTGCTCGGGGAGCCTGCACTGTCGGGGGCTGCCGCCACCCCTGTCAACGGGATCCGCCGCGGCAGTGGCGAACCGTTGCCGGGACCCCTCCGAGGGGGGAACCGGGCGTCCTCCGCCGGGGTCCCCGCGCAGGTCCGGGGCCCCGGAGGGCCGGCCGGCGCCTAGACTCGCGCCTCGTCCCGCGCGCGTGGGGAACAGCTCGGCTGCGCGGGTCTGCGGGGAGGTCGACGGTGGAGTTCCGGGAGTTCGGTCCCTACCGGATCGAGGGGCTGCTCGGCCGCGGCGGCATGGGCGTGGTCTACGAGGCCTTCGACACCGACCACCAGCGGCGGGTCGCGCTGAAGGTCCTCGCCGAGGACCTGGCCGCCGACTCCGCCTACCGCGAGCGGTTCCGCCGCGAGGCCTACGCCGCGGCCCGCCTCAACGACCCGCACATCGTGCCGATCCACCGCTACGGGGACATCGACGGCCGGCTGTTCCTCGACATGCGGCTCGTCCGCGGGGCCGACCTCTCGGCGGTCATCGCCGACCGCGGGCCGCTCGCCCCGCGCCGGGCCGTGGGCATCGTCTCGCAGGTCGCCCACGCCCTGGACTCCGCGCACGCCGAGGGCCTGGTGCACCGCGACGTGAAGCCGTCCAACGTGCTGGTCTGCACGCGCGCCGAGGACGCGGACGACGACGAGGAGGAGTTCGTCTACCTCGTCGACTTCGGCATCGCGCAGCCGGTGATGCCCGACCCGGGGCAGCCGGCCCTGACGCGGGCCGGCTCGGCGGTCGGCAGCTTCGACTACATGGCGCCCGAGCGCTTCCTCGAGCACCCCGCCGACGCCCGGTCCGACGTCTACTCGCTGGCCTGCGTGCTCTACGAGTCCCTGACCGGACGGCGGCCGTTCCCGGTCACCGGCCTGGCGCCGCTGATGTGGGCGCACCTGAACGAGGCGCCCCCGTCGACGTCCGCGGCCCGGCCGGAACTGCCCCGCGGCCTGGACGAGGTGATCGCGAAGGGTCTGGCCAAGGACCCCGCGGAGCGCTGGCCCTCCGCCGGTGCGCTCGCGACGGCCGCCCGCAAGGTCCTGACGTCCACGTCGCGGATCCCGAGCGTCGCGCCGGGCACCGCGGGAGGGACCGTGCGGCTGGCGCCGTCCGCCGTCCCCGCTCCCCCGGCCGCCGTCGGGGTCCAGCCGTTCGTCACCTCCCCGGGCACGGGGCCGGCCACGCCGGCGGCGGAGCCCGAGCCGGTGCGGTCCGGGGGCGTGCCACCCCCGCCCGGCGGCGCCACGCCCCCCGGCGGCAGCACCACGACCGGCGGCCGACGGCGCGGCCGGGGCCGTGCGGCGGTGGTCGCGGTGTGGACGGCGGCCGCGCTGGTCGCCGCGCTCGTCGCCGTCCTCCTGCTGACCGACGGCGGCGAGGCGGCGCGGGACCGCCCCGACCTACCGGTGGCCGGGCCGCAGCAGGACGACCTGCTGGCCATCCTGCCGGCGGACTTCGACGCGGGCGGGTGCCGGCCCGCGCCGGCCGCCGACGACGGGGAGGTCGCGGCGGTCGACTGCGGCCCCAGCGCCACCCAGCCGGGGCCGGCCACCTCCCGGTTCTTCCTCTATCCCGACGGTGAGACCGCCGACCGCGTGTTCCGCGAGGACGTCGAGCGGCTCGACCTCACGGAGCTGGTCAACGGCGCCGACTGCCCGGCGTCCCAGGGCCATCGCCGGTGGCAGGACGACGCCGGCAACGCCGGCCAGGTGGCCTGCTACGTCGACCGGGAGAACGACGCCGTCCTGATCTGGACCGAGACCGAGGACGCGGTGGAGGCGGTCGTCCGCATCCGCAACGGCGGCACCGAGGGTCTCGTGCAGCTGGTCAACTGGTGGGCCGATCCGGAGGTCACGGTCTTCGGCTGAGGAAGGACCCCGTCCCTCTCCCGCCTCGCACGCTCGGCGCGAGCCTCCGGACGGGGCCGCGAACGGCAGGCCCTGCGGGCTGTTCCTAAGCCGAGCCGAACCGGCGCTGGCGGGAGGCGTACTCCTCGCACGCGGCCCACAGGTGCCGGCGGTCGAAGTCCGGCCAGAGCGTGTCGAGGAACACGAACTCGGCGTAGGCCGACTGCCAGAGCAGGAAGTTGCTGGTGCGGTTCTCGCCGGAGCTGCGGACGAACAGGTCGACGTCGGGCATGTCGGGCTCGTCGAGGTAGCGGGCGACCGTGGCCTCGGTGACCTTGCCCGGGTCGAGCCGGCCGGCGGCGACGTCGCGGGCGATCGCGGCGGCGGCGTCGGCGATCTCGGCGCGGCCGCCGTAGTTCACGCACATGGTCAGCGTGAGGACGTCGTTGTCCTTCGTGAGCTCCTCGGCGACCTCGAGCTCGTTGATCACGCTGCGCCAGAGCCGCGGGCGGCGGCCGGCCCAGCGCACCCGGACCCCGAGCTCGTGCATCTCGTCGCGGCGGCGGCGGATGACGTCGCGGTTGAAGCCCATCAGGAAGCGGACCTCCTCGGGGCTGCGCCGCCAGTTCTCGGTGGAGAAGGCGTAGGCGCTGATCGCCTTGATGCCCAGCTCGATCGCGCCCTCGACGCAGTCGAACAGCGAGGACTCCCCCGCCTCGTGCCCGGCGGTGCGCGGCAGGCCGCGCTGCTTGGCCCAGCGGCCGTTGCCGTCCATGACGATCGCCACGTGGCCGGGGACCTTGTCCGCGGGGAGGTCGGGCGGCCGGACGCCGGACGGGTGCGGGTTCGGCGGCTTCACCTCGCGCCGCGCGGCGGTGCGCCTCACGACCGGTCGACCAGGGCGAGCGAGCGCAGGCCGCGCTCGAGGTGCCACTGCAGCAGGGCGGCGACCAGGCCGCTGCCCTCCCGGCGCTGCGCGGTCTCGCTGGCCTCGGCGCGCTCCCAGTCGCCGGACAGCAGCGCCTCCAGCAGCTCGAGGGTGACCGGGTTGGGCATGGCCGAGCCGGTCGGGCGGCAGTCGCGGCAGACCGAGCCCCCGGCGGGCACGGAGAAGTGCCGGTGCGGGCCGTCCTCGCCGCAGCGGGCGCAGGCGGTCAGCGCCGGCTCCCAGCCGGCCACCGACATCGCGCGCAGCAGGAAGGCGTCGAGCACCAGCGGCGCGGGGTGGGTGCGCTCGGACAGCGCCCGCAGCGCGCCGATGACGAGCAGGAACATCCGCAGGGAGGGCTCCTTCTCCTCCGCGGTCAGCCGGTCGGCGGTCTCCAGGACGGCGGTGCCGGCGGTGTAGGCCGGGTAGTCGGCGACCACCGCCTGCCCGTACGCGCGGATCGACTCGGCCTGGCTGACCACGTCGAGCGTGCGCCCGGTGTACAGCTGCAGGTCGACGTGGCTGAACGGCTCCAGCCGGGCGCCGAACTTGCTCTTCGTGCGGCGCACGCCCTTGGCCACCGCCCGGACCTTGCCGTGCCGGCGGGTGAGGACCGTGACGATGCGGTCGGCCTCCCCCAGCTTCTGGGTGCGCAGGACGACGCCCTCGTCGCGGTACAGCGACTGCGGTGTGGTGCTCACTCAGTAGCCCAGCCGGTTCAGCTTCTTCGGGTCGTCCTGCCACTCGCCGAGCACGGTGACGTGCAGGTCGAGGTGGACGCGGGCGTCGAGCAGGGTCTCCATGCCGGCACGGGCCTCGGTGCCGATCGCCTTGATGACCGACCCGCCCTTCCCCAGCAGCATCGGCTTCTGGCTGGGCCGCTCGCAGTGCAGCAGCGCGTGCACCTCGACCAGCTCGCCGCCGGCGCGCTTGGGGTCCGGGCGGCGGTTCATCTCCTCGATGGTGACCGCGAGCGAGTGCGGCACCTCCTGGAACACCTTCTCCAGCGCGGCCTCGCGGACCAGCTCGGCCAGCTGCCGCTCGACGTCCTCGTCGGTGGTCTGCTCCTGCGGGTACAGCGGCGGGCCCTCGGGCAGGAGGCCGACCAGCAGGTCCTCCAGCAGCTCGACCTGGTCACCGCGCACGGCGCTCACCGGCACCACCTCGGCGGCCTCAACGAGCCGGCTGGCGGCCACCAGCTGCTCGGCCACCTGCTTCTTGCTCGCCGCGTCGGTCTTGGTGACGACGACGACCTTGGGCGCCGTCACCTCCTTCAGCTGGCGGGCGATGAACGCGTCGCCGCTGCCGACGGGCTGGTCGGCCGGCACGCAGAACACCACGACATCGACGTCGGACAGGGTGTCGCGGACGACGTCGTTCAGCCGCCGCCCCAGCAGGCTCTTCGGCTTGTGCAGGCCGGGGGTGTCGACCAGCACCAACTGGCCGCCGGGCCGGTGCACGACGCCGCGGATGGCGTGCCGGGTGGTCTGCGGGCGGTTGCTGACGATGCCGACCTTCTCGCCGACCATCGCGTTGGTCAGCGTGGTCTTGCCCGCGTTGGGGCGGCCCACCAGGCAGGCGAAGCCGCTGCGGTGCGGCTGCTCCGGCGTGCTCACCGGTCCAGTCTCCCACTGCCGACCGACAGGGCCGCGCGACCGGGCCGCCCGGCCGGCGCGCGAGGATGGCGACGTGGCGGGACGAGGGCGGCGCGGGTCGTCGGCGGCGTGGGCCGGGCAGCGGCGGCAGCACGTGGAGCAGGTCCGCGGGTACCGGTTCGTGGCCGGGTGGGGCCCGCGGCGCTCGGCGACCGTCGTCCCCCAGCCGCTGCGCTACTGGCAGTACGAGGCGCCGGGCCCGGTGCCGCTCGCGCTGGCCGCCGCGCTCGCCGTCGGCTGGCTGGCGCTGTTCGGCTGGAGCGGCGGGTGGGGCGAGGTGCGCGACGAGCTGCCGTGGGCGGTGGGCGCCGGCCTGCTCGTGGTGGTGCTCAACACCCGGCGGACCACGGTCTCCGACCACGGTCTGTCCACGCACACCGCCGGCACCCGCCCGGACGCCGCGGACGTCGTGGCGCTGGCACAGGTCCGGGAGGTCCACCTCGGCCGGCCCCCGGCGGACTGGCCGGCGGCGGCGCGCCCCGGCCGGTGGTTCCCGGGGCGGTCCCGCGTGTCCGTCCGGTACGCCGCGGACGACGGTGCGGAGCGGGCCGTCACCTACTGGGCGCGCGACCCCGGGGCGTTCACCGAGGCGCTGGACTGAACCCCGCGGCGCCCGCTCAGGCGGTGGTGCGCAGCGTCCCGTCGGGGCCGGCGAGGTACACCGGGGCGGACGGCGTCAGGTCGTGGACGGCGGCCAGACCCTCCTGCTCGACGGCGTCGGAGGAGGACACGATCGCCGCCGCCTCCAGCCCGGTCACCCCGCTCGAGACGGCGGCGGCGACGGCCGCCTGGAGCGCGGACAGCTTCAGCGAGGGCAGGTCCACCGTGGCCGCCAGGTAGGTGCGGCCGTCGGTGTCGCGGACCGCCGCCCCCTCCGGCGCGCCGGTGCGGCCCAGCGCGGAGCGGGCGAGCGTGACGAGCTTGGCGTCCTCGGGCTGGAGATCCGGCACCGGGACATCCTCGCCCATCGACCGGCCGGCCCTCCCGCAGGGGCCCGCCGCGAGCCTGCGAGCGGTGGGGGCTGGAGGGTCCTCCCTCAGCCTTCCCCGACGCCGGCCGGCTGCTCGGCGCGGGTGGCTCCCGACGGCCGGGCCGGCTCCGCCTCGTCGTCGGCGCCCGGCTCGGGCACCCGGCAGACCAGCAGCGTGTCGATCCGGTTCCGCCGTCCGCCGGTGCTCTCGGCGACCAGCCGCAGGCCGCCGACCTCCGTCGCGGAGCCCTCGATCGGGACCATCCCGAGCTCGCGGGCGAGCAGCCCGCCCACGGTCTCGACGCCCTCGTCGGCCGGGAGCTCGACGGAGAACAGCTCGGCGAGGTCCTCCACCGGCAGCCGGGCGGTGACCCGCATCGAGCCGTCGGGCAGCTCCTCGACCGGCGGCCGCTGGAAGGCGTCGTGCTCGTCGGCGATCTCGCCGACGATCTCCTCGAGGATGTCCTCGATGGTGACCAGGCCGGCGAAGCCGCCGTACTCGTCGACCACGATCGCGATGTGGATGCGCTGCGCCTGCATGTCGCGCAGCAGCTCGTCGACCGGCTTGGACTCCGGGACGAACGTCGGCGGGCGCATCAGCTCCTCGACCCGCGGGCCGCGGCCGTCGCCGAGGTTCTGCGAGCGGCGGACCAGGTCCTTGAGGTAGACGACCCCGACGACGTCGTCCACGTTCTCGCCGATGACCGGGATGCGGCTGAAGCCGCTGCGCAGCGCGAGCGCCAGCGCCTGCCGGACGGTCTTGCTGCGCTCGATGTAGACGACGTCGGTGCGCGGCACCATGACCTCGCGGGCGATGGTGTCGCCCAGCTCGAAGACCGAGTGGATCATGTTCCGCTCGCCGGACTCCACGACGCCGCGCTCCTCGGCCATGTCGACCAGCTCGCGCAGCTCGACCTCGGAGGAGAACGGCCCGTCGCGGAAGCCGCGGCCGGGCGTGATCGCGTTCCCCACGAGGATCAGCAGGGTGGCCACCGGGCCGAGCACCCGGCCGAGCACCCGGACGACGCCGGCGGTGGCCAGCGCGGTGCCGTAGGCGTGCTGGCGGCCGAGGGTGCGCGGGCCGACGCCGACCAGCACGTAGCTGACGACGGTCATGATCCCGGCGGCGGTGAGCACCGCCTGCCAGCCGCTGCCCCACAGCTCGTAGAGGACGACGGTCACCACGACCGCGGCGACCATCTCGCAGAGGATCCGCAGCAGCAGGAGCAGCGACACGTGCCGCGCGCGCTCCTCGAGGACCTGCTCGAGCGCGCCCGCCCGCTTGGTGCCCTCCCGGCGCATCTCCTGCACCCGCGCGGCGGAGACCCGCTGCAGCGCGGCGTCCATCGCGCCGAACAGGCCGGCCAGCGGGACCAGCAGGACGGCGACCACCAGCAGCACGATCTGGGAGGAGGTCATCGCGGCCTCACCGGGAGCGGGGCTCCCGCTCGGCGGGCTCCCCGGTGACCGGCTGCCGGGGGGCCGAGCGCCAGGCGTCGAGGAGCTTGGCCTGCAGGCCGAACATCTCCTTCTCCTCCTCGGGCTCCATGTGGTCGTAGCCCAGGATGTGCAGCACGCCGTGGGTGGCCAGCAGCACCAGTTCGTCGTCCATCGTGTGGCCGGCGGCGCGGGCCTGGCGGACGGCGACCGACGGGCACAGGACGACGTCGCCGAGCAGCGCGGGCCCCGGCTCCGGGTCGTCGGGCCGGGAGGTGTCGAGCTCGTCCATGGGGAACGCGAGCACGTCGGTGGGGCCCTTCTCGCCCATCCACCGCTCGTGCAGGGTCGCCATGTACTCGGGGTCCACGCACAGCACCGACAGCTCGGCCATCGGGTTCACGCCCATCTCGGCCAGGACGAACCGGCAGATGCCGGCCAGCTCGGCCTCGTCGACGGCGATCTCGGACTCGTTGGCCACCTCGACGGGCACGGCCGTCAGCTCCCCTGCCGGCGCGGTCGGTTGCCGACCGTCCGGCCGCCCTGCGCCGGGCCGGCCGGACGTGCCGACGACTGCTGGTGCGCGGCGTCCCAGCGCTCGTAGGCGTCGACGATGTCGCCGACCAGCCGGTGCCGGACGACGTCGGAGCTGGTCAGGTTGGCGAAGTGGACGTCCTCGACGCCGTCGAGGATCTCCCGCACCACCCGCAGGCCGCTCTGCGCGCCGCCCGGGAGGTCGACCTGCGTGATGTCGCCGGTGACCACGATCTTCGAGCCGAACCCGAGCCGGGTGAGGAACATCTTCATCTGCTCGGCCGTGGTGTTCTGCGCCTCGTCGAGGATGACGAACGCGTCGTTCAGCGTGCGGCCGCGCATGTAGGCCAGCGGCGCGACCTCGATGGTCCCGGCCGCCATCAGCCGCGGGATCGACTCGGGGTCGACCATGTCGTGCAGCGCGTCGTACAGCGGCCGCAGGTAGGGGTCGATCTTCTCCGAGAGGGTCCCGGGCAGGTAGCCGAGCCGCTCGCCGGCCTCGACCGCGGGCCGGGTGAGGATGATCCGGTTGACCTGCTTGGTCTGCAGCGCCTGCACGGCCTTGGCCATCGCCAGGTAGGTCTTACCGGTACCGGCCGGGCCGATGCCGAAGACGATCGTGTGCGCGTCGATCGCGTCGACGTAGCGCTTCTGGTTCAGCGTCTTGGGCCGGATGGTGCGGCCCCGGCGGCTGATGATGTCGAGGCTGAGCACCTCGGCCGGCCGCTCGGCGCCGCCGCTGCGCAGCATGCCGATGACCCGGCGGACCGAGTCGGGCCGCAGCGCCTGGCCGGTGCCCAGCAGCGCGATCAGCTCGTCGAAGACGCGGACGGCGAAGGCGTTGTCGGCCGGCTGGCCGGTCACCGAGATCTCGTTGCCGCGGACGTGCACGTCGGCGACGACCTCGGCCTCGACCAGCCGGAGCAGCTCGTCCCCGGAGCCGAGCAGCCCCACCATGGAGACGCTCTCGGGGACGGTGATGGTGGTGCGGACGGGTGCGGGCGCGCTGCCCGCCAGAGCCGACGCGCCCGCGCCGCCGTCCACCGCGGCGGCGGAGGCCGAGGCCTCACGCGACGTGGGGGCTCCCGGCACGGGGACGTTCGGGGAGGAGTCGGGCAAGAACCCTCGACCCTGCCTTCCTGCTGAGGCGATCGGACCGGTCGAGGATACCCGCGCAACGCCCTCCGGAACCCGCCTCGCCCGAACGGGTCAGCGGCCCTCGTAGGTGGCCCTGCCCGGCCCGTCGGTCAGGAAGGAGCGGACGGCGCCGCGCAGGTCGGCGGTGGCGAACAGCGGACCGGACAGCTGCGGCATCACGGCGTCGGCCGCGCGGACCCCGTCGCGCACCGCCGTGCCCACCAGCCGCTTGGTCGCGGCGTGGGCCACGGTCGGGCCGGCGGCCACCTGTGCGGCGAGGGCGCGGGCGGCCTCGGCGAACCCCTCGTCGGGCAGCACGCGGTTCACCACGCCCCAGCGCTCGAGCTCCGCGGCCGGGTACCGCCCGCCGGTGTAGATCAGCTCCTTGGCCCGGGCCGGCCCGGCCCGCTCGGCCAGCCGCTGCGGCCCGCCCATCGAGGGCGTCAGCCCGACGACGATCTCCACCAGCCCGAAGGACGCGCGCTCCGCGGCGACCAGCAGGTCGCAGGCCAGGGCCAGCTCGAAGGCCGCGGTCAGGGTGAGGCCGTGGGCGGCGAAGACGGTCGGGACCGGCAGGTCCTCCAGGGTCTGCGCGAGGCGGATCAGCCGGGCCCAGAGCGCCGTCCCCTCGCCGGCGGGGTCCGGGCCCTCGGCGATGGCCTGGAAGTGGTGGACGTCGACGCCGGCGGACACCACCTTGCCGCGGGCCTCCAGCAGCACGGCGCGGGCGCGGTCGCGCCGGCCGGGCTCGGTGAGCGCGACCAGCTCGGCCACCGCCGTCTCGTAGCCGGCGAAGACGGACTCGTCGAACAGGTTCAGCGGCGGGGCGTCCAGGACGACGACGGCGACGTCGCCGTCCCGCTCGACGCGGACGGGGCTCTCGGTCACCTCGTCACCCTGGCACCCCCGCCGCACCGGCGCCGAGGGCGGGCCCGGACGGCCGACCCGGCGGTACGTTCCCGCGATGGGCAGCGTCTACCGGTCCGCGGCGGGCCGGGACATCCTCCGGGCGTGGTGCGCCGCCCGGCTGCAGGCGGCGGCACCCCCGCACGAGAGGGTGGAGATCCCCACCGCTGCCGGTGCCACCTCGGTCCTGGTGACCGGGTCGGGACCGCAGACGTTCGTGTACCTGCCAGGCACGCACTTCAACGCCGCGACCAGCCTGGAGGTCGTCGCCGCGCTCGCTCGCCGGGGGCGGGTCGTGCTCCCCGACCTCCCGGGCCAGCCCGGTCTCAGCACCGGAGAGCGGCCCGGTCCCGACCGGATGGCGGCCTACGGCCGATGGGCCGGCGAGGTCCTCGCCTGGGCGCGGGCGCAGCCGTCGCCCGGGCGGCTGGTCCTCGTCGGCCACTCGCTGGGCGCGGCCGTCGCCCTGGCCGCACCGCCGGAGGGCGTCGACCGGCTGGTCCTGCTCGACCCCGCGGGGATCGTGCCCGCCCGGGTCTCCCCCGCCGTGCTCGGCGTGACCCTCCACTGGCTGACGCGCCCGTCCCCGCGCACGGCCCGGGCCCTGGCCGCGCGCATGTCCGGTCCGGGCCACGACCCGCGGCCGGAGACGGTCGAGTGGCTGGCGCTCGTGGGGCGGCACGTCCGCGCGGCCGGGGCGCCGGGCCCCCTGCCGCACGCGGTCACCGACGCCTGGCGGGAGGTCCCGCAGCGCATCGCGGTCGGGGCGCACGACTGCTTCTTCGCGCCGCGACGGCTGGCCGCCGCGCTCCGTGGACGTCCGGGCGGCGACCCGCTCGTCGTCCTCCCCGGCCTGGGCCACCTCACGACGGAGGAGGACCCGGAGGGCGTCGCGGCCCTGGTCGCCGGCGGCTGACGTCAGCCCGGGGGCCAGCCCATCGGGCGGCCGCCGAGCACGTGCAGGTGCAGGTGGTCGACCGACTGGCCGGCGTGCGGACCGGTGTTGGTGACCACGCGGTAGCCCGGCTCGACGCCGTCGCCGGTGACCAGCCCCTCCTGCCTGGCCACGTCGGCGGCGGCGCGGACCACGGCGACGAGCAGCTCGGGGTCGGCGGCGGCCAGCGCACCGAGGTTGCGGTGGTGGTCCTTGGGGACCACGAGCACGTGCGTCGGGGCCTGCGGGTTGATGTCCCGGAAGGCGAGCGTGCGCTCGGTCTCGGAGACGACGTCGGCCGGGATCTCGCCGGCGACCATGCGGCAGAACAGGCAGTCGCTCACGGAAGACGACCCTAGAGGGTGATCCCGCTCGTTCCGTTTCGTCGTCAGGATGGCCGGCGCCGTCACCCCCGAGGAGGAACCCGCCCGTGCCGTCCCTCACCCGCCGTGAGCTCCTCGCCGGAGGGCTGCTGGCCCTCGCCGGGGCGGCCGCCGCCGGCTGCGCCGGCCCCGCGGCCGCGGACCTCGACGGCCCGCAGGGGACGCTGCGCCTCAGCGCCCTGCCCGACGGGGAGCCCGGGGCGCTCCGCGACCAGTACTGGGCGCTGGCCGAGCGGATGTCGGGCCCGCTGCGGCTGCAGGCCGCGTACGTGGCGGCGGCCGACTACGACGAGTCGATGCGCGACTTCCGCACCGGCGGCGTCGACCTGACCTGGTTCCCCGGGCTGGCCGGGGTGCGCGCCCGGCTGCTGGCGCCCGGCGCCGTCCCGCTGGTGCGGCGCGACGTGGACGCCGCCCAGCGGTCGGTGTTCGTCGTCGGGGCAGGAACCGGCCTGACGCCGTCGCCGGACCTGACCCCGCTGGCGTCCCGGCGCTTCGCCTACGGCCAGGAGTCCTCGGTGACGGGGCGGCTGATGCCGGCCTGGTTCCTCGAGCAGCAGGGCGTGGACCCGGTGGGCTTCCCCGGCGGGCCGGTGCTGGCCGGCTCGCACGACGCCGTCCTGCAGCAGGTGGCCGACGGCACCGTGGAGGCCGGGGTCGTGAGCGAGCGCGCGTGGGAGGAGCGGCTGGCGGGGGGCGCCGGGCCGGACCTGGTCGAGTACGCGCGGACCGAGCCCTACGCCGACTCGTGCTGGCTGATGCACCCGGGACTGCCCGGCCGGCTCGGCGACGACATCGGCACCCGGCTGACCGGGTGGTTCACCGGGCTGTCGGCCGGCGACGCGGCCGACGCCGAGGTGCTGGAGCTGTGCGGCGCAGGGGCGTTCGTCCCGGCCGCCGCCGCGGACCTGGACCGGCTGGAGGAGGCGGCGCGCCGGCTCGGTCTCGTCTAGCGCCAGCGGGTCCCGAGCGAGAGCGCGGCCAGGGCGGCCGCCCCGGCCGTCGACGTGCGCAGCACCTCGGGGCCCAGCCGCACCGGCTCCGCACCGGCCGCCCGGAAGGCGAGGACCTCGCCGTCGGTGAGCCCGCCCTCGGGTCCGACGACGACGGCGACCGTGCCGTCGGTGGGCACGTCGAGGGCGGCGATCCGCGCCCGGGCCTGCTCGTGCAGCACCACCGCCAGGTCGACCTCGGCCAGCTCGCCGCACACCTCGCGGGTGCTGGCCAGCTCGGCGACCTCGGGCAGCCGCGGCCGCCGCGACTGCTTGCTCGCCGCGTGCGCCACCGCGCGCCACCGCGCGACCCCCTTGGCGGCGCGGTCCTCGCGCCACCGCGTGACGCAGCGGGACGCCGCCCACGGCACGATGCGGTCCACGCCCAGCTCGGTGGCCAGCTCGACGGCCAGCGGCCCCCGGTCGCCCTTGGGCAGGGCCTGCACCAGCACCAGCCGCGGCTGCGCCGGGGGCACCTCCAGCCGGCTCTCCACCCGCACCCGCAGCCCCTCGGGACCGGCGGCGGCGACCTCGCCCTCGGCGACCGTGCCGCGGCCGTCGCCGACCCGCACCCGCTCGCCGGGGGCCAGCCGCAGCACGTCGACCGCGTGCCGGCCCTCCGGCCCGGCGACGAGCACCTCGTCGCCGGGCGGCAGCTCCTCGAGCAGGAACAGCGGGGCGCCGTCGAGCTCGGGCAGGCCCGTACCGGTGGTGCTCATGCCCTCACTTCAGCACGTCGCGCAGCCGGGAGAACAGCCCGCCCTGCCCTTCCGGGGCAGCTCCGGGCCGGTCCTCGCCGCGCAGCACCGCGAGCTCGCGCAGCAGCTTCTCCTGCTCGGCGTCCAGCTTCGTCGGGGTCTCCACCTCGACGTGCACCATCAGGTTGCCGCGGCCGGTGGCCCGCAGCCGCGGGGCGCCGCGGCCGCGGAGGGTGAGCACCGTGCCGGACTGCGTGCCCGGCCGGATGTCGACGTCCTCCTCGCCGTCCAGCGTGGTCAGCGACAGCGTCGTGCCCAGCGCCGCGGCGGTCATCGGCAGCGTGACCCGGCAGTGCAGGTCCTCACCGTCGCGGGTGAACACCGGGTGCGGCCGCTCGGAGATCTCGACGTACAGGTCGCCGGCCGGGCCGCCGCCCGGCCCGACCTCGCCGTGGCCGGTCAGCCGGATCCGCATGCCGTCCTCGACGCCGGCCGGCACCTTGACGGTGATGTTCCGCCGGGCCCGCACCCGCCCGTCGCCGCCGCACTTCATGCACGGCTCGGGGATGACCTGGCCGGTCCCCTCGCAGGTGGGGCACACCCGGCTGGAGACGACCTGGCCGAGGAAGGACCGCTGCACGCTCTGCACCTCGCCGCGGCCCGAGCAGGTGGTGCACGTGGTCGGGTGGGTGCCCGGCGCGGTGCCGGCGCCGGCGCAGGTGTCGCAGAGGACGGCGGTGTCGACGGTGATGTCCTCGGTGGTGCCGAACACCGTCTGGTCCAGGTCGAGGTCCAGGCGGATCAGGGCGTCGCCGCCGGCGCGGGTGCGGCTGCGCGGCCCGCGCGCGCCCATCCCGCCGCCGAAGAAGGCGTCCATGATGTCGCCCAGCCCGCCGAAGCCGGCGCCGGCGAAGGGGCTGCCGCCCCCGCCTCCGCCGCTGTCGAACGGGTCGCCGCCGAGGTCGACGATGCGGCGCTTCTCCGGGTCGGTCAGCGCCTGGTAGGCCTTGTTGACCTCCTGGAAGCGCTCCTTGGCCTCCGGGTCGGGGTTGACGTCCGGGTGGAGGTCGCGCGCGAGCCGGCGGTAGGCCTTCTTGATGTCGCTGTCGGAGGCGCCGCGGGCCAGGCCGAGCACGCCGTAGTAGTCGGTTGCCATGGAGGGGTCTCAGCCTCAGCTCTCGGCCAGCAGCTGGCCGACGTAGCGGGCCACGGCGCGGACCGCGGCCATGTTCGTTGGGTAGTCCATGCGGGTGGGGCCCACGATGCCCAGGCCCCCGAGGGCCCGGTCCGCCGAGCCGTACCCCACGGAGACGACGGAGGCACCCGTCAGGGCCTCGTGCGCGTTCTCCTCGCCGATCCGGACGACGACGGTGCCGCCGGTGTCGACCTCGCTGATGAGCTTCAGGACGACGACCTGCTCCTCCAGCGCCTCGAGGATCGGCCGCACCGTGCCGGGGAGGTCCAGGGCGGTGCGGGTGAGGTTCGCCGTCCCGCCCACGACCAGGCGGTCCTCCCCCGGCTCCACCAGCGTCTCGACCAGCGTCGAGCTGAGCGCGGCGACCAGCGGGCGCAGGTGCGGCGGGGCCGACTCCACCAGGTCGGGCACCTTGCTGCCGGCGTCGGCGAGCTTGGCGCCGGTGAAGGCTCCGTTGAGCAGCGTCCGCAGCTCGGCGACGGTGTCGTGGTCGACGTCGACCGGGCACTCGACCACCCGTTGCTCCACCCGGCCGGTGTCGGTGATCAGCACGAGCAGCAGCCGGGAGCCGGCCACCTGGACGACCTCCAGGTGGCGCACGGCGCTGCGCGACAGGGTCGGGTACTGGACGACGGCGACCTGGCGGGTCAGCTGCGCCAGCAGGCGGACGGTGCGGCCCAGCACGTCGTGCAGGTCGACGGCGCCGTCGAGGAACCGCTCGATGGCCTTGCGCTCCGCGGCCGACAGCGGCTTGACCGCCGAGAGCCGGTCGACGAAGAGCCGGTAGCCCTTGTCGGTGGGCACCCGCCCGGCGCTGGTGTGCGGCTGGGCGATGTAGCCCTGCTCCTCCAGCACCGCCATGTCGTTGCGGATGGTGGCCGGCGAGACGCCGAGGTCGTGCCGCTCGGCGAGGGCCTTGCTGCCCACCGGGTCGTTGGTGGAGACGTAGTCCTGGACGATCGCCCGCAGGACCTGCAGGCGCCGTTCGTCGTGCGCCACGGTGACACCTCCCCGTACCGGTCGACTGCCGTGCGAGAGGGCCGCAGTGCCTCGCCGCACCGCTCCGTCGCACCGTCGGCAGGGCTGGCACTCGCACGGACGGAGTGCCAGCCCAGCATACGACCGCGGGTCCACTCCGTCGCGCGGCTCGCGGGCGGGCGGGGCCCCGCCACCGGCGGCGGCGGGAGGACCGGGGGTGCTCCCGCCGACGGCGGCCGGCGGGAGCGGCCGATAGGCTGGCCGGCGGGCGGAGCAGGTGCGGGGCGGTCCGGACGGAGGTCGGTTCCCTGATCTTCAAAGCGGTGCGCGAGGGGCGGCCCTATCCCGAGCACGGCATGTCGACCAAGGACTGGGCCATGATCCCGCCGCGGCAGATCCGGCTGGACACCCTGGTGACGACCAAGCGCGAGCTGGCGCTGGACGCGCTGCTCGCCGACGACTCGACCTTCTACGGCGACCTCTTCCCGCACGCCGTCCTGTGGCACGGCGAGATGTACCTGGAGGACGGTCTCCACCGGGCGCTGCGGGCGGCGCTCCAGCAGCGCACCGTCATCCACGTGCGGGTGCTCGACCTCGACGCCCTCATGCCGGCCGAGCCGGCCAGGTAGGACCGCCGTCGGGCCGAGCCGGCCCGCCGGCTACAGCCAGCCGCGCTCGTCGGCCACCCGCGCCGCCTCCACCCGGGTCCGCGCCCCGGTCTTGCCGATCGCCGACGACAGGTAGTTGCGCACCGTCCCCTCGGAGAGGAACAGCCGGCGGGCGATCTCCGCGACGGTCGCGCCGCCGGCGGCCTCGCGCAGGACGTCGGCCTCGCGCCCGCTCAGCGGGGTCGCGCCGATGGCGAGCGCGGCGGCGGCGAGGTCGCGGTCGATGACCCGCTCCCCCGCCACTACGGCGCGGATCGACCGCGCGAGCTCGGCGACCGGGGCGTCCTTGACCAGGAAGCCGGCGGCGCCGACCTCCATCGCCCGCCGCAGGAAGCCGGGGCGGCCGAAGGTGGTGAGGACGACCGCGCGCGTGCCCGGGACCTCCGCCGCCAGCGCCCGGGCGGCCTCGAGCCCGTCGCAGCCGGGCATCTCGATGTCCAGCAGCGCGACGTCGGGTGCGTGCTCGCGGGCGGCGGCGACCACCTCGTCGCCCCGGCCGACCTCGGCGACCACCCGGATGTCGTCCTCCAGCTCGAGCAGCGCGCGCAGCGCCCCCCGGACCATCGACTGGTCCTCGGCGATGAGCACGCGGATCACCGGGCCGGTCACCGGGCCGCCACCGCCGTGCGGACCGGCACCCGTGCCGACAGCCGGAACCCGCGCCCGCCGGGACCGGCCCCCGTCTCCAGCCGGCCGCCGAGCGCGGCGAGCCGCTCGTCCAGCCCGGACAGTCCCGCACCGGCCGGGCCGGCCGGTCCCCGCCCGTCGTCGGTGACGGTGAGCGCGGCTTCGTCGTCGCCGGCCTCGACGGTCACGGTGACCGACCGGGCGCCGCTGTGCCGCAGCACGTTGGTGGTGGCCTCGCGCACGACCCAGCCGAGCACGGCGTCGACCCCGCCGGGCAGGACCGGCAGGGTCCGCGGCGCGGTGAGGCCGACGCCGGCCGCCGACAGCGCAGCCCGGGCCTCGGCCAGCGCGCTGCCGCAGCTCACCTGCCGGTAGCCGCCGACCGCGTCGCGCACCTCGGCCAGCGCCCGCCGCGCGGTGGCCTCGACGTCGGCCATCTCCGCGCGGGCCCGCGCCGGGTCGCGGTCGGCGAGCCGGCCGGCGAGCTCGCTCTTGAGCGCGATGAGCGACAGGCTGTGGCCCAGCAGGTCGTGGAGGTCACGGGCGAAGCGCAGCCGCTCCTCGGCGACCGCGGTGCGCGCGAGCTCCTCCCGCGCCTCCGACAGCTGCGCGTTGAGCGACACCAGCGCCCGCGTGCCGCTGAGGGCGAACGCGGTCAGCACACACATGACCGGGAGGACGAAGAGCTGGCCGAGGACCCCCTCGGCCGCGACCACGGCCGCGCAGACCCCGGCGCAGGCCAGCACCGCCGGCCAGACCCACCGCTGGGGCAGCGCGCCCGCCGAGGCGGCCGACACGTAGATGAGCAGGCCCGCCCACGCCGGCCCCAGCCACGCCGCCAGCGCCACCCCGAGGACGGCGACGGCGACCAGGTACCGCCACGGCGCGGGTCGCCGGTCGAAGAAGCGGCTGAAGACCAGCAGGTAGGCGGCGGTGAAGGCCGCCAGGCCGGCCGCGGCGACCGCACGCACCCACGCCGCCCGGGGTGTGGTGACCAGGTCGGCCACGGGGAAGAACTGGAACAGCAGCCACGGCAGCGCCCAGCTCAGGCGCCGGAGGCTCGGCCGGCGGTCCACGGACGGCGACGCTAGCGGCAGGGAGACGGCCACGGCCCCGAGCCTGCTGCGGCGCGCCCGCCGGCCGGTAGTGCGGGACGTCGCCGGTCCCCCCTGACATCCGTCAGGGGGGACCGGCCCGGTCGTCAGTCGAGGGTCTTGAGGTGGCCGCCGGCGTCGCAGTTGATGAACTGCCCGGTGACGTACCGGGAGGCGTCGGAGGCGAGGAAGAGGACGACCTCGCTGATGTCCTCGGGCTCGACGTAGGGCACCGGCATCTGCTGGAGGGTCGCGAACGCCGGGAGGGCGTCCTCCTGGGTCGGGTTCTCCAGGTCGGGCCGGAAGATCCGGTACAGCCCGTCGTTCATCAGCAGGTTCGTGTTGCAGTTGGTCGGGTGGACGCCGTTGACCCGGATCATCTCCTTGGCCACGGCGGCCGCGGTGGCCTGCACGAACGGGACGAGCGAGCGCTTGGCCAGCGTGTAGGCGCTGCCGCTCTCGCCGATGCCGCCCTTGAGGAGCGCGGCCAGCGAGCCGGTCACGATGACCGAGCCGCCGCGCGGGAGGTGCGGCAGCCCGGCGAGCACCGTGTTGACGACGCCGACCAGGTTCACGTTGAGCACGTCGATGTAGTGCTGGCGGGTCTGCTCGGCGGCGTAGGAGGCGATGCCGGCGTTGGCGCAGATGACGTCGACCTTGCCGAGCTCGGCGATGCCGGTCTCGAACGCGGCCTTCATGGCGTTCGGGTCGCGCACGTCGGCGATCACCTTCACGGCGCGCCGGTCGAGGGCCTCGACGTCCTTGACCGTCTGGTCGAGCTCCGCCTCGGTGCCCATCGGGTAGCCGACCGTGTCGTAGTCCTGGCACAGGTCGACGGCGACGATGTCCGCGCCCTCCTGCGCGAGCCGCCGGGCGTGGCTGCGGCCTTGGCCGTGCGCCGCGCCGGTGATGAAGGCGACCTTGCCCTCGACCCGTCCTGCCATGGTGTGGTCCTCCGACCTGCCGGTGGGCGGGGCGGGCGCCCCGCCGGAACGCGCCGTCGCGTCCGGAAGGCCGGACGGTAGTGACTCCGGCGACCGGTGAACAGGGTTCAGGAGTGCTCGCGGTCAGTCGGTGAGCTCGCGGACGACGGCGTCGGCGAGCAGCCGGCCGCGGTCGGTGAGGACCGCCCGCCCGGCCTCGAGCGCCGCCGGCTCGAGCAGGCCGCGCGCGGCGGCGTCCGCGGCCCGCAGCCGGCCGGCGGCCGACAGCCGGTCCAGCGGCAGCCCGTCGCGCAGCCGCAGCCCCAGCATGACGGCCTCCAGCGCGCGGTCGTCGTCGTCGAGCAGCTCCGAACCGGCCGCCGGGCTCTCCCCTGCCGCCAGCCGCGCGGCGTGCGCGGCCGGGTGCTTGACGTTCCACCAGCGCAGCCCGCCGACGTGGCTGTGCGCGCCCGGGCCGACGCCCCACCAGTTGGCGTTCGCCCAGTAGAGCTCGTTGTGCCTGCAGCGGGCGGCCGGACCGGTCGCCCAGTTGGACACCTCGTACCACTCGAGGCCGGCGCGGCGCAGCGCCGCGTCGGCCTGCTCGTAGCGGTCGGCGAGGACGTCGTCGTCCGGCACGGGGAGCTCGCCGCGGGCGATGCGCCGGGCGAGCCGGGTGCCCTCCTCGACGATGAGGGCGTAGGCGCTCACGTGGTCGACCGGCGCGGCGAGGACGACGTCGAGGGAGGCGGCCCAGTCGGCGTCGGTCTCCCCGGGCGTGCCGTAGATCAGGTCGAGGTTGACGTGCTCGAAGCCGGCCGCGCGTGCCTCGTGCGCGGCCTCGGCGGCCCGGCCGGGGGTGTGCCGGCGGTCGAGCACGGCGAGCACGTGCTCGGCGGCCGACTGCATGCCGAGGCTGATCCGGGTGAAGCCGCCCTCGCGCAGCCGGGCCAGCGACGCGGGCGTCACCGACTCGGGGTTGGCCTCGGTGGTCACCTCGACGTCGGCGGCGACCGGGAACAGCTCGCGCACGGCGGCCAGGACGGCGACCAGGTCGTCGGCCGGCAGGAGCGTGGGGGTGCCGCCCCCGACGAAGACGGTGGACACCTCCGGGCGGTCGGGCCCCAGCACCTCGGCGGCACGGCGCAGCTCGGCGACGACCGTGCCGGCGTACTCGGCGCGGTTGGCCCCGGGCCCGAGCTCGTCGGAGGTGTAGGTGTTGAAGTCGCAGTAGCCGCAGCGGGTGGCGCAGAAGGGCACGTGCACGTAGAGCCCGAACGGCGTCGTCGCCAGGCTCTCGCGCGCCGACGCGGGCAGCGCGAACGGGGCGGCCGGCGGGGCGGGCAGGAGGGGCAGGGCGGCGTCCATCTGCACCCAGTGTGCCGCGCCGTGCGCGGGTGCCCGGCAGGATCGGGCTGTGACCTCCGACCGCGTGCTGCAGGTGTCCGTCGAGCGGGGGGTGGCCCGGCTGACGCTGGACTCCCCGGCCAACCGCAACGCGCTGTCCCGGGCGATGCTCGCCCAGCTGCGCGCGGCGGTGGACGAGGCGCTGGCCGACGACGCCGTCCGGGTGCTGGTGCTGGACCACACCGGGCGGGTCTTCTGCTCGGGCATGGACCTGTCCGAGGCCGCCGGCGCCGGAGCCGGTGACCAGGGGGTGCTCGCCTTCCCGGACCTGCTGACCGCGCTGTGGCACGCGCCCAAGCCGGTGCTCGCCGCGGTGCGCGGTCCGGCCCGGGCCGGCGGCATCGGGCTGATGGCCGCCTGCGACGTCGTCGTGGCAGGGGCGTCGGCGACGTTCGCGATCAGCGAGGTGCGCGTCGGGCTGGTGCCCGCGGTGATCTCCGCGGTGCTGCTGCCGCGGATGCTGCCGCACCTGGCGCACCGGCTGGCGCTGACCGGCGAGGTGTTCGGCCCCGACCTCGCCGTGACCGCGGGCCTGGTCGACCTCGCCGTCGCCGACGACGAGGTCGACGCGACGGTCGACGCCCAGGTCGCGGCGCTGGCCGCGGGCGCGCCCGGGGCGCTGGCGGAGACCAAGCGGCTGCTGCGGTCCGGTGGGCTGCGCGGCTCCTTCGCCGAGCTGCAGGAGATCTCGGCCCGGCGCTTCGCCGGCGAGGAGGGGCAGGAGGGCATCGCCGCCTTCCGGGAGAAGCGCCCGCCCCGCTGGGTGCCCTGACCCCTTGCCGACGGCCTCTCCGCCGGGGACCCTGCCGGCATGACCGACCCGGAGGACCTGCGCGCCCGCTTCCGCTCGCTGCCCGAGCCGGTGGCGCCCGAGGACACCGTCGAGACGCTGGACACCTCCGCGCTGCCCGGTCCGGACGACGACGGTCAGGAGCGCGACCGGATGCTGCGCACCTCCGCCGGCTGAGCGGCCGCTACCGCAGCCGGCGGGTGGCGTCGGGCAGCCGCTCGGTGACGCCGCGCGCGTCCAGCCACTCCATCAGCGGGACGGCGACCCGGCGGCTGGTCCCCCACGCGCCGCGGGCCTGGCTCAGCGTGAACGGCGCCGGGAGACCGGCCAGCCGGCGCCGGGCCTCCTCCTCGACGCCCGGCGCCAGGACGACGCCCTCGGCGATCCGCACCAGCTGGCCCGCGCGGACCGCGGCGGCCAGCTCCCGCGGTCCGAGGCGCGCGGCGGCCAGCTCCTCGGCGTCCGGGGCGGCGAACGGGTCGCCGGCCAGCCGGGCGCGCACCGCGTCGACCGCCCGCTGCACCGCCGGCGGCAGCTCCGCCGCGGCGGCGGCGACCCGCCCGTCGCGCAGCGCCAGCGGAGGGCGGACGACGGCGCGCACCAGGTCGTCGTCGGGCAGGTCCAGCTCCCGCCGGACGACGGCGACGGGCGGTCCGGCCTCCAGCGGGTGCGCCGACCGGTACGCGGCCACGACCCCGGGCAGCGCGGCGGCGAGCTCGCCGAGCAGGCCCGGCGCGACCAGCCACGGCCCGACGCGGTCGGCGCCCGGCGGCACCGGCCACCCCATGGCGGCCCAGTCGGCCGCGCGCAGCACCCGCCGCCTGGCGAGGTCGGCCGCCGCCCCGGCGGGCCCGGCCGGCTGGGCGGCGAGCTCGGCGGCCCGCTGCCGCGCCGCACCCCGCCGGCGCAGCTCCGGCGGGGCGACGTCGCGCACGTCGGCGCCGAGCACCTGACGGGCGCCGGGGTCGCGCAGCAGCACGCGGTCGCCGACCCGCAGCGGGAGCGGCGCCGACAGCCGCAGCCGCACCGCCGTCCCCTCCAGCTGCCGCGCCCGCGCCGTCACCGCCGCCGACCCCACGTGGAGGACGAGCTCGGCCGGCAGGCGGTCCGGCGCCCCCGCGGCGAGGGAGACGTCGAGGAGGTCGGTGCGGAGGAAGGCGCCGGGGGTCAGCAGCGCGTCGCCGCGGGCGAGGTCCTCCACCGCGACGCCGCGCAGGTTGAGCGCCACCCGCGCCGTCGCCTCCGCCCGGTCCACCGGCTCGCCGAGGGACTGCACGCCGCGCACGGTCACCTCCCGGTCGCCCAGCAGCAGCCGGTCCCCGGCGGCGACGCTCCCGGCGGCGAGGGTCCCGGTGACGACGGTCCCCGCGCCGCGGATCGGGAAGGCCCGGTCGACCCACAGCCGCACCGGGGCCGCGCGGTCGGGCGCGGGCAGGCCGGCCAGCAGCGCCTCGAGGGCCGCGGCCACCCCGGGGACGCCGGCGCCGCTGACGGCGCTGACCGCCACCCCGGGGACGGCGCCCATCGACGTGGCGGCCAGCCGCTCGGTGGCGTCGGCCAGCACCGGCGCGGGGTCGGCGACGTCGGCCTTGGTCACCGCGAGCAGGGCGTGCCGCACGCCGAGCGCGTCCAGGACGGCGACGTGCTCGGCGGTCTGGGCCGACCAGCCGTCGTCGGCGGCGACCACCACGAGGGCCGCCGGCACCGAGCCGACGCCGGCGAGCATGTTGCCGACGAACCGCTCGTGGCCCGGGACGTCCACCACGGCCACCCGCCGGCCCGAGGGCAGCGTCGTCCAGGCGAAGCCGAGGTCGATGGTGAGCCCGCGGCGCCGCTCCTCCGCCCAGCGGTCGGGCTCCATGCCGGTGAGGGCGCGCACCAGCGTGGACTTGCCGTGGTCGACGTGCCCTGCGGTGGCGATCACGTCCATGCCGGTCACCTGGCGGCCGCCTCGAGCACCGCGGCGCACAGCGCGTCGTCGTCCTCCGGGAGGACGCTGCGCAGGTCGAGCAGGGTGCGGCCGCCCTCGACGCGGCCGACGACCGGCAGCGGGCCCGCGCGCAGCGGGGCGGCCAGGCCCTCGGGGAGGGAGACCGCGGCGCTGGGCAGCGGGTGCTCCGGCGCCCCTCCCCCGCCGACGCGGGCCGCGCTGTCGACGGGGACGGCGTCGAGGCCGGCGGCGGCCAGCCGCCCGGCCAGCGCCGCCGCCCGTGCCGTCAGCCCGGCCGCGGGGGCGGACAGCATCCGGCGGACCGGGGGCAGCGGCCCGCGCAGGGTCGCCTCCAGCGCGGCGAGGGTCGTCTTGTCGACCCGCAGCGCCCGGTACAGCGGGTGGCGGCGCAGCCGCTGGACGAGGTCGGCGCGGCCCAGGACGAGCCCGGCCTGCGGACCGCCGAGCAGCTTGTCGCCGGAGGCCAGCACGAGGTCGGCGCCGTCGGCGAGGGTGGTCTGCAGGTCGGGCTCGTCGGGCAGCACGGGCTCCGCGGCGGGCAGGCCCGAGCCGACGTCGGCCACCAGCGGGACGCCGGTGCCGGCCAGCGCGGCCGCGAGCCCGGCGACGGGGACCGACCGGGTGAACCCGCGGACGACGAAGTTGGACGGGTGCACCTTGAGCACCGCGCCGGTGTCCGGGCCGAGCGCGCGGGTGTAGTCCTCGGCGGTCACCCGGTTCGTGGTCCCCACCTCGCGCAGCCGGGCGCCGGTGGACTCCAGCAGCTCGGGGATGCGGAAGCCGTCGCCGATCTCGACCAGCTCCCCGCGGGCGATGACCAGTTCGCGGCCCTGCCCGAGCGCGGTGGCGACCAGCGCCAGCGCCGCCGCGCAGTTGTTCACCACCAGCGCGGCCCCCGCCGCGGGGACGGCGGCGCGCAGCGCGGCGAGCGCGGCCTCGCCGCGGGGACCGCGGCGCCCGGTGCCGAGGTCGAGCTCGACGTCGGTGGTGCCGCCGGCGGCGGCGACCGCCGCCCGGGCCGCCGCCGACAGCGGCGCACGGCCGAGGTTGGTGTGCACGAGGACGCCGGTCGCGTTGAGCACCGGCCGCAGGCTCGCCGCGGTGGCCGGCAGCGCGGCGAGGACGGCGGCGATGGCCTCGGCGGGGGCGAGCTCGCCGGAGCGGACGCGGCCCTGCACGCTGCGTACCGCGTCCCTCACCAGGGCGCGGCCCAGCCGCTCGATCGCGGGCGCGAGTTGCCCATCGGCGAGCAGCGTGTCGGTGCGGGGCACCTGACGCCGCGGGTCGGCACTCATCGACTGCGGAGCGTAGGCGCCGGACCGGGGAGCGGCCCGGCGCCGGGACGTTGGCGGAGGCGGACGGGAATCGAACCCGCCTGACCGAGGTGCTCGGCCACGTCGGCTTTAGAGGCCGCGGGGGCCACCAGGCGCCCTGACGCCTCCGGGGACCACACTACTTGCCAACACCCGCTCCGGCGTGTCGTCGGCGTGTCGCGGAAAGTCACGCGGGCACTCGGCGTCGCTCCCCCGGAACTGTCGGTGGCCGGTGTCAGCATCGCTCCCGTGAGCCGCCGCACACAGTTCCGCCACGCCGCCACGCTGCCGCCGGTCGCCCTCGCCCCCGAGGAGGCCGCTGCGGTCGCCGTCGCGCTCGCCGCGCAGCCCGACGGCCCGTACGCCGAGGCCGGGCGGGCCGCGCTGGAGAAGGTGCTCACCGTCCTGGAGCCCGACCCGCAGCGCCGCGCGCAGCTGCTCGCCACCAGCCTGTGGGTGAGCGCCGAGGCCGGGCACTCCGCCGACCTCCGGGCGACCGTCGAGCGCGCCGTGACCCAGCGCCGCGTCGTCGTCCTGCGCTACCGCGACGGCAAGGGCCGCGCGACCCGCCGCGAGGTGGAGCCGCAGCTGCTCAGCCGCGGCGCCGACCACTGGTACCTGGTGGCGTGGTGCCGCGACCGGCAGGCCCCGCGCTGGTTCCGCGAGGACCGGATCGAGTCGGTCGAGCTGACCGAGGAGACGGCGCCGCGCCGCGACCCGGGGCTGTTCGGCGCCCCGTCGACCACCCACCCCGCCGGCCGCGCGCTGGGCCGCGGCGCCACCGCCCGGGTGCCGGCCGCACGGGTGCCCGTCGAGTCGCAGCCGCCCCGGCTCACCGTCCTGCAGGGCGGCCGCGAGGGCTGAGGGAGGACCTCCCTGCCCCCCACCGCTCGCACGCTCGCGGCGGGACCCTGCAGGAGGCCGTCCGAGCGGCGGAGACCTAGGTTGGGGCGGGTGACCAGCGCACCGGCACGGATCCGGCTCACCCAGTACGCGCACGGGGGCGGCTGCGCCTGCAAGATCCCGCCGGGTGAGCTGGAGCAGGTCGTCGCCGGGCTCACCCTGGGCGGCTTCGCCGACCCGGCCGCCGAGCTGGTGGTCGGCCTCGACGACGGGGACGACGCGGCGGTCGTCCGCATCGGCACGGCGGCCGGAGGCCCGGGGACGGGGATCGTGCTGACCACCGACTTCTTCACCCCCGTCGTCGACGACGCGTACACGTTCGGCCGGATCGCGGCGGCCAATGCGCTCTCCGACGTCTACGCCATGGGCGGCACCCCGGTCGTGGCGGTCAACCTGCTCGGCTGGCCGCGCGACGTCCTGCCGGCCGAGCTCGCGGCCGAGGTGCTGCGCGGCGGGCTCGAGGTGGCCCAGGAGGCCGGCTGCCACGTGGGCGGCGGGCACTCGATCGACGACCCGGAGCCCAAGTACGGCATGGCGGTCACCGGCGTGGTCGACGTCGACCGGCTGATCACCAACTCCGGTGCCGTCGCCGGCACGCCGCTGTCGCTGACCAAGCCGCTGGGCGTCGGCGTGCTCAACAGCCGGATGAAGGCCACGGGCGAGGTGTCGGAGGAGGCGGTGGCCTCGATGACCGCGCTGAACCGGGACGCCGGCCGGGCCGCCGTCGCCGCCGGGATCCGCGCCGGCACCGACGTGACCGGCTTCGGGCTGCTCGGCCACCTCTACAAGATGGCGCGGGCCAGCGGGGTCACCGCCGTCGTCGACGCGGCCGCCGTCCCCTACCTGGCCGGCGCCCGAGAGGCGCTGGCCGCCGGCTTCGTGTCCGGCGGCACCCGCCGCAACCTCGACTGGGTGCGCCCGCACACCGACCTGTCCGCCGTCTCGGAGGACGAGGCGCTGCTGCTCGCCGACGCGCAGACCTCCGGCGGGCTGCTGCTCGGCGGCGAGGTCCCGGGCGCCCCGGTCGTCGGCGAGTTCGTGCCGCGCGGGGAGCACGTCGTCGTCGTCCGCTGACCCCTCCGCGAGATCTGCGCAGTCGTCACCACCAGCGGCTGATGCCGTCGACCGTGCAGATCTCACCGGGAGGGGGGCCGGAGCCGTCGGCTAGCGTCCGGAGCCATGCTGGCTGCCTTCGTCTCGACCCCGTCCCCGGAGGACCCGCTCTCCGTCCTGGAGATCGGCGACCGCCCCGAGCCCGAAGCCCCCGAGGGCTGGACGACGGTGCAGGTCAAGGCCGTCTCGCTCAACCACCACGACCTGTTCAGCCTGCGCGGCGTCGGCCTGCCGCAGGAGCGGATGCCGATGGTCCTGGGCACCGACGCCGCCGGCCTGGACGAGGACGGCAACGAGGTCGTCGTGCACGGCGTCGTCGTCGGCACGCCCGGCTGGACCGGGGACGAGACGCTGGACCCCAAGCGCACGCTCTTCTCCGAGCTCCACCAGGGCACGATGGCCGAGCGGGTCGCCGTCCCCCGCCGCAACGTGCTGCCCAAGCCGGCGGAGCTGTCGTTCGCCGAGGCCGCCTGCCTGCCGACGGCGTGGCTGACCGCCTACCGGATGCTCTTCGTGAAGTCCGGCCTGCGGCCGGGGCAGACGGTGCTGGTGCAGGGCGCCAGCGGCGGTGTGGCCACCGCCCTGGTCGTGCTGGGCAGGGCCGCCGGCTTCCGGGTCTGGGTGACCGGCCGCAGCGAGGAGAAGCGCACCGCCGCGCTGGCGCTCGGCGCCGACCAGGCCTTCGAGTCCGGTGCCCGCCTGCCCGAGCGGGTGGACGGCGTCATGGAGACCGTCGGCGAGGCCACCTGGTCGCACAGCGTCAAGTCGCTCAAGCCGGGCGGCGTCATCGTCACCTCGGGCGCGACGACCGGCTTCAACCCCGGCGCCGAGCTCAACCGGGTCTTCTTCACCCAGCTGTCGGTGATCGGCTCGACGATGGGCACCCGCGACGAGCTCGCCGACCTCATCAGCCTGTGCCGGACCTCCGGCATCCGGCCGCAGATCGACGTCGAGCTGCCGCTGTCCGAGGCGCGGGAGGGCTTCGCCCGCATGCTCGAGGGGCGCACCAACGGGAAGATCGTCTTCACGCTCTGACCCCGCACCACCCCACCGGGAGCGGTGGCACCCCGCGCGGGTGCCACCGCTCCCGCGTTCCGGGACCGCCCGTGTCAATCACGGTTGACACGTCCGCTCGATGCAACTTAGGTTGACAGCCATGGCGGACACGGCAGCGGTGGCCACGGCGGCCGCCGACGACGACCCGGCGGTGGGCCTGCGCGCCGTCCGGTCGCTGCGGGTGCTGGTGGAGCGGCTGGAGGCGCTGCAGGTCGGCAACGCGCGCGCCCGGGGCTGGACGTGGGAGCAGATCGCCCAGCTGCTGGGCGTCACCCGTCAGGCCGTCCACAAGAAGCACGCGGCCGGTCGCGGGCCGCTCCGGCGGAGGGACTGAGCGGTGTTCGAGCGGTTCACGCACGAGGCGCGGGAGACGGTGGTCCAGGCGCAGGCGGAGGCCCGGCGGCTGCGCAGCGAGCGGGTCGGCACGGAGCACCTGCTCCTGGCCCTGCTCGGGCGGGGCACGTCCACCGCCGGCGTCCTGGCGCGGCACGGGCTGACCCGGGACGCGGTGGACGCCGCGGTCACCCGGCTCTCCGGCGGCCTGGACGCGCAGGCCCTGGGCACCCTCGGCATCGACCTGGACGCCGTCCGCGAGCGGGTCGAGGCGGCCTTCGGACCGGGCGCGCTCGACCGGCGGCCGGGCGGGCGCACCCGGCGGCACCTGCCCTTCGACCGGCCGGCGAAGGAGGTGCTGGAGCTGTCGCTGCGGGAGACCCTGGCCATGCGGCAACGGACGATCACCGACGGCCACATCGCCCTCGGGCTCATCCGCGAGGGTCGGGGGCTGGCCATGCAGGTGGTCGCCGACCGGGGTGTGGACGCTCAGCGGCTGGCCGGGGAGATCAGGACCGCGCTGCTGTCCTGATCTCCCGGACCGGCGCGGCGGTCCGCTTCGCGATGCGGGCGGCGACCCTGCCCCGGGTCCGCTCGGGCAGCGTCGCCACGGCGGGCGCCAGCTCGGGGAGACGGTGCTTCTCGGTGGTGCAGGCGCGGAACGCCGTCCCGACGGTGACGCCGTGGTCGGGCCGGTCGAGCACCTCGACGAGGTCGCCGGGGCCGACGTCCCCGGTCTCGAGCACCCGCAGGTAGGCCCCCGGCGCTCCGTGCCGGGTGAACCGCTTGACCAGCTGCGGCACGCCCCAGAAGCGCTCGAAGTTCGCGCAGGGGATGCGGCAGTCGGTCACCTGGAGGAGCGCGGTGCCGACCCGCCAGCGCTCCCCCAGCACGGCGCCGGTCAGGTCGAGCCCGGAGGTGCGGAGGTTCTCGCCGAAGCGGCCGGGCGGCAGGTCCCGGTCGAGCTCCGCGGCCCACCAGTCGGCGTCCTCCTGGGCGTAGGCGTACACCGCCTGCCCCTCCCCGCCGTGGTAGCGGCGGTTGACCTGGACGTCGCCGTCCAGCCCGAGCGGGTGGACGGCGACCCGGCCGGGCACCGGGCGCTTGTCGATGCCGGTGCGCTGCGGCTTGCGGTCGGGGACGGACGGGAGGTCGGTGCCCGAGACGCAGACGGCCAGGAGCCGGCCGCTCACTTCTTGCTGGCGGTGGACTCGTTGGTGGAGAGCGCGGCGACGAAGGCCTCCTGGGGGACCTCGACGCGGCCCACCATCTTCATCCGCTTCTTGCCCTCCTTCTGCTTCTCCAGCAGCTTCCGCTTGCGGGTGATGTCACCGCCGTAGCACTTGGCGAGGACGTCCTTGCGGATGGCGCGCACCGTCTCGCGGGCGATGACCCGGGAGCCGACGGCGGCCTGGATGGGTACCTCGAACTGCTGCCGCGGGATGAGCTCGCGCAGCTTGCCGGCCATCATCACGCCGTAGCTGTAGGCCTTGTCCTTGTGCACGATGGCGCTGAACGCGTCGACGGCCTCGCCCTGGAGCAGGATGTCGACCTTGACCAGCGAGGACACTTGCTCGCCGGCCTCCTGGTAGTCGAGGCTCGCGTAGCCGCGGGTGCGGGACTTCAGCGCGTCGAAGAAGTCGAAGATGATCTCGCCCAGCGGCAGCGTGTAGCGCAGCTCGACCCGGGACTCGCTCAGGTAGTCCATGCCGCCGAGCTGGCCGCGCCGGCTCTGGCAGAGCTCCATGATCGCGCCGGTGTAGTCGCTGGGCGCGATGATCGTGGCGTTGACGACCGGCTCGTAGACCGTGTCGATCTTGCCCTCGGGCCAGTCGCTGGGATTGGTCACCGTGTGTTCGGTGCCGTCCTCCATGACCACGCGGTAGACGACGTTGGGTGCGGTGGAGATGAGGCTGATGCCGGCCTCGCGCTCCAGCCGCTCGCGCACGATCTCCAGATGCAGCAGGCCCAGGAAGCCGACCCGGAAGCCGAAGCCCAGCGCCGCGGAGGTCTCCGGCTCGTAGGTGAGCGCGGCGTCGTTGAGCAGCAGCTTGTCCAGCGCCTCGCGCAGCAGCGGGTAGTCGCTGCCGTCGATCGGGTAGAGGCCGGAGTAGACCATCGGCTTGGGGTCGCTGTAGCCGCCGATCGGCTCGGCCGCGGGCTTGTGCTGCAGCGTGACGGTGTCGCCGACCCGGGACTGGCGGACGTCCTTCACCCCGGTGATGAAGTAGCCGACCTCGCCGACGCCGAGGCTCTCGACCGGCTTGGGCTCCGGCGAGATGACGCCGATCTCCAGCAGCTCGTGGGTGGCGCCGGTGGACATCATCTTGATCCGCTCGCGGGCGGAGATGCGGCCGTCGACGACGCGGACGTAGGTGATCACGCCGCGGTAGATGTCGTAGACCGAGTCGAAGATCATCGCCCGGGCGGGGGCCTCAGCCTCGCCCTCGGGCGCCGGGATCTGCGCCACGATCGCGTCGAGCAGCGCCGGCACGCCCTCGCCGGTCTTCCCGCTGACCCTGAGGACGTCTGCGGGGTCGCAGCCGATGATGTGCGCGATCTCCGCGGCGTACTTCTCCGGCTGGGCCGCCGGCAGGTCGATCTTGTTGAGCACCGGGATGATCGTGAGGTCGTTCTCCAGCGCCAGGTACAGGTTCGCCAGCGTCTGGGCCTCGATTCCCTGGGCGGCGTCGACCAGCAGCACCGCGCCCTCGCAGGCGGCCAGCGACCGGGACACCTCGTAGGTGAAGTCGACGTGGCCCGGGGTGTCGATCATGTCGAGCACGTACTCGGTGCCGGCGCCCTCCCCCGACTGCGGGGTCCACGGCAGGCGCACGTTCTGCGCCTTGATGGTGATGCCGCGCTCGCGCTCGATGTCCATGCGGTCGAGGTACTGGGCGCGCATCTGCCGTGCCTCGATGATCCCGGTCACCTCGAGCATCCGGTCGGCCAGCGTCGACTTGCCGTGGTCGATGTGGGCGATGATGCAGAAGTTCCGGATGCGGGCCGGGTCGGTGGCAGCAGGAGTCGTCACAGTGCTGCCCATCGTCCCATGCCCGGCCGGGGTGGCGAGCGCCTTCCCGGGGCGCGCCGCCGACCGGGGGCTGCCGGGTGGGCGACCCCGCGGTGTGGGCGCGCGCCGGCGACGCTGGTATCTTGGCAGGCCGGTCCGTGATCGCAGGGAATCGACCCCGTGTCCGGACGCACTGTCAGACTCCCTCCAGCGAGACACCGAGGCTCACGCGTGGCGAACATCAAGTCCCAGATGAAGCGGATCAAGACCAACGAGAAGGCGCGTCAGCGCAACGTCGCGGTCAAGTCCGCCCTCAAGACGGCCGTGCGGCGGGTCCGCAGCGCGGCCGACTCCGGGGACGCGGCGGCGGCGACGACCGCGCTGCAGTCCGCCAGCAAGCTGCTGGACAAGGCCGCCAGCAAGGGCATCATCCACAAGAACCAGGCCGCGAACCGCAAGTCGGGTCTGGCCAAGCAGGTCGCCGGCCTCCAGGGCTGACCGAACGCCTTCGACGAGCCCCCCTCCCGCCGCGCGGGAGGGGGGCTCGTCGCATGTCGGGGGTGTCGCCTGCTCGGCGACGCCCTGCTCCACGACGCCCTGCTCAGCGACGCCCTGCTCAGCGGGGGCCGGCGCCGGCGGGCCCGCTCAGCGGCGGCTCGACGTCGTGCGGCCCGCTCAGCGGCGGCCGGCGGTCTCGGCGCGGATGCCGACGATCCGGCGCACCGCCTGCTCCAGTGCGTAGTCGGCGCTGGCGGCGGCGCCCTTGACGTCGGCGTTGAGCGACGCGGTCACCGCCACGGCCTGCTGGAGTCCGTCGATCGTCCAGCCGCGGGCGTGCTTGAGCCCGTCCTCGGCCTTCCGCTTGGGCCACTTGAAGGTCCGCATGAGCTCGCCCGAGGAGCGGACGTTGACCGCCTTGGCCCGCGCCGCCGTCCGGACGGCCTCGGCCAGCGCATCGGCGATGAGCACGTGCGGCACCCCGCCGTCCAGCGCCCACCGCAGGACCTCCATGGAGCCGGAGCTGTCGCCCGACATCGCCTTGTCCGCGACGGCGAAGCCGTTGGCCTCCGCCTGTCCTCGGTGGAAGCGCGCGACCGCGTCGGCATCGATGCTGCCCTCGAAGTCCGACACCAGCTGGCTGGCCGCCGACGACAGCTCCCGCAGGTCGTTGCCCACGGCCTCGACCAGGGCCGTGACGGCATCGGGTGTGATGCGCCCGCCGGCGCGCCGCACCTCGTTGCGGACGAACCCGCCGAGCTCGTTCGGCCAGACCTTCGGGCACTCGTCGACGGCCGCGCCGGCCGACCGGAAGGCCTTGAGCAGCGCCTCGTTGCGCTTGCCGCCGTGGTGGACGACGACCAGCGTGAGGTCGGGGTCGGGGTCCTTCGCGTAACCGGTGAGCGCATCGCACAGCGCCCCGGCCGCCTCGTGCACGCCGGTGACGACGACGAGCCGGTGCCCGCCGAACAGCGAGGGCGCGAGCACGTCGGCCAGCTCCCCCACCGGTAGCCCCGCGGCGACGAGCTCGTGCAGCTCCACCTCCGGGTGGCGGGCGAGGACCGCGGCCCGGACGGCGGACAGCGCGCGGGCGCGCAGCAGTTCCTCCTCGCCGACCACGACCCGCAGGTGCGACGTCGGAGCGGGGGGTGCTGCAGCCACACCGGCATGGTGTCACGCGGTGCCGACGCTCCCGCCGCGCCGCGACGGCGTCGCCGGCCGGCTGCGGCGCAGCGTGGAGGTCGGGGTCGGCCGCCGGGGCCGCCGCAGCGTCGCGGGACACCCCGCGCGGGACGACGGCCCACCGCCGCCCGGTCCCGGTCACCGCGACGTCCCCGGAGCGGTCGGTGCGGTAGACCCGCATGCCCTCGCCGGCCAGCCAGCCCAGGAGCCGGCGCGTGGGGTGGCCGTAGGTGTTGTCGGCGCCGACCGACACGATGGCCACCTGCGCACCGCTGGCCGCCAGGAAGGCGGGGTCGTTGTCGGCGCTGCCGTGGTGCGGCACCTTCAGCACGTCGGCCGACAGGTCGACGCCCCGGCGCATCAGCCGCTGCTCGGCCTGTGCGCTGAGGTCGCCGGTGAGCAGCACGCGCAGGCCGCGCACCGTCACGCGGGCGACCAGTGACAGGTCGTTCGGCTCGGCGCTGCGCGTGGCGATCTCCGGCGCGGGTGCCAGCACGTCGACGGTGGCCGGCCCCACGCGGCGCCGGTCGCCCGGCACGAGCACCTCGCGCCGCGCGCCGGCCCGGTCCACGGCGCCGCGCAGCGCCGCGGCCCGGTCGTCGGCCGGGGACAGCGTCCCGGTGGCGACCACGCCGACGTCCCGGCCGGCCAGCGCCCCGGCCAGCCCACCGGCGTGGTCGGCGTCCAGGTGCGACAGGAGGACCAGCGGCAGCCGGTCGATGCCCAGCCGGTCGAGGCAGCGGTCCACCGCCCCGACGTCGGGGCCTGCGTCCACGAGCACGCCCTCCCCCGGGCCGGTCGGCACGACCAGCGCGTCCCCCTGGCCCACGTCGCAGGCCACCAGGACCGCGTCGTCGGGCGGCCAGCCCCGGGTCACCTGGCGCAGCGGCCAGCCCACCAGCACGGCGCCGACGGTGAGGGCGAGCACCAGCCCTCGGAGCCGCGGCCACCGCCACAGCGCGAGCGCGGCGGCCACGAAAAGGCCGGCCAGGACCACGGCCCCCGGCGTGCCGGCCGGCCAGCCGACGGCCGCGTCCGGCAGGCCGGCGGCCGACCGGGCGACGACCACGAGCCAGCGCACCGGCCAGCCCGCCAGCCAGGTGAGGCCGTCGGCGAGCGGCGCGGCCACGGGACCGGTGACCGCCGCGAGCAGCCCCAGCACCGTCGCCGGGGCGACCGCGGGCGCCGCGAGCAGGTTGGCCGGGAGGGACACCAGGCTCACCAGCCCGGACAGCCCGGCGACCAGGGGCGCGGTCGCGAGCCCGGCGGCGGCGCTGACCGCGACCCCGTCGGCGAGCAGCCGGGGAGCGCCGCGGCTCCGCAGCCTCCGGGACCACGACGGCGCCAGCAGCACGATGGCTGCGGTGGCGGCCACGGAGAGGGCGAAGCCGCCGCTCCGCGCCAGCCGGGGGTCGACCAGCAGGAGTACGACGACGGTGGCGCACAGCGCCGGCACCGCGGCCCGCGACCGGCCCGAGGCCAGTGCGACCAGCGAGACCGCCCCCATCGCGGCCGCGCGGAGGACGCTGGCGGTCGGCCTGGCCAGGAGCACGAACCCCACGAGCGCCACCGCGGCGACGAGCGCCTGGACCCGGCGGTCGACCGCCCGCCGGCGCAGCGGCGCCAGGACCCCGGCGAGGACGATCGCCACGTTGGCCCCGGACACGGCGGTCAGGTGCGAGAGGCCGGCCCGCCGGAAGTCCTCCTCGAGGACCGGGTCCATGCCGCTGGTGTCCCCGACCACGAGACCGGGCAGCAGCCCCGCCGCGGCCGGCTCCAGCACCCGGGCCGCCGAAGCCGCGAGGGCGGCGCGGAGCCCACCCGCGGCACGCTGGCTCCACGGCGGGTCCCCGGTCAGCTCGGGCGGACCCCGCGCCGAGACCCGCGCGACGACGCCGTCGGCCGGGGACGCGGGCCCGAGCACGGCCCGGGTCCGCACGGTCTGCCCGGGGAGCAGCCCGGCCCAGCCCTCCGCCTCGGCGAAGACGACCACCCGGTCGTCGAGCGCTGCGCCTGCTCCGCCGCCGGACGACAGGAGCGTGGCCGTCGCCTCCACGACCACGCGCGGGGGCCCGACGCCGGTGATCCGCCGGGTGTCGGACGTCGTCTGCAGCTCGAGCACCACCGTGCCGGCACCCGAGGCCGCGGCCGCCAGCGGCGAGGCCTCGTGGGCCCAGGTGCGGACGGCCGTGCCCGCGGCCACCAGGACCAACGCGGCGAGGGCCACCGCCACCACGGACGAGCGCCGGGATGCCGAGGACCGCACGAGCAGGACGGCGGCTCCGGCGGCGGCCAGGGCGATGCCCGCGAGCGCCGGCCAGGGCGCCAGCGGCCCGGCCAGCGTGGTCGCCCAGACGACGGCGGCCGCCGGGGCCAGCCGCAGGTCGGTCCACGTCCACCGCCGGTCGCCCTTAGCCGGCGATCCGCTCACACGGTCACCAGGTCGGCCAGCTCGTCGAAGACGACCGGTCCGATGCCCGGCACGTCCTCCAGCTGCTCGACCGACGTGAAGGGGCCGTTCTCCGTGCGGTGGTCGACGATGCGCTGGGCCAGGACCGGCCCGATGCCCGGCAGCGCGTCCAGCTCCGCGACACCGGCGGCGTTCAGCGACACCCGGCCGGGGGCCGCCGGGGGCCCTCCGGCCGGCACCGCGGCGCCGGGGACCCCGACGGCGATCTGCTGACCGTCGGACAGGACCGCTGCCAGGTTGACCGCCGCGGGATCGGCGTCGGGCAGCAGACCCCCCGCCGCGGCGATCGCGTCGGCGACCCGCAAGCCCTCCGGCAGCACCACCAGGCCCGGTCGGGCGACCCGTCCGACGACCGAGACCGTGACGGTCGAGGCCGACTCGGCCGCCGGCCCGACCGAGGGGGTGGCCGGCGCCTGCCCGGGGGCGCTCGCCGGCGCCGTGCTGCCGTCCACCGGTTCGGTCCGCGGCCGGTCGAGCACGGTCCACCCGACGAGGAGCAGGGCGCCGAGCACCCCGGTGACCACGAGCGCCCGGACGCTGGAGCGAGCCGGGGCGACCCGCACGGCCGACCCCGGTGCCCGGTGCCGGCCGATGCCGGCCGGGACGCCGTCGACGTCCTCGGTCTGCCGGACGACGTCGCGGTCGGGCGCATCGCCGGCGAGGTCGCCGTCGAGGTCGTCGTCGGCCGGCCCCCTGGCGGGCTCCGGGGTGCGCCGGCGACCAGTGGGGCCGTCGGCCCCGGGCAGGTCGTCGGGCAGCCAGCCGCCGCCGCGGCGGCCCTCGTCGAGGAGCACCCGCAGCCGGGCCCGGATCACGTCGGCGTCGTCGGCACGGCGGGAGGAGAGGCGCACCCGGCGGACGTTAGGCAGCCGCCCGAGCACGGCGGCGGGTCCGGGAGAGCCTGTGGACCGGGCACCCGCCTGTGGACGACGAGGCGGGTCCCGTCGTCCGGAGGGAGCAGGGTCCCCCCCGTGCCGTCCAGCCGATCAGCCCGCCGGGTCCCTGCCGCCGTCCGTGCCCTCAGCGGGGCCGCCACCCGGGCCCTCACCGGGGTCGTCGTCCGTGTCGTCCCCGGTGGCGCGCGGCGAGACGACCACGCCGACCGCGCCCGGGCCGACGTGCGCGCCGATCGCCGCGCCGAGCTCGCTCACCAGCAGCTGCCCGATGCGCGGGAGGGCCCCGCGCAGGTCGGCCGCCAGCCGCTGGGCCCGCTCAGGGGCGGCGAGGTGGTGCACCGCGAGGTCCACCGGCCGGCCGCCCGTGGTCTCGACCACCCGCTGGACCAGCCGGGAGAGGGCACGCGCGGAGGTCCGCACCTTCTCCAGCGGCACGACCCGCCCGTCGGCCACGTGCAGGACGGGCTTGACCGCGAGCGCGGTGCCGAGGAAGGAGGCCGCCGAGCCGATCCGCCCGCCCCGGCGCAGGTGCTCGAGGGTGTCGACGACGAAGAAGGTCCGGGTACCGGCGGCGGTGGCGCGGGCGGCGTCGGCGACGGCGGACGCGTCGGCGCCCTGCTGCGCGGCCGCGGCGGCGGCCAGCACGGCGAAGCCGGTCCCCATGGCGGCCGACCGCGAGTCGATCACCGTGACGACGTGCTCGCCGACCTGCGCCGCCGCCATCCGGGCCGCGTCCCAGGTGCCCGACAGCTCGGCCGACAGGTGCACCGAGACGACACGGTCGGCACCGGCGTCCAGGCAGCGGCGGTAGGCGGCGACGAAGTCGCCGGTCGTCGGCCGGGAGGTCGACACCTGCTGACCGCGCGTCCCGAGGGCGCGGGCCACGTCCTGCGGGGAGATGTCGGCGCCCTCCCGCCCGGACCGGCCGGCGAGGACGACGTAGAGCGGGACGACCTCGATGCCGTGCCGCTCCAGCAGCTCGGCCGGGAGGTAGGCCGTGGAATCGGTGACCACGGCGACCGGCATCCCGCGAGGCTAGCCCGACCGCCCTGGACGACTGCCGGACCGCCCCCTGCGGGACACGCTCAGCCGACCGCGTCGGCGTCCTGGGCGGGAGGCGGCGCACCGTCCGGGGTCGCGCCGTCGGCCGGCGCCCCGCGCACGGTGCCCCCGCGCGCCGGCCCGGCACCCTCGCCGGCGGGCGGCGACCAGTTGTGCCGCAGCACCCGCCAGCGCGACCCCTGCGGCACCAGCTCGCTCCAGGCGCAGTTGGCCAGCGGTCCGAACAGCCGCCGGTTCTCCGGCCCGAGGCCGAGCAGCGCCTCCAGCAGACGGCCGCTGGTGCCACCGTGGGTCACGAGCACCGCGACCCGGGACCCGGGCAGGTCCCGCACCAGCGACAGCGCGCGGGCGGCGACGGCGGCGGGCTCCTCGCCGCCACGGTCGCGGACCGGCCGGCCGGCGAGCCAGTCGGCGTACTGCTCGGGGTGCCGCTCGGCGACCTCGTCGCGGGTCAGGCCCTCCCAGCGCCCGAGGCCGTGCTCGCGCAGGCGGGCGTCGACCTGCAGAGGGAGCCCCAGCCGTTCGGTCAGGGCCGTGGCGGTCTCCACCGCCCGGCTCAGGTCGCTGGACACCACGACGGTGCCCTCCGGCGTGAGACCCAGCCCCGAGACGAGGTGCCCGGCGGCCACGGCCGCCTGGCGGCGGCCCTCGGCGTCCAGGGGCGGGTCCTGCTGGCCCTGGAAGCGCCCCTCGGCGTTCCACCCGGTGCGCCCGTGGCGCCACAGGACCAGGCGCGACACCCGCGCGGGCGGCGGCTCGGGCGCGCCGGTCACCGCCCGGTGGCCGCGTCGGACGCGGGGTCCCCCTCGTCCCCGGCGGGTGGCTCGGGGGCCAGCGCCGTGGGGTCCGCGCTGCCGGGGTCCACGTCGTCGGCCGACAGCGTCCCGCTCGGGGCGCCGGCGGGCGCCGCCGCAGCCGCGCCGTCGGCGGCCGGCGGGGCGTCCCGGTCGACGAACGGGATGGTCGGGCAGTCCTTCCACAGCCGCTCGAGCGCGTAGTACGCGCGCTCCTCGGCGTGCTGGACGTGGACGACGACGTCGACGAAGTCGAGCAGCACCCAGCGGGCCTCGGCCACGCCCTCGCGGCGGACCGGCTTCACGCCGTGCTGGCGCAGCCGTTCCTCGACCTCGTCGACGATGGCCTGCACCTGCCGCTCGTTGGGCGCCGAGGCGAGCACGAAGGCGTCGGTGATGGCCAGCCGGTCGCTCACGTCGACGATGGAGACGTCGGTGGCGAGCTTGTCGGCGGCGGCCTGGGCGGCCAGCTGAGCGGTCTCCCGCGCCTCGACCGAGGCGGTCATCGGGGTACCTCCTGGGGATCGGTGGCCGGCGTGGCGCCGGCCGGTGGGGCCGTGGCGGGGCCGCCGGCTGAGGGACGGTCGTAGGTGGGCCGGTCCGCGGACGGCCGGGAGTTCCCGGCTCCGCCGGGCCGCGGGCCGGACCGGTAGAGCCCTCGCTTCTCGATGTACTGCACGACGCCGTCGGGCACGAGGTACCAGACGGGCATGCCGCGGCCGACGCGGTCGCGGCAGTCGGTGGAGCTGATCGCCAGCGCGGGCACCTCCACCAGGCTCACCGTGCCCTGCGGCAGGTGGCCGTCGGCCAGCTGGAAGCCGGGCCGGGTCACGCCGATGAAGTGCGCCAGCTCCAGGAACCGGTCGCTGTCGCGCCAGCTGAGGATCTGGGCCAGCGCGTCGGCGCCGGTGATGAAGAACAGCTCCGCGTCGGGCCGCTGCGCCCGGAGGTCGGTCAGCGTGTCGATCGTGTACGTCGGCCCGCCCCGGTCGACGTCGACGCGGCTCACGGAGAAGCGGGGGTTGGAGGCGGTGGCGATGACGGTCATCAGGTAGCGGTCCTCCGCCGGGCTGACGTCGCGGTCCTCCTTCTGCCACGGCTGCCCCGTGGGGACGAAGACGACCTCGTCGAGCCCGAACAGGCCCGCGACCTCGCTCGCGGCCACGAGGTGACCGTGGTGGATGGGATCGAACGTCCCACCCATGACACCGACCCGACCACCCGCCACCCGATCGAGACTAATCGGGCCCCGCCACCGCGCTCGGGCGAGGCGGCGGGCCGGGGCCGGCGGCGTCCGGGGCCAGCCGCTGCGACCGGCCCCGGACGTGGGCGCCGGGGAGGGCCCCGGCCGGGGTCAGGTGCTCCGCGCGACCGGCTCCCCCGTGCAGCCGGTCACCGCCGGTCCCCGGCCCGGACGGGCTGGGGACCGGCGCCGGGGACGTCCCCGGCACCCGTGCTGCTCCAACGGCGGCCGGCCGCCGCGGTTACGGCCACCCCGGCGGATCGGCGCGCCCGCGGGCTCCCGCGTCGGCTCGCGAGGTCGGCTCAGGAGGTCGGCTCAGGAGGTCGGCTCAGGAGGCTCGGGACCCCGGCTCGGGAGGTCGACTCAGCTCAGAGGGTGGTGACGAAGTCCGCCAGCTGCGCGGCGTTGCGGCACTCCACCATGTCGACGACCTCGGCGTACTTGAGTGCGGCGGAGTCGCCGCTCCCCCACAGGCGCCGGGGCTCGGGGTTGAGCCAGTGCGCCGACCGGGACCGCTGCACCAGGTCGGCCAGCACCGGCAGGCCCGGCGGCCGGTAGTTGGTCCGGCCGTCACCGAGGACCATGAGCGACGTCTTCGGGCCCACGACCGTCGGCCAGCGGTCGGCGAACACCTCGAGGGCGTTGCCGTAGTCGCTGTGCCCCTCGAAGGCGACCACGTCGGCCTCCCGGCCGATCCGGCGGATCGCGTCGGCCACGTCGGCCCCCGGGGAGAAGAACCGGGTGACCTCGTCGGTGGAGTCCACGAAGGCGAAGGCCCGCACGCCGGAGAAGTGCTCGCGCAACGCCTGGGTCAGCATCAGCGTGAAGTGGCTGAACCCGGCCACCGAGCCGCTGATGTCGCAGAGCACCACCAGCTCCGGCTTGTGGATCTTCCGCGGCCGGTGGTGGGTCACCACCGGCACTCCCCCGGTGCCCAGCGAGGCGCGCACCGTCTTGCGGAAGTCGAGCCGGCCCTCGCGGCCCATCCGCCGCCGCGCCGACAGCCGCACCGCCAGCCGGCGGGCCAGCGGCGCCACCATCCGCCGGAGCTCGGCCAGGTCGCCCTGCTGCGCCCGCAGGAAGTCGATCTGGTCGGCCAGCGGCTTCACGGCGCTCTTGGCGATCCGGTCCCGGCCGCGCTCGTCGGCCTGGCGGCGGCGGACCTCGGTGTCGACGGCGTCCTTGAACGACTTCAGCCGCTCCCGGACCTCGCCCCGGGCCACCTGCTCGGCCATCCCCCCGCGCTCGCCGCCGGCCAGCAGCCCCTCGAGCAGCGAGGTGACCAGCGAGTCCGGCGACAGCGCGCGCATCACCCGGTAGCTGAACCACGACTGCCCCGACGGCGACGGCGTGGTCTGCCCCAGCAGGGCCACCGCCCGGCGGGCGAAGCGGGCGAGCTCCGCCTCGTCGCCCTCGGCCAGCAGCCGGGCGAGCTCCTCGCGCAGCCGCGCCGCGGGGTCGAGGTCGCCGTCGCCGTCCGGGGCGTCCAGCGTGACCGCTTCGCCGTCGGCGTCCTCGCCGTCCCCCTCGGCCACGACGACCGGCCGGTCGCCCAGCGGCCACCACAGGTCGAACAGGGTGTCGTAGATCTGCCGCTGGTTGCCGCGCTGCAGCAGCACCGCGGCCAGGCCGTGGCGCAGCTGCTCCCGGTCGAGCAGGTCGACCACGGTGAGGATCTCGGCGGCGTCCACGGCCTGGCTGATCCCGACCGGGATGCCGGCCTCCCGGACGGCGCGCACGAACCCGTCGAGGTGGCCGGCCAGCCCGCCGGGAGGGGCGGGCGCCGAGGGCGCCGTCATCAGTTCAGCCGCAGCTCGGCCGCGGCCCGCTCCTGGTCGCTGGCGTGCTTGAGCACCACGCCGAGCGTCTCGCCGATCGCCGTCTCGTCGAGGGTGTCCAGCCCCAGCTCCAGCAGGGTCTGCGCCCAGTCGAGGGTCTCGGAGATCGACGGCGACTTCTTCAGCTCCAGCGCGCGCAGCGCCCGGATGGTGCGCACCAGCTGGTCGGCCAGCCCCGGCGCCAGGTCGGGCACCCGCGACAGCACGATCTCCCGCTCGCGCTCGGCGCTGGGGTAGTCCAGCGCCAGGTACAGGCAGCGGCGCTTGAGCGCCTCGGACAGCTCCCGCGTCGCGTTCGAGGTGAGGACGACGGTCGGCCGGCGGGTGGCCGCGACCGTGCCGAGCTCGGGGATGGTGACCTGGAAGTCGCTGAGCACCTCCAGCAGCAGGCCCTCGACCTCGACGTCGGCCTTGTCGGTCTCGTCGATGAGCAGCACGGTCGGCTCGGTCCGCCGGATCGCGGTGAGCAGCGGCCGGGCGAGGAGGAACTCCTCGCCGAAGATGTCGTCGTGGACGGTCTCCCAGTCCGCGCCGTCCGGCGAGGCCTGCGACGCCTGGATGCGCAGCAGCTGCTTCTTGTAGTTCCACTCGTAGAGCGCGCGGGCCTCGTCGAGGCCCTCGTAGCACTGCAGGCGGATCAGCTCGGCGTCCGTGGCGGCCGCCAGCGCCTTGGCCAGCTCGGTCTTGCCGGTGCCGGCCGGTCCCTCGACCAGCAGGGGCTTGCCCAGCCGGTCGGCCAGGAAGACGGTGGTGGCGATCTGCTTGTCCGGCAGGTAACCCGCCGCCGACAGCCGCTTGGCGACGTCGGAGACCGAGGAGAACTGCGGCAGCTGCGTCGGCGGGCGGGGCATGGGGCTCCTGTCGGGCGGGTCGACCGGCACCCCGGTCAGCGGACGGGACGCGTCAGCGGGTGTGACCGTCCCCGGTGACGACGTAGGTGGTGGAGGTGAGCTCCGGCAGGCCCAGCGGCCCGCGGGCGTGCAGCTTCTGGGTGGAGATGCCGATCTCGGCGCCGAAGCCGAACTCGCCGCCGTCGGTGAAGCGGGTGGAGGCGTTGACCATGATCGCGGCCGCGTCGACGCCTGCGGTGAACTCGGCGATCGCGCGGGCGGAGTCGGCGACGATCGCCTCGGTGTGCCCGCTCCCCCACTGCGCGATGTGCTCCAGCGCGGCCGGGAGGTCGTCGACGACGCGGACCGCCATGTCCATCGACAGGTACTCGGCGGCCCAGTCCTCGTCGGTCGCGGGGACGACGGTGCCGAACGAGGCCTGCACGGCGTCGTCCCCGTGCATCGTCACGCCCGCCTGGCCGAGCGCGGACAGCAGGCGCGGAAGGGCCGGGAAGTCGCGGTGCACCAGCAGGGTCTCGGCGGAGTTGCAGACGCTGACCCGGTGGGTCTTGGAGTTGAGCACGATCGCCTCGGCCATCGCCGGGTCGGCCGAGGCGTCGACGTAGACGTGGCAGTTGCCGACGCCGGTCTCGATGACCGGCACCTTCGCCTCGGTGACCACCCGCTGGATCAGCGAGGCCCCGCCGCGCGGGATGACCACGTCGACGAAGCCGCGGGCGCCCAGCAGCTCCCCCACCGACGCGCGGTCGGCCGGCAGGAGCTCGATCGACCCGCCCGGCAGCCCCGCCTTCTCCGCGGCCTCGGTGAGGACGGCGACCAGCGCGGTGTTGGTGCGGAAGGCCGAGGCCGACCCGCGCAGGAGCGCCGCGTTCCCGCTCTTCAGGCACAGCCCCGCGGCGTCCACGGTGACGTTGGGCCGGGCCTCGTAGACGATGCCGACCACGCCGAAGGGCACCCGCACCTGGCGCAGCTGCAACCCGTTGGGCAGCCGCGACCCGCGGACGACGTCGCCCACCGGGTCGGGCAGCGCCACGAGCTCGCGCAGCGCGCCGGCGACCCCTGCCACCCGGCCGGCGTCCAGCCGCAGCCGGTCGAGCACCGACTCCGCGGTGCCCTCGGCCGCGGCGGCCTCCACGTCGGCCGCGTTGGCCACCAGGATCTCGTCGGTCCGCTCGACCAGGGCGTCGGCCATGGCGGAGAGGGCGGCGTCCTTGACGTCGGTCGGCAGCGTGCGCAGCACCCGCGAGGCGGCGCGGGCGCGCAGCGCGGCGGCCCCGATCAGCGGCAGGGAGGCGACGTCGGACACGCCCGCGAGGGTAGCGCGCAGGCGGAGCCCCACCGGCGGCTCAGCGCCAGGGGTCGGTGACCTCGCGCAACCGGGTGAGCGACTCCCGCAGCGCCCGGGCGGCGTCCTCCCCGAGGTGGGCGGTCCACTCCGCCTCGACCTCGGCCTCCACCCGACGCGCCACGGCGACGGCGGCCCGGCCGCGCTCGGCGAAGCACACCAGCCGCGCCCGCCCGTCGCTCGGGTCGCGCACCCGGTGCACGTAGCCCGCCTTCTCCAGCTGCTCGACGAGGAAGCCGGCGGTCTGCTTGGTGACCTGCGCCTGCGCGGCGAGGTCGGTCAGCCGCGTGCCGTCCTCGCCCACGCGGGCCGCGATGCGGCCCTGGGCCAGCGTGATGTCGTCGAACCCCGCCTCGGCCAGCGCCTCCAGCACCCGGGTCTCCAGCGCCCGGTAGGGGAAGAAGCACAGCAGTCCCAGGTTGGGCTCCGTGGTCACGCTCACCCCTTGACGATGGTCAGGCTCTCTGACGAGACTGTCAGAACATCTTACCAACTCGCCGGGGGCGGCCATGGACACCGAGAGCATCTGGCGCTGCATCGACACCGAGCGCGCGAGCCTCGCCGACCTCGTCGAGGAGCTCACGCCGGCCGAGTGGGAGACGCCCTCCCTGTGCGACGCGTGGCGGGTCGGCGACGTCGCCGTCCACCTCACCCAGGCGCACATGGGGCTGTGGGACGCCGCCGTGGCGGGGATCCGCGCCGGCGGCAGCTTCGACCGGATGATCCGCGACTCGGCCCTCCGGGCGCGCGGACTCTCGCCCCAGGAGTGCGCCGGGCGGCTGCGCGCGATGGTGGGCTCCCGGCGGATGGCGCCGTTCCTCCGGCCGGTCCAGCCGCTGCTCGACGTCCTCGTGCACGGGCAGGACATCGCCGTCCCGCTCGGCCGCAGCCGGCCGATGCCGCCGGAGGCCTCCGCCGCGGCGGCCCGGGCGGCCTGGGCGACGAGCTTCCCCTTCGGCGCCCGGCGCCGGCTGGCCGGCTACCGGCTGACCGCGGACGACGCGGACCTCACCCTCGGCGACGGCCCCGCCGGGGTGCACGGTCCCGCCGGGGCCGTCCTGCTCCTCGTCACGGGGCGGACGGCGGCCGCGCTCGAGCGCCTCGAGGGCGACGGGGCCCGCGAGCTCGCGGCGGCACCGGGCCGCCGTGACGGGACGAGGAGGACGACATGACCTACGCGGTGACGACGCACGTCCCCGGACCCGCGCTGCAGGTGTACGACGAGGTGCACCGCAGGCGGCTCGAGCGGACGGCGGGCCGGGTCGAGGGCCTGCTGGTGCACCTGGCCCGGCGGAGCGGGGACGGCGTGGAGGTGATCGAGGTGTGGCGGTCGCAGGAGGAGTTCGAGCGCGCCGGGCGCGAACTCGTGGGGCCCGTGGTCGCCGAGGTGCTGGCCGGCGCGGAGGCCCCGCCCGCGGTCGTGACGCCGTTCGACGTCCGCGGCCTCGTCGTCCCGGCCGGCGGCGTCACCGTCTGAGCACGGGCCGCGCGCTCAGTTGAGCGCGCGGGTACCGGCCGGGAGGACGCCGCCGGCGACCATGTCGGCGGCGGCGTCCTGCAGCGCCGTCAGGGCGACGCGCTGGGTGAACGGGCCGGTCGACACCCGTGCCACGCCCAGCTCCTGCATCTCGCGGGCGGGCAGCGAGGCGCCGGGCACGCTGATCAGCGTCAGCCTGTTGCGGCCGAGACCCTCGACGACCTCGGCGATCTCGTCGCGGTCGACCAGCCGGGGCACGAACACCACCGGGGCGCCGGCCTCCAGGAAGGCCCGCCCGCGGCGGATCGTCTCGGCGACCAGCTCGCCGCGGTCGGCGCCCTGCGGGGCCCGGAGGAGGGTGTCGGTGCGCGCGTTGAGCACGAAGTCGATCCCGGCGTCCCGGCCGGCCCGCAGCACCGCCTCGACGGCGGCGACGGCCTCGTCGAGCGGCTTCATCTGGTCCTCGAGGTTGCCCCCGACGACGCCCTTCTCGATCGCCCGCCGGGCGGTCTCGCCCGCGTCCCCGTAGCCAGCCTCCATGTCCATGCTGACCGGCAGGTCCACCGCGGCGGTGATCCGGCCGACCATGTCCAGGTGCAGGTCGAGCGGGATGTTCTCGCCGTCCTCGTAGCCGAAGGTCGAGGCGATGCCGTGGCTGGCGGTGGCCAGCGCGCGCACCCCGTCGGTGGCGGCGACCACCTGCGCGGAGACGACGTCCCACACGTTGGCGAGGACGAGGATCTCCGGCGCGGTGTGCAGGTCGAGGAGGGTGCGGGCGCGGCTGGCGAGGTCGGTCACGCCCCGACCGTACGAGCCCCGGCCGGGACCGTGCAGGTCAGCGGGCGTTGAGCGCGCGGAAGGCGGCCTTGCGGGCGTCGCCGGTCAGCCGGTCGAGGAAGACCTTGCCGTCGAGGTGGTCGACCTCGTGCTGCAGGCAGCGGGCCATGAGCCCGCTGCCGGGCACCCGCACCGGCTCGCCGTGTACGTCGAAGCCCTCGACCACGGCGTGCATCGCCCGGACCGTCGGCGCCCAGATGCCCGGCACCGACAGGCAGCCCTCGTCGCCGTCCTGGGTCTCCTCCGACAGCTCGACCAGCCGCGGGTTCACCACGTGCCCGATGACGCCGTCGATGTTGTAGCTGAAGACGCGGGCGCTCACGCCGATCTGCGGAGCAGCCAGCCCGGCCCGGCCGGGGTGGTCGACGGTCTCCTCGAGGTCACGGACGAGGGCGGCGAGCTCCTTGTCGAAGGCGCGCACCGGGTCGGCCGGGGTGCGCAGCACCGGGTCGCCGAGCTCGCGGATCGGGCGGATCGTCACCGCGGCAGTCTCTCAGGCGGGCGTGAGCGGCTTCGGGGGCCGGGGGCCGACCAGCACCATCTCGTCGCGGTGGACGACCTCCCGGCGGTACTCCGGGTCGAGGTCGCCGGTCTTGCGGCCGAACAGCGCCGGCAGCTCGTGCGCGTCGTAGGCGACCAGCCCCCTCGCGACGACGACGCCGTCGGGCCCGACCAGCTCCACCGGGTCGTCGGCGAGGAAGTCGCCGGTCGCACCGGTGATCCCGGCGGCCAGCAGCGAGGCGTTGCGCTCGCGGACCGCCCGCACCGCGCCCTCGTCGAGCACCAGGCGGCCACGCGGGCGGCTGGCGTAGCGCAACCAGAACTGGCGCGCCGAGGGACGGCGGCCCGACGGCAGGAAGAGGGTGCCCACCCGCTCGCCGGCCAGCGCCGCGGCCGCCTGCACGGTCGAGGTGACGACGACGGGCACGCCGGCGCGGGCGGCGATCAGCGCCGCCTCCACCTTGGTGGCCATGCCGCCGGTGCCCACGCCGTTGCGGGAGGCCGAGCCGAGGGTGACGGCGGCCAGGTCGGCGGCGTCGGTGACCGTGTCGATCAGCTGCGCCGGGCCGGTGCGGGGGTCCCCGTCGTAGACGCCGTCGACGTCGGAGAGCAGCAGCAGCGCGTCGGCCTGCGCGACGTGGGCGACCAGCGCGGCCAGCCGGTCGTTGTCGCCGAACCGGATCTCCTCGGTGGCCACCGTGTCGTTCTCGTTGACGATCGGGAGGACGCCGAGGGTGAGCAGCCGGTCCACGGTGCGGTGGGCGTTGCGGTAGTGGCTGCGCCGGGTCAGGTCGTCGGCGGTGAGCAGCACCTGGCCGACGGTGACCCCGTGCCGGTCGAAGGCGTCGGCGTAGGTCTGCACCAGCCGCAGCTGCCCGACGCTCGCCGCGGCCTGGGCGGTGGCCAGGTCGCGGGGGCGGCCCTCGACGCCCAGCGGCGCCAGCCCCGCGGCGATGGCGCCGGAGGAGACGAGCACGACCTCCCGGCCACCGGTGCGCACGGCGCCGAGCACGTCGACCAGCGCGGTCAGCTTGGCGGCGTCGAGCCCGCCGGGCAGCGTGGTCAGCGAGGACGAGCCGACCTTGACCACGACCCGGCGCGCGCCGGCGATCTGCTCCCGCCGGCTCACCGGTCATCCTCGGGCAGGTCGTCGTCGGACCAGGTCTCGGTCAGCTCGAAGGGCACCCGGCGGGCCTTCTTGGCGGCCAGCCGCTCGGCGGCCCGCACGCGGTGCGGGGCGTCGATGCGGGCGTCGGTACCGCGGCCGCCGAGGCCGGCGGTCTCCTCGACCGAGAGCGTGCCGGCCGGCAGGGTCGGCACGAAGTCGAAGGTGACGTCGCCGATGGTGACCGCGTCGCCCTCGACGGCGCCCGCCTCGGCCAGCGCGTCCTCGACGCCGAGCCGGTTGAGCCGGTCGGCGAGGAACCCGACGGCCTCGTCGTTGGTGAAGTCGGTCTGCCGGACCCAGCGCTCGGGCTTGACGCCGCGGACGACGAAGCCGTCCTCGTCGTCGCGCTCGACGGTGAAGCCGCTGTCGTCGACCGCGCGCGGGGTGAGCGTCACGCGGACCGGTTCCGGCTCGGGCAGCGAGGCCCGGTGCTGCTCCACGGCCGCGGCCAGGGCGTAGCCGAGCTCGGGCAGGCCCTCGCCGGTGGCGGCGCTGACCGGGAAGACCTGCAACCCGCGCTCCTCGAGCGTGCCGCGCACCAGGTCCACGAGCTCCCGCGCGTCGGGCACGTCGATCTTGTTGAGGACGGCGATCCGCAGCCGGCCGACCAGGTCGAGCTCCTCGCCGCTGTACTCCGCGAGCTCGTGCTCCAGCGCCTCGATGTCGGTCTCCGGGTCGCGGCCGGGTTCCAACGTCGCCATGTCGACGACGTGCACCAGCACCGCGCAGCGCTCGATGTGCCGGAGGAACTCCAGGCCCAGGCCCTTGCCCGCCGAGGCGCCGGGGATGAGGCCGGGGACGTCGGCCATCGTGAACGCGACGTCGCCGGCGCGGACCACGCCGAGGTTGGGCACCAGCGTCGTGAACGGGTAGTCGGCGATCTTCGGCCGGGCCGCGGACATCGCCGCGATCAGCGAGGACTTGCCCGCCGAGGGGAACCCGACCAGGCCGACGTCGGCGATGCTCTTGAGCTCGATGACGGCGTCGAACGCCTCGCCCGGCTCGCCGAGCAGCGCGAAGCCCGGGGCCTTGCGGCGGGCGTTGGCCAGCGCCGCGTTGCCCAGGCCGCCCTTGCCGCCGTGGGCCAGCACGACGCGGGTGCCGGCGCCGACGAGGTCGGCGACGACCTGCCCGTCGGGGGTGCTGACGACGGTGCCGGCCGGGACGCGCAGCACGCGGTCCTCGCCGCGGGCGCCGTGCCGGTTGCTGCCCTCGCCGGGGCGGCCGTTGCCGGCCTTCTGGTGCGGCCGGTGGTGGAAGTCCAGCAGCGTGTGCACGTTCGGGTCGACCTCGAGCACGACGTCGCCGCCGTTCCCGCCGTTGCCGCCGTCCGGCCCGCCGAGGGGCTTGAACTTCTCCCGGTGGATCGACGCCACGCCGTGCCCGCCGTTGCCGGCGGCGACGTGGATGACCACGCGGTCGACGAAAGCGGCCATGTCCGCGCCGCCTCCTCTATCTGCCTGTCAAGCGCCACGAGCGCACGGGCCGGGCGGCCCGTGCGCTCGTGCGGCCTCGCTGCAGGGTCCCGCCCCGAGCCTGCGAGGGGCGGGGGGCAGCGGGGTCCTTGCTCAGGCCTCGACGGCCGTGATCGAGACCGTCTTGCGACCGCGGCGGGTGCCGAAGGTCACCGCGCCCGGCTCGAGCGCGAACAGCGTGTCGTCGCCGCCGCGGCCGACGCCCAGGCCCGGGTGGAAGTGGGTGCCGCGCTGGCGGACGATGATCTCGCCGGCCTTGACGACCTGGCCGCCGAAGCGCTTCACGCCGAGGCGCTGGGCGTTCGAGTCGCGGCCGTTGCGGGAGGACGAGGCGCCCTTCTTGTGTGCCATGTCGTCGTCAGCCCTTCGTGATGTCGCGGACGACCACGTCGGTCAGCGGCTGACGGTGCCCCTGGCGCTTGTGGTAGCCGGTCTTGTTCTTGAACTTGTGGATGCGGATCTTCGGGCCCTTGCCGTGGCCGACGATCTCGCCGGTCACCGTGACGCCGGCCAGCGCCGCCGCGTCGGTGGTGACGGTGTCACCGTCGACGAGCAGGACCGCGGGCAGCGCAACGGTGTCGCCCGCCTCACCGGCCAGGCGGTTGACCGTGAACCGGTCGCCCACGGCCACCTTGTGCTGCCGGCCACCGGCCTTGACGACTGCGTACACCACTGACTCCTCGATCGCGTGCTCGTGTCTGTCCTGGGCGCACGCCCGCGGGGGCGCGGGGTGCGGGACGGGCTGCACGCGCCTCCTGAGCGGCACCGTGCGGTGCGCTGCCCGTGGCGGTGCAACCCGACCAGCGTACCCGAGCCGCCGGGACCGGGTCGAACGCGGTCCCGGCGGCCCGGCACGCTAGGAGGCCGGCGGTCCGGCCGGCCGGCTGGCCGCCCGGCGGCGCCGGGGGCGGCCCCCGGCGACCACCGCGGGGGCGGCGGGCTCGTCGGGCCCGGCACCGGCGGGGACGTCGTCCTCGTCGGGCTCGTCCTCCGGCTGCTCGACCGTCGCGCCGGCGGCGGGTGGCTCCGCGGCAGCCGGCTCCGCGGCAGGAGCCTCGGCCGGGGCGGCGGCCTCGGCCGGCTCGGCGACGGCCTCGGCCGGCGCGGCGGCAGGAGCCTCGGCGGGGGCCTCGGGAGAGGCCTCCGCGGTCACCTCGGGAGCGGTGCCCGGCGCGTCGGCCGGGGTGCCGTCGGCCGAGGGGACGGCGTCCGTGGCGACCGGGGTGCCCGCTTCGGCGGTCTCCCCCCGCTCCCCGGCCGCGTCGTCCCCGGACGGGCTCGCTCCGGCGTCCCCGGACACGCCGGTGGCGGCGAGCACCGCGGCGTCCTCGGCGGCGCGCTCCTCCCCCGACTGCCCGCGGTTGCGCCGGCCGCGGTTGCGGCGCCCGCCGGAGCGCGGCTCGCCCTCGGAGGCGGGCGCCTCTCCGTTCTCGGAGGCGTTCCCGGAGGCGGTCTCGGCGGCCGGCTCGGCCGGCGTCTCGGCCGGGGTGTCCCGCCGCTCGGAGCGGTTCTGGTCCCGGTTCTGGTCGCGGGTGCGGTCCCGGTCGCGTCCGCCGCCGCCGTTCCCGCCCGACCCGGAGCCGCCGCCGGAGCCGCCGCCGGGACCGCCGGAGCCGTTCCCGCCGCGACGCTTCTCGTCGACCGGGTCGACGTGCACGACGACCCCGCGGCCGCGGCAGTGCTCGCACGGCTCGCTGAAGACCTCGAGCAGGCCCTGCCCGACGCGCTTGCGGGTCATCTGCACCAGGCCCAGCGAGGTCACCTCGGCGACCTGGTGCTTGGTGCGGTCGCGGCCCAGGCACTCGGTCAGCCGGCGCAGCACCAGGTCCCGGTTGCTCTCCAGGACCATGTCGATGAAGTCGATGACGATGATCCCGCCGATGTCGCGCAGCCGGAGCTGGCGGACGATCTCCTCGGCCGCCTCCATGTTGTTGCGCGTGACGGTCTGCTCGAGGTTGCCGCCCGAGCCGGTGAACTTGCCGGTGTTCACGTCGACGACCGTCATGGCCTCGGTGCGGTCGATGACCAGCGAGCCGCCCGAGGGCAGCCACACCTTGCGGTCGAGCGCCTTGGCCAGCTGCTCGTCGATCCGCAGGTCGCGGAACACGTCGCCCTCGCCGGTGTAGCGGCGCAGCCGGCCGACCAGCTCCGGGGACACGTGCGCGACGTAGGCCTCGACGGTGTCCCAGGCGTCGTCGCCCTGGACGACGAGCTCCTTGAAGTCCTCGTTGAAGACGTCGCGGATCACCCGGATGGCCAGGTCGGGCTCGCCGTACAGCAGCGTGGGGCCGCCGCCGGAGCCGTTCTGCCCGGCCTCGGCCTTCTTCTGGATGACGTCCCACTGCGCCTGCAGCCGGGCGACGTCGCGGGTGAGCTCCTCCTCCGAGGCGCCTTCCGCGGCGGTCCGGATGATCACGCCGGCGTCGTCGGGGACGATCTTCTTCAGGATGTCCTTGAGCCGCTGCCGCTCGGTGTCGGGCAGCTTCCGGCTGATCCCGGTCATCGAGCCGCCGGGCACGTAGACCAGGAAGCGGCCGGGCAGGTTGATCTGCTGGGTCAACCGGGCGCCCTTGTGCCCGATCGGGTCCTTGGTGACCTGCACCAGCACCTTGTCGCCGGACTTCAGCGCCGTCTCGATCGAGCGCTGCTTGCCCGACAGGCCGGCGGCGTCCCAGTTGACCTCACCGGCGTAGAGGACGGCGTTGCGGCCCTTGCCGATGTCGACGAACGCCGCCTCCATGCTGGGCAGCACGTTCTGCACCCGGCCGAGGTAGACGTTGCCGGCGAACGAGGTCGCCGACGCCTGGGTGACGTAGTGCTCGACCAGGACGTCGTCCTCGAGGACGGCGATCTGGGTGCGCTCGCCCCGCTGGCGGATGACCATGGCGCGGTCGACGGCCTCGCGGCGGGCGAGGAACTCCGCCTCGGTGAGGATCGGCGCGCGGCGGCGGCCGGTGTCGCGCCCGTCGCGGCGGCGCTGGCGCTTGGCCTCGAGCCGGGTGGAGCCGCTGACGCCCTTGACGTCGTCGTCGCTGGTGGTGCGGCCGTCGCGGCCGGCCCGCTCGGGGCGGTCGGCGTCGGTGCTCGTCTCGGTGCCTGAGTCGCCTCCGCCGCGACGACGGCGCCGCCGGCGCCGGCGGGTGCTCGATCCGGTCTCGCCCTCGTCGCCGTCCTCGCCGTCGGCGCCCTCCTCGGACTCGTCGGCGTCCTCGGCGTCGTCGTCCTCGGCGTCGCCCTCGTCGTCGCGGCGCTGGTCGCCCGCCTCGTCGTCGTCGCCGGAGTCGTCGGCGGACTCGTCGCCGTCCTCGCCGCTGCGGCCACGGCCGCGCCCCCGGCGGCCACGCCGGCGCCGGCGGCTGCCGCTGCCGGAGTCGTCGCGGTCCTCGGCGTCGTCGGACTCGTCGCGGTCCTCGGCCTCGTCGGCGTCGGGCTCGGTCCCCGCGTCGACCGCGGCGTCGGTGTCGACGGAGCCGCCGCGGCGCCGGGAGCGGCTGCGGCGCGACCGCGGGGCCGGGGTCTCGTCGTCCTCGTCCAGCGGCGCGCCGCCGGTGTCCTCGGGCTCGTCGGGCGACTCGGCCAGCGGGCGGCGGCTGCGCCGGCGGGGTGCCGGGGCCTCCGGCTCGGCCGGGGCCACGAAGCTGATGAAGGCCGGTGCCGCCGGCGGCGCCGCGGGCGCCGGCTCGTAGGCGTCGGGGTCGGCCGCGGCGACCGGGCGGGTGGCCCGCCGGCGGGGGCGGGCGACCACGGCGGTGGGCTCGGGCGAGCTGAACTGCGCCCCGAAGCGGGACAGCGGCTCGGGCTCGGGCTCGGGCTCGGGCTCGGGCTCGGGCTCGGGCTCCGGCTCCGCGGGCTCCTCGGCCTCCGGCTCCTCCGCCGGCAGGTCGGCGGCGCCGGGCGCCACGGCCGAGACGGCGTCGTCCTCGTCGCCGGCGAGCGCGGCGGCCGGCTCGGCGGCCTGGGCCTCGATGCCCGGCTCGGCGGCGGGCGCCTGGTCGGTCGCCGGGGTCTCCCCCGCTGCGGTGTCCTCGGTCGTCGTCGAGGTGGTGTCGTCGTCCTGGTCGGCCACGAAGGGCTCGCCTCCTGTGTGGTGCCCCCGGGCGCCGATGGCTACGGCGGCCGCGCAGGGGCACGGGTTGGGCGGGGCGGACGTCCCCACGGATCTGACGCGGATCGCCCGCCCTGCGAAGTCTGGGGCCGGCTCCCGCGCGACGGTTGCCGCGGCGGGGAGCCGGTGGTGCGGTGGTACCGGGTGGTGCTGGTCGTGCTGGCTCTCGGGTGCGTCACGCCTGGCAGCCGTGTCGCGCGACGGCGCGGGCGCTCCGGGCTCAGACGGTCGCGCGCTCCCCCTGGCAGCGGGTTCGCGCGAGCCGGTCGGGCCCGAGCGGGTCGGCCACCGTCCCGGTGTCGTCGAGCCGGCCCTGCGCCTCACGCACGGCCCGGGGGGGCGACGGCGGGCGCAGGTCGGCGACGGCAGCCAGGGCGGCCACCACGTCGTCTGGTCGAACGGCGGGCGTCACCTGCCGGACGACCACGGTCAGTATGGCACAGCCCGCCTCGCCGCCCGCCGTCGCCGCGGCCACCGCGGCCCGGGCGTCGACGTCACGCAGGCCGCTCTTGGTGCGCCGCTCGACGGTGACCTCGTCGCGGGCGAGGAAGGCCGCCAGCGCGCTCGCCAGCTCCGCGGGCGCCACGCCCGGCAGCTCCAGGCGCCACACGGAGGCGTCGATGCGCTCGGCCAGCCCGCCGGTGCCCTCCTGGGCGGCCACGCAGTCGACCACGTCGATGCCCGGGGGCAGCGCCGCGTCCAGCGCCACCCGCACGGCCTCCGGGTCGCAGGGCCGGGTCAGGCCGATCTCGACGTACTCGGCCTCGCTGGCCGCGCCGGTCGGCGCGGCGCCCACGTAGCTGATCTTGGGGTGCGGGCTGAAGCCGGCCGAGAACGCCATCGGCACCTCGGCCCGGCGCAGCGCCCGCTCCAGGGCGCGCGCCAGGTCGCGGTGCGAGGCGAAGCGCAGCGGCCCGCGCTTGGTGTAGCGCAGCCGCAGCTTCTGCACCGTCGGCGGCGGGGGCGGCCCGTCGGGCTGGCGGGCCACGTCAGCGCCCGACGACGGTGAGCGGGAGCAGGCTGCGCCCGGTCGGCCCGATCTGGATCTCGGTGCCGTTGGTCGGGCAGACGCCGCAGTCGTAGCAGGGGGTCCAGCGGCAGTCGCTGACCTCCTGCTCGGCCAGGGCCTCCTGCCAGTCCTCCCAGAGCCACTCCTTGTCCAGCCCGGAGTCCAGGTGGTCCCAGGGCAGGACCTCGTCCTCGGTGCGCTCGCGGGTGGTGAACCAGTCGAGGTCGACGCCGAACGGGGCGAGTTCCTCGGCCGCAGCCGCCGTCCAGCGGTCGTAGGAGAAGTGCTCGCTCCAGCCGTCGAACCGGCCGCCCTCGCGCCACACGCGCTCGATCACGCGGCCCACGCGGCGGTCGCCGCGCGACAGCAGTCCCTCGATCACGCCGGGCTTGCCGTCGTGGTAGCGCATGCCGATCGACCGGCCGATCCGGCGGTCGGCGTTGATGGCCTGGCGCAGCACCTTCAACCGGTGGTCGATGGTCTCCGCGCTCGCCTGCCCGGCCCACTGGAAGGGCGTGTGCGGCTTGGGCACGAACCCGCCGATCGAGACGGTGCAGCGGATGTCCTTGCGGCCGCTGGCCTCGCGGCCGGCGCGGATCACCTCGGTGGCGAGCTCGGCGATCTCGAGCACGTCCTCGTCGGTCTCCGTGGGGAGCCCGCACATGAAGTAGAGCTTCACCTGCGTCCAGCCGTTGGCGTACGCGGTGGTGACCGTGCGGACGAGGTCCTCCTTGGACACCGTCTTGTTGATCACCCGGCGGATGCGCTCGCTGCCGCCCTCGGGGGCGAAGGTGAGACCGCTGCGCCGTCCGTTGCGGGACAGCTCGTTGGCCAGCGTGACGTTGAAGGCGTCGACCCGGGTGCTCGGCAGCGACAGGCCGGTGTTGCTGCCCTCGTAGCGGTCGGCGAGCTCTTTGGCGAGCTGGCCGATCTCGGAGTGGTCGGCGCTGGACAGCGACAGCAGCCCGACCTCCTGGTAACCGGTGGCGCGCAGCCCCTGGTCGACCATCGAGCCGATGCCGGTGATCGTCCGCTCCCGCACCGGGCGGGTGATCATCCCGGCCTGGCAGAACCGGCAGCCCCGGGTGCAGCCGCGGAAGATCTCCACGCTCATCCGCTCGTGCACGCTCTCGGCGAGCGGCACCAGCGGGGTCTTCGGGTAGGGCCACTCGTCGAGGTCCATGACGGTGCGCTTGCCGACCCGCGCGGGGACGTCGTCCCGGGTGCGGGTGACCGACGCGATGGCGCCGTCGGGACCGTAGGAGACGGCGTAGAAGCGCGGCACGTAGACGCCGTCGACCCGGGCCAGGCGGGCCAGCAACTCGACCCGACCCCCGGGCCGGCCCTGCTCCTTCCACGCCTTCACGACGTCGGTGATGTCACCGACGGCCTGCTCGCCGTCGCCGAGGACGGCGCAGTCGACGAAGTCGGCGATCGGCTCGGGGTTGAACGCGGCGTGCCCGCCCGCGACCACGACCGGGTGGGACTCGTCGCGGTCGGCGGCGTGCAGCGGCACCCCGGCGAGGTCGAGGGCCTCGAGCAGGTTGGTGTAGCCGAGCTCGGTGGCGAAGCTGACGCCGAGTAGGTCGAAGTCGGCGACCGCGCGGTGGCTGTCGACGGTGAACTGGCCGACGCCGTGCTCGCGCATCAGCGCGGCGAGGTCGGGCCAGACGGCGTAGGTGCGCTCGGCGAGGGTGTCGGGCCGCTCGTTGAGCACCTCGTACAGGATCATCAGGCCCTGGTTGGGCAGCCCCACCTCGTAGGCGTCGGGGTACATCAGCGCCCAGTGGACGGCGACGTCGTCCCAGGCCTTCACCTGGGCGTTGAGCTCGCCGCCGACGTACTGGATGGGCTTCTGCACCTGGGCGAGCAGCGGCTCGAGGCGCGGGTACAGGGACTGTCCGTTCATGACCCGTCCAGGGTAGACGCGCCCTCCGGCCGCCCCTCCCCCGTCGACGAGATCTGCACACTCGGGGTCTTCCGGGCGGGGAAGGGCCCGAGTGTGCAGATCTCGGCGGGGGTCAGCGCACCCACGCCTTGCTGCCGGGGAGGTTGAGCCGCGGCAGGCCGAGGACGTGCTGGGCGATCATGCCCTTGAAGACCTCGGTGGTCCCGCCGTAGGTGGCCGTGCCCTGGGCGAAGCGGTGCGCGTAGTCGATCACGCCGTCCTCGATCGCGCCGTCGGCCCCGTGGGCGAGCAGCGCCTCCGGGCCCACCAGGTCGACCAGTTCGGCGATGCCGGCGATGTAGCCCAGCGAGCTCTTGTTGCGGCCCATCGGCCCCGGGGTGACGCGGATGGCCTCGGTCTCCACGACCAGCCGGCCGAGCCGGTCGAGGAACGCGGGGTCGTCGGCCACGAGGGTGCCGTCGGGCCGGTGGGTCCGCTTGGCCCAGCGGGCGGCGGCGTCGATCGCGGCCTCGAACTCCCGGGTGCCCATGGTCATGCCGACGTCGGACAGCCCGTCGTCCGGCCGGCCGGCGCCGTGCTCGGCCGACAGGGGGCCCTGCAGGGTGGCCCAGCCCGCGTTCACGTCGCCCATCCGGTACGTGTCGGAGACGTGGACGTCGGTGTAGTAGACCGCGTTGGTGCGCTCGCCGCCGTAGGTGTGGATCGCCTGGATCTCCACACCCGGGCTGTCCAGCGGCACGAGGAACATCGTCAGGCCCTTGTGCTTGGGGGCCTCGGGGTCGGTGCGGGTGATCAGGAACGTGTACTGGCAGTTGTGCGCCCCGGTGGTCCACAGCTTCGAGCCGTTGAGCACCCACTCGTCGCCGTCGCGGACCGCACGCAGCGTCGCCCCGGCGATGTCCGACCCACCCTCGGGGTCGCTGTAGCCCAGGCAGAACCGCACCCGGCCAGCCGCGACCTCCGGCTTCAGGCGCGCCGCCAGCTCCGGGTCGGCCGACAGCTCGACCGCGGCCCAGACGAGCCCCGTCGTGCTGTGGGTGACCATCGGGACGTGGCGCCGGGACAGCTCCAGCGCGAGGATCCGCTGGCAGACGCGGTCCAGGCCGGCGCCGCCCTCGGCGACCGGCCAGTCGGGGAAGAGCCACCCCTTGCTGCCCAGCGCCAGGTGCACGCCCTCGTCGAAGCCGTCACCGGTGCGCCGCTCGTGCTCGTGCACCTCCTCGGTGACGATCTCGTCGAGGAAGGTGCGCACCTCCTTCTGGAACTGCTCCTGCTCGGCGGTCAGCTCGACGGTCGCGAAGTCCATGTCCGTTCCCCTCTCAGACCGCGGCCAGCAGTGCCCGCGCGACCGCGCGGCGGTCGGCGCCCGGGTCCCCGCCCAGGACGCTCCAGCCCTTGGCGCGCAGGAAGAAGAGGCTGATGTCGGCCTCGACGGTGAAGCCCAGGCCGCCCTGCGTGTGCGCCGAGACCCAGGTGGCCTCGGTGGCGGCGTGCGCGGCCTGGACGAAGGCGGCCAGCGGCAGGTCCGGGCGGGTCTGCGGTTCGTGGGTGGCGTACCAGGCGGCCTTGCGGACGAGGTTGCGCGCCCCGGAGATCTCGGTGACGACGTCGGCGAGCGGGAACGCGACCCCCTGCAGGGACCCGATCGCCACCCCGAGCGTGCGACGGGTCTTCGCGAACTCGACGCCGAGGTCCAGCGCGGACTGCGCGATGCCGACCAGGGCTGCGCCGGTCAGCAGCTTCCACTCGGCGACGGCGGTGCGGAACAGCGCCTCGGCCTCGGCGCCGGTCGCGAGCACGGTCCGCTCGCCGGCCGCCGGGTCGAACCAGGCCAGCGGGGTCGAACCCTGGTTGGGCACGTGCGCGGCCGGCTCGGCGAGCGTGTGCAGGGTCAGCCCCTCGGCCGACCAGGCGACGACGTCGCGGGCGACGGCCGCGTCGGGGACGAGTTGACGGTTGGTGCCGACCACGGGCTGGAAAGCCACGGTGACGACCCGCTCGCCCTCGGCCGCGGCGGCCAGCAGCTCGTCGGCCCGGCCGGTGCGGGCCAGCAGCCGCGAGGCGACGACGTGCGAGACCAGCGGCACCGGCGCGACGACCCGGCCGAGCTCCTCGGCGACCAGGACGAGGTCGACGAGCGTGGCGTCGTCGCCGCCGGCGGCCTCCGGCAGGGCCATCGAGGTGGCGCCCATGGCGACCACCCGCTGCCACAGGTCGGGGTCGAAGCCGAGCGGCTCCGCGCTCCGCACCCGCGAGGAGGGCACCTGCTCCCGGAAGAACTCGCCGAACCCCTCGTGCACCGCCTGCTGGTCGTCGTCCAGGCGGAAGTCCTGGCGCCGCAGCTCGAATCGTTCCATGGCTCTAAATGCATCACATGGACGCCTCGGGCGACAAGGGTCCTGCGGCGGGTCGGCCGGAACGACGAGGACCCGCGCCCGCCGGTCGGCGGGGCGCGGGTCCTCGGAGGGTCGGGGACTACAGGTCAGGGAAGAACAAGCCGATCTCGCGGGCCGCCGACTCCGGGGAGTCCGACCCGTGGACGATGTTGCTCTGCACCTCGAGGGCGAAGTCGCCGCGGATGGTGCCGGGGCCGGCCTTGACGGGGTCGGTCGCGCCGGCCAGCGCGCGGAACGCCTCGATCGCCCGCGGGCCCTCGACGACGAGCGCCAGCAGCGGGCCGCCGGTGATGAACTCGACCAGCGACGGGAAGAACGGCTTCTCCCGGTGCTCGCCGTAGTGCTGCTCGGCGACCTCTCGGGGCAGGGTGCGCAGCTCGGCGGCGACCAGGCGCAGGCCCTTGGCCTCCAGCCGCGAGATCACCTCGCCGACCAGGCCGCGGGCGACGCCGTCGGGCTTGACGAGGACGAGGGTGCGTTCGGTCACGGAGCGGCAGCCTAGCCACCGGCCCCCGGCGGCTACCGTGGGCCCGCACCTGGCGGACCGGACGGAACGGACGGAGGGCGTCGATGACGGTGGACGGCGCCCTGGCCCACGCGCCGGCCGACGTGGGCCTGCTCCGCCTCGACGTCGAGGGCGACGTCGCATGAGGTGCGAGCTCGCGCTCACCACGGACTCCCGCTGGACGGCGGGGACCGACGAGCTCGCGGCGGCCGCCGCGGCCGCCGGGTTCACCGGCATCGGGCTGGGGCCCGACCGGCTGTCGGCGCCCGGCGTGGCCGACGTCCTGGCGGCCGCGGGCGTCCGCTGCACCGAGGTGATGGCGCTGATGGTGTCCCGCAACGAGGAGCGGACGCTCGCGTCGGCCCGGCAGCTCGCCGCCGCGGCCGACGCGGTGGGCGCCCCCTGGGTGCTCACCGTCCCGGCCGCGCCGCCGTCGCCCGAGAGTGCGGCGCTGCTGGGCCGGTGCGCCGACGTGCTCGCCGAGGCCGGCGCGCGGCTGGCGATCGAGTTCAGCCCGCTGGGCGTCGTCACCTCGATCGCCGCCGCCCGCGAGCTGGTCGCCGCCGCCGACCCCGGGCGCACCGCCGTCATGATCGACACCTGGCACTTCAGCCGCGGGGACAGCACCTGGGCCGACCTCGAGGCCATCCCGCTCGAGGAGATCGCCTACGTGCAGTTCGACGACGCGCCGGAGGCCGTGTCCGAGGACGGCTTCGCCGAGACGATGGACCGCCGCGTCTGGCCCGGCGAGGGCACCTTCGAGCTCGAGCGCTTCGCCGGCACGCTGCGCGAGCGCGGCTGGTCGGGCACGGTGAGCGTCGAGGTGCTCAACGCCGAGCTGGTCCGGCTGCCCGTGGCCGAGTTCGCCCGCGCCGCCCACGACACCACTGCCCGCTACTGGAGCTGACGCCACCCGGCCCGGTGGAGTGCGGGAGCGCAGGTTCCCCGCACTCCCGCACTCCACTCACGAGGCGGGGGCCCAGAGGTCGCAGTTCGCGTCGGCGGCCACGTCGACCGGCCCGACCCCGCCGGCCGATGCCAGGTCCAGCCCCTGCACGTCGGCCGGGGCGGCGTAGGGCTCCCAGGTCGGCACGCCGTCCCCGTTCGGGTCGCCCGTGGCGGCGAAGTTGGTCCAGTACCGGACCATCGTCGTCGCCAGCTCCTGCTGCTCGGCGGTCAGGCCGTCCCCGAACAGACCCGGGAACAGGAAGGGCAGCTCGCCGGCGTGCTGCGCGCCCTCGTCGTAGCGGTCGGCCGGGAAGGAGAACGGCGGGTTCGCGAAGTCGAACAGCGGGTCCGCGGTCCGGTCGCGGAACTGGTAGGCGTAGACGGGCTCACCCCCGTCGCCGCCGAACGTCTCGTAGGCGTCGACGTGGTCGCAGGTCGACAGCGCGCTGCCGGTGTCGCTGACCACCGCGGCGAGCACGCGCAGCGGCGAGCCGTGGTCGGCCAGCGGGTAGCGCCGGGCCACCTCGGCGGCCCAGTCCCCGAACCGCGCGGCGAGCACGGCGTCGTAGTTCGCCGGGTCGAGCAGGCCCGGCAGCTCCGCGGCGGGGATCCGCAGCGGGGTGAACAGCGTGTTCTCGTCCCGCAGGTTGCCGTGGACGACGGGGACGCGGTTCCAGTCCCCGGAGGCGATGGCGTCCCCCGGCTGGACCGGGAGCGACGAGCCGCCGACGACGAACTCGCCGCCGGTGGCCGGCCACGCGGCCAGCAGGGACTCCACCGGGACGCCCTGCAGGCAGTCCACGACGGCCTGGCCCGTGCCGGTGCACCCCACCCCGCCGGCCACCCCGGCGCCGACCTGCTCGGCCTCGGCGAGGGTGGAGTACTGCGCGGTGCAGGTGTAGCTCTGGGCGATCGCCTTGGCGAACAGGCCCTCCGCGCTCGGGGAGGCGAGCTGGGCGCACACCGACGAGGCGCCCGCGGACTCACCGAACACCGTCACGTTGTCCGGGTCGCCGCCGAAGGCCTCGACGTTGGTCTGCACCCAGCGCAGCGCGGCCTGCTGGTCGAGCAGCCCGGCGCTGCCCGAGCCGGCCTCGCCGATCGCCGCCGAGAGGTCCGCCTGGGCGAGGAACCCGAACGGGCCGAGCCGGTAGTTGACGGTCACGACGACGACGTCGCCCTCGAGCGCGAGCGCGCTGGCGTCGTAGTTGGCGCCGCTGCCGGTGCGCCACGACCCGCCGTGGACCCACACCATCACCGGGAGGTCGGAGGCCGCGGCGTCGAGCCCGGCGGGGGTCGTCACGTTGAGGAACAGGCAGTCCTCGTCGGTCGAGGCCTGGGGGTTGGTCGCGCCCGCCGCCTGGGGGCAGGGGCTGCCCGGGGCGGTGGCGTCCCGCGTCCCCTCCCACGGCTCGGCCGGCTCCGGCGGCCGGAAGCGCAGCTCGCCCACCGGGGGTGCGGCGAAGGGGATGCCCTGGAACGTCCGGTACGCGTCGTCGACGACCGTGCCGCGGAGCCGGCCGTCGGCGGTCTCGACGACCTCGGACACCTCCGCGGACGTGGCACCGGCGGTGGCGGAGCCGCCCGCGCCGTCGGCCGCGTCACCGTCGTCGTCGCCGCCGCTGCAGGCGCCGAGGGCGAGGACCCCCGCCGTCAGGACGGCGCCCACGCGCAGGGTGAGCCGGGACCGGTGCGCGACACTGCGCAAGGGGACCTCCACGTCGTCGGGCCGACGCGGTCCGCGTTGACCGACGAGGGCATCCGGTACGGGCGAGTCTTGCACGGGCCGGCCACGGGTTCCCGGCGACACGGACGGCGACACGGACGGGACCCGGTCGCGGCGGTCAGCCGGCCGGCGGCGCCTCGCCGTCGTCCCCCGGCGCGACGGGCTCGCCGAAGGGCGAGCCGAGCAGCTCCTTGCGCACCTGCAGCAGGTAGAGCCAGATCAGCAGGAAGACGCCGCCGACGACGAACATGACGCTGTTGAACAGCCCGGTCAGCATCAGCGGCCCCTGCAGGACCGTGCCGGCCATCAGGCCCCACGGCCGGCGCTGCACTCCGCTGGCCAGGACCAGGGCGGCGGCGAGCACGAGCAGCGTGGTCAGCCGGAAGGCGTTGAGCCCCTCGCCGCTCTGCGCGATGCCGCGCGGCACGAAGAGGACGGCGATGCCCTCGAGCAGCAGGATCGCGGCGGCCGCGCCGCGCAGGGCCTTCGCCGCTCTGACCGGGTCGGGCGCGGTCACGCCGTCGTCCCGCCGAGGATCGTGCGCGCCTCGCCGGCGGTGATGACGCTGCCGGTGACCAGGACGCCGGAGCCGCCGAGGGCGTCGTCCGGCCCGGCCTCGGCCAGCTCGATCGCCTCGGTGATGGCGTCGGGCAGCCGCGGCGACACGCTCACCCGGTCGGCGCCGAAGACGTCGACGGCGAGCGCGCCGAGCTCGTCGGCCGGCATCGCGCGCGGCGAGACGTGCTGGGTGACCACGAGCTCGGCGCACAGCGGCTCCAGCTCGGCGAGCATCCCGGCGACGTCCTTGCCGCGGACGCAGGCCACGACGCCGACCAGCCGGGTGAAGTCGAAGGACTCCCGGATCGCCTCGACCGTGGCGGCCATGCCGGCGGGGTTGTGCGCAGCGTCGACCAGCACGGTCGGCGAGGTGCGCACCCGCTCCAGCCGGCCCGGTGAGCGGACGGCGGCGAAGGCGGCGCGGACCGTCTCGACGTCGATCGGCCCGGTGGTCGCGCCGGCGCCGAGGAACGCCTCGCCGGCGGCCAGCGCGGTGGCGGCGTTCTGCGCCTGGTGCGCCCCGAACAGCGGCAGGTAGACGTCGTCGTACTCCCCGCCCAGGCCCTGCAGCCGCAGCTGCTGCCCGCCGACGGCGACCTTGCGCTCGAGCACGCCGAACTCGGTGCCCTCGCGGGCGACCACGGCCTCCACCTCGACCGCCCGGCGGACCAGCGCGTCGAGCGCCGCCGGCTGCTGCGCGGAGAGGACGGCGATCGCGTCGGGCTTGATGATCCCGGCCTTCTCCCCGGCGATGGTGCCGACGTCGGGCCCGAGGTACTCGGCGTGGTCCAGCGCGACGGGGGTGACGACGGCGACCCGCGCGTCGACGACGTTGGTGGCGTCCCAGCGGCCGCCCATGCCGACCTCGATCACGGCGACGTCGACCGGCGCGTCGGCGAACAGTGCGTACGCCAGGCCGACCATCACCTCGAAGAACGACATCGGGTGCTCGCCGCCGGCGTCGACCATCTGCACGTAGGGCGCGATGTCGTCGTAGGTCTCCACGAAGCGCTCGGCGCTGACCGGCTCGCCGTCGAGCACGACCCGCTCGCGCAGCGACTGCAGGTGCGGGCTGGTGAAACGACCGACGCGCAGCCCGAAGCCGCGCAGCAGCTCGTCGACCATCCGCGCCGTCGTCGTCTTCCCGTTGGTGCCGGCCACCTGGACGACCGGGAACGCCCGGTGGGGGGAGCCGAGCAGGTCGACGAGGGCGTTGATGCGGGTGAGGGAGGGCTCGAGGCGGGTCTCGGGCCACCGCGCCAGCAGCTCCCGCTCGACCCGGGCCATGCCACCGGTGCTGCTGCTGCTCATCCGTCCCAGGATGCCAGCCGGGCGGTTCCTAGACTGAGGCACATGGCTGCCGACACCTCGATCCCGGACACCCCTGCCGCGGGAGCGACGGTCGACGTACCCGAGAAGCCGACGCTCGACGGCCTGGAGGACAAGTGGACCGGCCGCTGGGCGGCCGAGGACACCTACGCCTTCGACCGCGCGGCCGCGCTGGCCGCGCCCCGCGAGCAGGTCTACTCGATCGACACCCCGCCGCCGACCGCGAGCGGGTCGCTGCACGTGGGGCACGTGTTCAGCTACACCCACACCGACATCGTCGCCCGCTACCAGCGGATGCGCGGCAAGCACGTCTTCTACCCGATGGGCTGGGACGACAACGGCCTGCCGACCGAGCGGCGGGTGCAGAACTACTACGGCGTCCGCTGCGACCCGGGGCTGCCCTACGACGCGGACTTCACGCCCCCGGAGAAGCCGGGCAAGGACCAGCAGCCGGTCTCCCGCCGCAACTTCGTCGAGCTGTGCGAGCGGCTGACGGAGGAGGACGAGAAGGCCTTCGAGCAGCTGTGGCGGCGGGTGGGCCTGTCGGTCGACTGGAACGTCGTCTACCGGACCATCTCCGCGTCGTCGCGGGCCACCGCGCAGCGCATGTTCCTGCACAACCTCGCCCGCGGTGAGGCCTACGCGCAGGAGGCGCCGACCCTCTGGGACGTCACCTTCCGCACCGCCGTCGCCCAGGCCGAGCTGGAGGACCGGGAGCGGCCGGGCGCCTACCACCGGGTGGCCTTCGCCGGGCCGTCCGGCCCCGTCCACATCGAGACCACCCGGCCGGAGCTGCTGCCGGCCTGCGTCGCGCTGGTCGCCCACCCCGACGACGAGCGCTACCAGCCGCTGTTCGGGCAGACCGTGCGCACGCCGCTGTTCGGCGTCGAGGTGCCCGTGGTCGCCCACCGGCTGGCCGAGCCGGACAAGGGCTCGGGCATCGCGATGATCTGCACCTTCGGCGACCTCAACGACGTCACCTGGTGGCGGGAGCTGCAGCTGCCGACCCGCGCCGTCATCGGCTGGGACGGCCGGTTCGTGGCCGAGGCGCCCGACGGCGTCCCCGCCGACGTGTACGCCGAGCTGGCCGGGAAGACGTCGTTCAGCGCCCAGCAGCGGATCGTGGAGATGCTGCGGGAGTCCGGCGACCTCGAGGGCGAGCCCCGGGCGATCACCCACCCGGTGAAGTTCTTCGAGAAGGGCGAGCGCCCGCTGGAGATCGTCACCACGCGCCAGTGGTACATCCGCAACGGCGGCCGGGACGCCTCCCTGCGTGAGGCCCTCATCGCGCGGGGCCGGGAGATCCAGTGGGTGCCCGAGCACATGCGCCACCGCTACGAGAACTGGGTCGAGGGCCTCAACGGCGACTGGCTGATCAGCCGCCAGCGGTTCTTCGGCGTCCCGTTCCCGGTCTGGTACCGGCTCGACTCCGAGGGCCAGCCCGACTACGCCGACCCGATCGTGGCCGACGAGGCGTCGCTGCCGGTGGACCCCTCCTCCGACGTGCCGGAGGGCTTCGACGAGTCGCAGCGCGGGGTGCCCGGCGGGTTCGTGGCCGACCCCGACGTGATGGACACCTGGGCGACGTCGTCGCTGTCGCCGCAGGTCGCCTCGGGCTGGGACACCGACCCGGAGCTGTTCGCCAAGGTCTTCCCGATGGACCAGCGGCCGCAGGCGCACGACATCATCCGCACCTGGCTGTTCTCGACCGTCGTCCGCTCGCACTTCGAGTTCGGCGCGGTGCCGTGGTCGCACGCCACGATCTCCGGCTTCGTCGTCGACCCCGACCGCAAGAAGATGTCGAAGTCCAAGGGCAACGTCGTCACGCCGATCGACGTGCTCGAGCGGTACGGCACCGACGCCGTGCGCTGGCGGGCGGCCGGCGCGCGGCCGGGCGCGGACTCGCCGTTCGACGAGGCGCAGATGAAGGTCGGCCGGCGGCTGGCCATGAAGATCCTCAACGTCGGCCGGTTCGTGCTGGGCCTGGGCGCCTCGTCCGCGCTCGGGGCCGACGCGGTCACCGAGCCGATCGACCGCGGGCTGCTGGCCGGCCTCGCGTCGGTGGTCGAGGAGGCCACCGCCGCGATGGAGGCCTACAACTACACCCGCGCGCTCGAGGTCACCGAGGCGTTCTTCTGGACCTTCTGCGACGACTACGTCGAGCTGGTGAAGTCCCGGGCCTACGGCGACGACGAGGCCGCCCGGTCGGCGCAGGCCGCGCTCGCGGTCGCGCTGTCGGTGCAGCTGCGGCTGTTCGCGCCGGTGCTGCCGTTCGTGACCGAGGAGGTCTGGTCCTGGTGGCAGGCCGGCTCGGTGCACCGCGCGTCGTGGCCGGTCGCCGCCGAGCTGCCCGCGGGTGGCGACCCCGCGGTGGTGTCGGTGGTGGCCGAGGCGCTGGCGGCGGTGCGCAAGGCCAAGTCGGAGGCCAAGCAGTCGATGCGGGCCGACGTGGAGTCGGCGACCGTGACCGCGCCGGCCGAGCAGGTGGCGCTGGTCGAGGCCGGCCGGGCCGACCTGGCCTCGGCCGGGCGGATCGCGGAGCTGTCGGTGGCCGCCGGCGACGGCCCGCTGTCGGTGGACGTCGTCCTGGCGCCGGTCGCGACGGAGGGCTGAGCGCGTCTCAGCGGATGCGCCTGACGCCGCGGGATCCGCCCAGTCCTGCGGCGTCGGCGCACACGCTCGCCGTCAGGCGGCGGTCTCGTGGGCCCAGGACGGCGCGGGGCCCATCCCGAGCCGCCAGCGCGCCGCCTCCTCCGAGGGGCTGAAGCGGCCGAGCGCCAGGCGCAGCCCGCGCAGCTGGGCGCGGGTGACGGCGAGCTGCGCCGCACCGCCGCGCCCCCGCCCGGGCACCCCGGCGCACCCGGCGACCGCGGGCGACACCACGTACGCCGCGGCGCCGGAGAGGCCGCGGTAGACCAGCCGCTCCGGCGCGCTCAGGCCGGGCGGGGCGGCCAGGAACTCGCGCAGGTGGTCGGGGACCGGGCGCAGCTCGTGGCGGTGGGCGGCCAGGGCCTCGGCCAGCTCGGCCGCGGTGGCCGGCAGGTCGGTGGCGCCCAGCGCTGCGGCCGCGCGGGCCCACTCCCCCACGTAGGCGTCGGGCCACCCGCGGCCGAACCGCGGGGTCAGGTCGCTGCCCACGGCCTGCTGGGCGGCGAGGAACGCGTCGGTGAAGGCCAGGTGCACCCAGCGCAGGAGCGCCGGGTCGGACGCCGAGTAGGCCCGGCCGTGCACGCGGCCGCGGACCCGCGTGTGCATGCCGCGCACCCGCGCCGCCTCGCGCTCGGCGAGCTCCGCCGAGCCGAAGGTGCTGACCACCAGCCAGCGGGCGGTGCCGGCCAGCCGCTTCCACGGGTCCTCGCGGTAGGCCGAGTGCCGCTGGACGCCGGCCAGCGCCAGCGGGTGCGCGCCCTGGCCGAGCAGCGCCGCGACGCCGCCGACGAGCGTGGACAGGTCGCCGTGCACCCGCCAGACCACGCCGTCCGGCTCGAACCAGCCGGGTCCGGTGCCGACGCGGGCGATGTCGCGGACCCAGTCGGGCGCCCCCGTCGGGTCACCGGAGACGCGGGCCCGGAACGCCTCCCGCGCCTGCTCGGGCAGGGAGGTCAGGGGGCGCACCCCTCCGAATGTGCCACGCCGGATCGCGAGCCGCCGACCGGCAACGCGGCTGCCGCAGCGTGTGCGCTCAGGCCGCGGATTCGAACCCGGACCGCGGCGTCAGCGCACACGCTCGGCCAGGAACAGGCGCCGTCGCGCGTCGTACACCGCCCGGATCTCGCCCCGGCACTCCTCGGGCCGCTGCGTCATCCGGCGGAAGCCGAAGCGGAGCGTCTGCCAGCCGATGGTGGCCGCGAGCGCATCGCGGCGGATGTCGCGCTCGCGCTGCTCCCGCGATCCGTGGAAGGCGGCGCCGTCCATCTCGACCGCGAGGAGCACCTCCTCGTAGGCGGCGTCCAGTGCGAACGACTCGCCCGCGACGGTGATCCAGCGCTGTTGGCGGAACCGGGGCATCCCGGGCGCCCGGAGGACCCTGAGGCAGCCCCAGATCTCCAGTTCGCTCTGGCAGCCGTCGGCCAGCAGCCCGACCAGGCGCACGAGTTCCGCGCGCCCCGGCAGGCAGGGACGGCGCTCGATCTCGTGCAGCAGGTCCCGCGGGCCGCACAGCCGCCGGCGGACGGCGGTGATGGTCGCCGCCCGGGCCTCCCGGCAGGCTCGACCACGGCTGCTCCCCCACACGTCGACCAGCGCCCGTTCGGGACAGGTCACCGGCAGGCCGTCGACGCGCCGGATGGGCGTGACCACGTCGCGGCTGCGGTGCAGGACGACGCCGGCGGTCCCCCGCCCGCTGCGCCGGAGGTCGACCGTCAGGTGGACCGGCCCCGCCTGGGGCGCGAGGTCCCAGAGCGCCAGCGCCGACCAGTGGCTGACCAGGCCTCCGCCCGAGCGGACGGCGGCCTCGACGCGCACCCGCCAGTCCCCCGCGACCGCCGGCAGCGCGTAGACCTCCGGCTGGAGCCGGACCAGGCGACCGCTGCCCACCCACCGCGCCACGGTGGCCCGGTCCACGCGTTCGGTCAGCTCGTGCCAGGTCGCCCATCCGGTGGGGCCGAGCACGGTCGAGATGCCGAGAGCCATGCGCCGACCCTGCGGACGTCCGCCGCCTCCGTGGGGCGCGCGAGGGGATCTGTGGACAGCCGCCTCCGAGCGTGTGCGCCCACGCCGCAGGATCGGCGCCAGAACGCGGCGTCGGCGCACACGCTCCTGCCCACCAACGCGACGAGCCCGCCCCCGAGGAGTCGGGGACGGGCTCGTGGCGCGCGGGTGGTTACGCGGACTTCTCGCGCGGGGTGCGGGCCGGCTTGCGGGGCACGATCGTCGGGTTGACGTGCTCCAGCACGACCTCCTTGGTGATCACCACGGAGGCGACGTCGTCGCGGCTGGGCACCTCGTACATCACCGACTGCAGCACCTCCTCCATGATCGCGCGGAGGCCGCGGGCGCCGGTGCCGCGGAGGATGGCCTGGTCGGCGATCGCCTCGAGGGCGTCGTCGGTGAACTCCAGGTCGACCCCGTCGAGCTCGAACAGCCGCCGGTACTGGCGCACCAGGGCGTTCTTCGGCTCGGTGAGGATGTTGATCAGCGCCTCGCGGTCCAGCTTCTGCACGGCGGTGATGACGGGGAGCCGGCCGATGAACTCGGGGATCATCCCGAACTTCAGCAGGTCCTCCGGCATGACCTCGGAGAAGACGTTCGACTCGTCGACCTCGGACTTCGGGCGGATCTCGGCACCGAAGCCGATGCCCTGCTTGCCGACGCGGGCCTCGATGACCTTCTCCAGCCCGGCGAAGGCGCCGCCCACGATGAACAGCACGTTCGTCGTGTCGATCTGGATGAACTCCTGGTGCGGGTGCTTGCGCCCGCCCTGCGGCGGCACCGAGGCGGTGGTGCCCTCGAGGATCTTCAGCAGCGCCTGCTGCACGCCCTCGCCGGAGACGTCGCGGGTGATCGACGGGTTCTCGCTCTTGCGGGCGATCTTGTCGACCTCGTCGATGTAGATGATCCCGGTCTCGGCGCGCTTGACGTCGTAGTCGGCGGCCTGGATGAGCTTGAGGAGGATGTTCTCGACGTCCTCACCGACGTAGCCGGCCTCGGTGAGCGCGGTCGCGTCGGCGATCGCGAACGGGACGTTGAGCATCCGCGCGAGGGTCTGCGCCAGGTGGGTCTTGCCGCACCCGGTCGGGCCCATCAGCAGGATGTTGGACTTGGCCAGCTCGACCGACTCGTCACGCGTGCCGCCGCCGGCCTGCACCCGCTTGTAGTGGTTGTAGACGGCGACGGCGAGGGCCCGCTTCGCCGTCTCCTGGCCGATGACGTACTGGCCGAGGAAGTCGTGGATCTCCTTGGGCTTCGGCAGCTCGTCGAACTTCAGGTCCGACGACTCCGAGAGCTCTTCCTCGATGATCTCGTTGCAGAGGTCGATGCACTCGTCGCAGATGTAGACCCCGGGGCCAGCGATGAGCTTCTTGACCTGCTTCTGGCTCTTCCCGCAGAACGAGCACTTGAGCAGGTCACCGCTCTCACCGATTCGTGCCACCTGCTGACCTCCAGATCGGGGAAAAGGTCCGTTGGTCGGCGGACCCGATGTCTTGCTGGACTGCCCGTGCTCGACCCCGCTGCCTGTCTTCCGCGAGGTGCTCCTCCCGGCGCTGCCGGCCGGGGATCGGGCGCTCGTCGACCGTACCCGCCGGTCCCGACGCCCAGGGGGACCAACGCCCCCGGTGCGCCGGAGCCCGGCTGGCCGTGTCGTCGCTCACGGCACTCCGACCCCATGTGCACTCCGCCCCTCAGACGGTACGGGCCGAGGGCGCGCAACGCGACGCCTCGGCCCGCACCGGCTCAGGAGCAGATCAGCTGCTGGTGGGCAGCGCGTTGAGCTTCCGGCTCTGGATGACCTGGTCGACGATCCCGTACTCCTTGGCCTCCTGGGCCGTGAGGATCTTGTCGCGGTCGATGTCCTGCCGGACCTGCTCGGCCGACCGGCCGGTGTGCCGCGCGAGGATCTCCTCCATCTGCGTGCGCACCCGCTCGATCTCGGCGGCGTGGATCTCCAGGTCGGAGACCTGACCGCCGGCCTCGCCGGAGGGCTGGTGGATCAGCACCCGGGAGTACGGCAGCGCCAGGCGCTTGCCCGGGGTGCCGGCCGCGAGCAGGACGGCGGCGGCGGAGGCGGCCTGACCCATGCAGACGGTCTGGATGTCCGGGCGGACGAACATCATCGTGTCGTAGATGGCCATCAGCGACGTGAACGAGCCACCGGGCGAGTTGATGTAGATCGTGATGTCGCGGTCGGGGTCGGAGGACTCCAGCGTGATCAGCTGGGCCATCACGTCGTTGGCCGAGGCGTCGTCGATCTGCACCCCGAGGAAGATGATGCGCTCCTCGAAGAGCTTGTTGTACGGGTTGCTCTCCTTCATGCCGTAGCTGGTCCGCTCCACGAAGGAGGGCAGCACGTACCGGCTGGAGGGCAGCTGGAAGGCGCTCATGTCGTCAGTCCTCGCGGGCTCAGTTGTCGGTGACCGGGTTGGCGCGGTCGGTCATGGTGGCGCGGCTGACGACGTGGTCGACGAAGCCGTACTCGAGGGCCTCGGCCGCGGTGAACCACCGGTCGCGGTCGGAGTCCTTCTCGATCTGCTCGACGCTCTGCCCGGTGTGCTGCGACTGCAGCTCGTTGAGCTCGCGCTTGGTGCGGCGGAACAGGTCGGCCTGGATGGCGATGTCGGCCGCGGTGCCGCCGACGCCGGCCGAGGGCTGGTGCATCATGATCCGCGCGTGGGGCAGCGCGTACCGCTTGCCCTTGGTGCCGGCGGTGAGCAGGAACTGGCCCATCGAGGCGGCCAGGCCCATCCCGTAGGTGGCGACGTCGCAGTCGATGAACTGCATCGTGTCGTAGATCGCCATGCCGGCGCTGACCGAGCCGCCGGGCGAGTTGATGTACAGGTGGATGTCGCTCTTGGGGTCCTCGGCGGACAGCAGCAGCATCTGCGCGCAGAGCTGGTTGGCGATCACGTCGTCGACCTGGGTGCCCAGGAAGATGATGCGCTCGCGCAGCAGGCGCTCGTAGACCGAGTCGTTGAGGTTCATCCCCCCGGCCGCGCCGCGCAGCTGCGGGGCGCTGACCTGGTTCGGGTGGGTGCTCACGGGTGTGGTGACCTCCGTAGGACGGTCGGACGTTCGGTCTCGGGGTTGGGTGGTTCGCAGGTGGTGCAGGGCCCGGGGGCGCGCCGCCCGGGAGGGTCTCCCCCGGGGTTCGCCTGAGTCCTGTCGACCCTAACGCGCGGTCCCGGGGCAGGAGTCCCGGCCGGGCGGGGTGTTCGCCCTCGGCGCAGCGCCGGCGCGCACTCCCCTGCCCCGGAACGGACGACGCCGCCCCGCCCCGGTCAGGGGAGGGACGGCGTCGTCGTCACGTGGCCGGCGTCCCCGGGCCCGCGCCGCACGGAGCGTGGCGGGAGGGGACGGCGTCCGTCATCAGACCTTCTTGACGTCCTCGGTGTCCTCGACGGCGCCCTCGGCGGCCTCGACCGCGGCGGCGTCGGCCACCTCGGCGTCGGGCGCCTCGTCGGTGGCCTCCTCAGCGGCCTCGTCAGCGGCGGCGTCGTCGTCGGCACCGGCGGCCTGCACCGTCTTCGGGCGCAGCGCGTCGAGGTCGACGACGTTGCCCGAGGCGTCGGTGATCGTCGTCTGCTCGAGCAGCTGGGCGAGCGTCTTGGTGCGGCGGACGTCGGCCACGAACTCGGCGATGTTGCCGCCCTGCTGCAGCTGCTGGGCGTACTGCTCGGGGCTGACCCGGCTGCGCTGGGCCTGCGCCATGATCTGCGCGGACAGGTCGTCGTTGTCGACGGTGACCTCGCGGGCGTCGGCGATCGCGTCGAGCACGAACTGCGTCTTGACCGCCTCCTCCACGTTCTTGCGCAGGTCGGCGTCGTAGGTCTCGCGGTCCTCGACGCCGGCGGCGGAGAGGTAGGCGTCCCAGTCCATGCCGGCGCGCTGCAGCTCCTGGGCCATGGCGTTGTTGCGCCACTCGACCTCGCGCTCGACGAGGTTCTCCGGGATCGGCACCTCGATGGTCTCCAGCAGGTGCTCGACCAGCTTGTCGCGGGCCTGCGCGCCCTGCTGCAGCACCTTGGTGCGCGAGAGGCGGGTGCGGACGTCGTCCCGCAGCTCCTCGAGGGTGTCGAACTCGCTGGCGGTGGAGGCGAAGTCGTCGTCGAGCTCGGGGAGCTCCTTCTCCTTGACCGAGCGCACCGTGACGGTCACCTCAGCCATGCGGCCGGAGTCCGGCCCGTTGAGCAGCGCGGTCTCGAACGTCTTCGACTCGTCGGCGGACAGCCCGCGGATCGCGTCGTCCAGGCCCTCCATGAGCTGGCCGGAGCCGACCTCGTAGGACATGCCGCTGGTCGAGCCGTCCTCGAGGACCTCGCCGTCGAGCTTGGCCTCGAGGTCGATGGAGACGAAGTCGCCGTCCTGCGCGGCCCGCTCGACGCCGTTGAGCATCGCGAAGCGCTCGCGCATGACCGAGATCTGGTTGTCGACCTCCTCGTCGGTGACCTCGACGTCGTCGACGGTGACCGCGAGGGAGTCCAGGTCGGGCAGCTCCAGCTTCGGGGCGACGTCGACCTCGGCGGTGAACTCGAGGGTGTCGTTGTCCTCGAGCTTGGTCACCTCGATGTCGGGCTGGCCGATGACCCGCACCTGGTTCTCGCGGACGACCTCGGAGTACACCTCGGGGATCGCGTGGTTGACGACCTGCTCGAGGACGACGGGGCGGCCGACGCGCTGGTCGATGATGCGGTTGGGCACCTTGCCCGGGCGGAAGCCGGGGATGCGCACCTGGTTGCGCAGCTCCTTGTAGACCTCACCGAAGGCGTGGTCCAGGTCCCCCCAGGGCACCTCGATCGCCATCCGGACCCGCGTGGGGCCCAGTTCCTCGATGGTGCTCTTCACAGCGCAGTGCTCCTCGGGTGTCGCAGTCAGGGGTGGCGTCGGGCGGGGCGGACGACGCGGGTCGACCCACGAGTCTAGAGACGTGCGGGACGGCGCCGGGGCGCGGTGTCGGGGTGACAGGATTTGAACCTGCGGCCCCCTGCTCCCAAAGCAGGTGCGCTACCAAGCTGCGCCACACCCCGTGGCGGACCGAGTCTAGGTGGCCGCCGCGCGGGACCGCCGCTCCTTGACGGCCGGTCGGCGCCGGACCACGCTGGCCGCGCCCCGAGCCCGGTGGAGGACGGCAGTGGTGGTCTACGGCGTGCTCGGCGCCGTGGAGGCGCGGCCGTCGGCGGGCGGGGACCCGCTGGACCTGGGCAGCCCGCTGCAGCGGGTGCTGCTCGCCCTGCTGCTCACCGAGCCGGGCCGGTCGGTGTCGCTGGACCGGATCACCGACGCGTTGTGGGCCGACGCCCCGCCCGCCGAGCCCGAGGCGTCGGTGCAGGCCTACGTCTCCCGGCTGCGCCGGGTGCTGGGCCGGGTCGTGGAGCGGACGCCGTCCGGGTACCGGCTGGTCGCCGAGCCGGAGGACGTCGACGTGCACCGGTTCTCCGCGCTGGCCGCCTCCGCCGGCCGGCGGCTGGCCGCGGGCGACCCCGCCGGGGCCCTGGCCCAGGCCGACGCCGCCCTGGCGACGTGGCGGGGCGCGGTCGCGCTCGAGGACGCCGGGGACCGCCCCTTCGCCGCCGCGACCCGCGACCGGCTCGACGCGCTGCGGCTGCGCTGCCGGGAGGACCGGCTGGCCGCGCTGCTCGCGCTGGGCCGCGCCGCCGAGGCGGTGCCCGAGGCCGAGGCGCTGGTCTCCGACGCGCCGCTCGCAGAGCGGCCGTGGGTGCTGCTGGTCGACGCGCTGGCCGCGGCAGGTCGCACCGCCGACGCGCTGGCCCGCTACGCCGAGGTGCGCCGACTGCTGGACGAGGAGCTGGGGCTGACGCCCGGCCCGGCGCTCGAGGCAGCGCAGGCGCGGGCGCTGCGCGGGGAGGCCGCGCCGTCCCCCGCCCCGCCGCCTCCGCCGTCCGGCCTCGTGGGCCGGGACCGCGAGGCGGCGCTGCTGCACGACCTGGTCGCCGGGCTGTCGCGGACCGGGCCGCGGTTCGCGCTGGTCGACGGCGAACCGGGGATCGGCAAGACGCGCCTGGTGGCCGAGGTGGCCGGCGCCGCGCGGGCGGCCGGAGCGCAGGTCGCCGTCGGCCGCTGCCACGAGGACGACGACGCACCCGCCCTGTGGCCGTGGCTGCAGGTGACCGGCGCGCTGGGCGCTCCCGGCACGGTGCCCGAGGGCGGTGCGTTCGCGGCGTTCGAGCGGGTGCTGTCGGCACTGGTCGCGGCTGCGGGGCGGGCGCCGGTCGTCGTCGTGCTGGACGACCTGCACTGGGCCGATCCCGCGTCGTTGCGGCTGCTGTCGTTCCTCGCGGTGGAGCTGCAGCACGGGCCGGTCGCCGTCCTGGCCACCTGCCGCACCGGCGTCCGGGACCCGGGGCTGGGACGGGTGCGCGCGGCCCTGGCCCGGACCCCGGGGTTCGCGCAGCTGACGCTGGGCCCGCTGGACCCGGCCGCGACCGCGGCGCTGGTCGCCGACGTGGTGGGTGCCGAGGCCGCGGCCGAGGTGCACGAGCGGTCGGGCGGCAACCCGTTCTTCGCGACCGAGCTGGCGCGGGTGCTGAGCTCTCCCGGGGACGGCGCACCGGTGCCGCCCGGGGTGCGGGACGTGGTGGAGCGGCGGCTGGCCGGCCTGCTTGAGGGGGCGCGCGAGGTGCTCACGCTGGCCGCGGTGGCGGGTCAGCGCTTCGCCGTCCCCCTGCTGCAGAAGGCCGACGGCTCGACCGCACCCGACGACCTGGCCGACGCACTCGACGCCGCCCAGGCGGCGGACCTGGTGCGGCCGGCCGGGCCGGGCGAGCTGGCCTTCGCGCACGCGCTGGTGCGGGAGACGCTGCTGGAGGCCGCTCCCCCGCTGCGCCGGTCCCGGTTGCACGCGCGGATGGCCGCGGTGCTGCCGGCCGGGGCGGTGTTCGAGCGGGCGCACCACCTGGTGGCCGGGCGGCCGTTCACCGACGCCGACGCGACGGTCGCCGCCTGCTCGGCGGCCGCCGAGCGGGCCGCGCACGACCACGCGCACGAGAGCGCCGCGCGGTGGTGGGAGCGGGCGCTGGAGGTGCTGGACGCCGACCCGGACGGCGGTCCGCTGCGCTCGGAGCTGCTGCTGCGGGCGGGGACGACGATGGCGCGCGCCGGGTCGTGGGCGGAGGCGCAGCGGCTGCTGTCGGGCGTCATCGATGCGGCGCTGGCCCGCGGGGACGCCGACGCCGCCGCGACCGCGGCCGACCAGCTGTGGGGCATCGGCGGGCTGTGGTTCCCGGTGACCTACGGCGTCTACCCGGCGGAGCTGGTCGGCCGGCTGGAGGCGCTGCTGGCGGCGGCCGGCGAGGTGGACGGCCCGACGCGGGTGCGGACGCTGGCGGCGCTGGCCGTCGTCGTCCACTACGGGCCGGACCGGACGCGCGGGCCGCGGGCGGCGGAGGAGGCGCTGGCCGTGGCCCGTCGCACCGGGCGCGCCGACCTGCTGCGCACCGCGCTGGTGGGCCGGCTGGGCGGCAACTGGCTGCCCGGGCACGAGGCCGAGCAGATCGCCGACGCGACCGAGCTGCTGGTGGCCACGCCGGCCGACGAGCTGCCCGAGATGGCCGTGATGGCGCTGGTCCGGCGGGCACTCGCCCGGATCGCGCTGGGTGACGTGGCCGGCGACGCCGCGGACCTCGCCGCGGCGGAGGAGCTGGCCCGCCGGCACGAGTTGCCGCTGGTGCACGCCCAGCTGGCCAGCCTGCAGGCGGTGCGGGCGATGCTCGCGGGCTCGTTCGCGAGGGCGGAGGGGCTGGTCGACCGGGCGTTCGCGCTGGTGCAGCGGACCCAGCTGTACACGCAGGACTGGCAGGACCTGGTGATGCGGTCGTTCATCTGGCTCGACCAGGGGTGCCTGGCCGATCGGCTGCCGGAAGCGGTCGTCGGGGTGGACACCAGCGGGGGCGCGGACAGCGGGATCCTGCTGACGGCGATCACGCTGCTCGAGGGCGGGCGTCCGGAGGTCGCCGCGGCCGCCATGGCGGAGGCGGACGCGTGGCGGCCGTTCCCACCGCAGTGGGACTGGCTGGCGCTGACCTGCTGGCAGGCCTATGTCGCCGCCGAGCTCGCGGCCTCGCCGGCCGGCATCGACCCGGCCGTGCCGGCCGCGATCGCCGACCGGCTGCTGCCGTTCGTCGACCACCTGGCGGTGCAGGGCGGGATCGGCGCGCAGGGCCCGGTAGCGCTGCTGCTCGGGCGGGCGGAGGTGGCCGCCGGACGCTTGGACGACGCCGAGCGGCACCTGCGGCAGGCGGTGGCCACGAGCGAGCGGCACGGGTTCCGGCCGTCGCTGGCGCGGGGGCTGCTGGCGCTGGCGTCGCTGCTGGCGGCGCGCGGGAACGAGGCCGAGGCGCGTGATCTGGCCCGGCGGGCGCTGGAGGTGGCCGAGGAGGTCGGGATGGTGCTGGTGGCCCGGGCGGCGCGGGAGCTGGTGCCGTCGTGACGAGCGTGTCGCACCCGGTGTTCGCCCGGCTGTGGTCGCGGCTGGCGGCGGCCGGTGAGCGCCAGGGGACGGCGGAACTGCGGGACCGGCTTCTTGCTCCGGCGGCGGGTCGGGTGCTGGAGGTCGGCGCTGGGACCGGGACCAACTTCGTCCACTACCCGCCGGCGGTGACCGAGGTAATGGCGGTCGAGCCGGAGCCGCGGCTGCGTGCGCTGGCGGACGCAGCCGCTCTAGCCGCTCCGGTCGCGGTGCGGGTGGTGGACGGGGACGCCGGGGCGCTGCCGGCGGAGGACGGGGCGTTCGACGTCGCGGTCGCCTCGCTGGTGCTGTGCAGCGTGCCGGACCAGGGGCGGGCGCTGGCCGAGCTGAGGCGGGTGCTGCGGCCGGGTGGGCGGCTGCTGTTCTGGGAGCACGTGCGGGGTGAGGGCGCCGCTCTCGTGCGTGCGCAGCGGGTGCTCGACGCGACGGTGTGGCCGTTCCTCGCCGGCGGCTGTCACACGAGCCGGGACACGGTGGCCGCGATTGAGGCGGCGGGCTTCACGGTCGAGCGGCTGGAGCGCTTCGACTTCCCGGAGCTGCGGGTGAACCCCAACCCGACCCGCACGCAGGTGCTCGGAACGGCGGTCCGGGACTGACCGCGAGGTCGGCTAGGCTGGCCGGGCACCTCGCGGGTGTAGCTCAATGGTAGAGCCCCAGCCTTCCAAGCTGGCCATGCCGGTTCGATCCCGGTCACCCGCTCCACGCTTGACCGCAGGCCAGGCGGGTCGCAGCCGATCGCAGCCCGGTTGCCGGGCCTGGCCACGCAGTCGGTCATGCCGCCCGCAGTGCAGGTCTGGTCGGTGCTCGCCGGGACGACGGCCCACCGCCCGCGCGGTGTTCCGTCGGTCGCGCCCGGCGCCGAGGTCGCGGGCGCGGCGGTGCACCGACCAGGACCCGCCCGCCCAGGCGGACCCGGCCGTCCGCGCTGAAGCCGGAGAAGGGGTGGACGCGGGATCGGCCCGGCGAGCCGGACCTGGTCGGCGGCGAGCCGCCGCTCCACTGCCACGAGGGTGGAGGACATCCGGCGCGGCATGCCTGATCGTGACGCCCGTGTCCCCCGGGCCGAGCAGGGCGCTCCCGACACCAGCGTCGGCCGGGGTCCGAGGCAGGCGACCGTGATGTGCTCGTCCTCCGCCTTAGCTAGCCGGTGCTCCTCAGGCGCCCCAGTCCGGGCGCAGGGGCGCGCCGCTGTCGCCGTCGGTCGTCCTCGTGGCGAGGACTTGGTGCAGCTGGATTTCGTTGCGCTCGAAGCCCAGCCGCGACCCGGCCAGGTACAGCGCCCAGACACGTGCCGTCCCGAGCCCGACCTCCTCGACGGCCTGCTCCCAGCGGGCGTCCAGGTTGCGCGACCACGCCGCGCAGGTGCGGGCGTAGTGCTCGCGCAGGTTCTCCTCGTGGCGCACCTCGAGGCCGGCCCGCTGCAGGGCGCCGACGATGCGGCCGAGGCCGGGCAGCTCGCCGTCGGGGAAGACATACCGGGCGATGAAGCCGCGCCGCCGGATGGGCGGGCTGTCGTCGTCGGGGCGGGTGATGCAGTGGTTGAGCAGCCGTCCCTGCGGACGTAGGAGCGAGGACAGGCGGGCGGCGTACGCGTCGAGCTGCGCCAGGCCGATGTGCTCGGTGAGGCCGATGGAGCTGATCGCGTCGAACGTCCCCGTGACGTCGCGGTAGTCCTGGTGGCGCAGATCGACCTGCCCGGTGAGCCCGGCCTCGGCGACGGCCTTCTGGCCCCACTCAGCCTGCTGGCGCGACAGCGTCACCCCGACCACCTCGACGCCGTAGTGCTCTGCGGCGTGCAGGGCCATGCCGCCCCAGCCGCAGCCGACGTCGAGCAGCCGCATCCCGGGCTCGAGGCCGAGCTTGCGGCAGACGAGGTCGAACTTGTTCTCCTGCGCCTGCTCCAGGCTCGCGCCGTCGGTCGGGTAGACGGCGCACGTGTAGGCCATCGAGGGTCCGAGGACCCAGGAGTAGAAGGTGTTGCTCACGTCGTAGTGGTGGGACACGGCGAGGGCGTCGCGCCCGCGCGTGTGGGCGCGCAGCCCGGCGATGTAGCGGCGGGCGCCGACCTCCTGCGGCGGCGGCTCGACCAGGTGCAGGGCCTCGCGGCCGAGGGTGCGCAGGACGGCGCGGCGCTGGGCCCACGACAGGTCGGCCATGTGCTTGCCGGTGGACAGGACCTGCAGTGCCCGGTGGTGGTCGGGCGCGTCGAGGTCGAGCATGCCGGAGACGTAGCCGCGGGCGAGCCCGAGCTCGCCGGGCGCGACGACCATGTGCGTGAGCGCCCGCGGGTCGCGGACGTGCAGTGTCACCTCGGCGTCCGGCGGCCCCGCCACCGACCCGTCGTAGGCCGTCACCGCCACCTGCTCGGGCAGCACCGCCCGCAGCGCCTGCGCGACTCCCAGGGCTCCCACGTCGTCTCCTCGGTCTAGCGGTTGCGCACGGTCTTGTCGTACAGGTCGAGCAGCCTGCGGTCCGGGTCGTACGCGGCCTTGAGGCGTGCGTAGGTCTCGCCGCCGTACAGCCGCCAGAACACGTCCTCGTCGTAGTACGCGGTGCTGTACAGCGACTTGTGGCCGCCGAGCTCCTCCACGAGGCGCTCCACCAGGCGGTTGTGCGTGCCGTCCGGCTCGTCGGCGTCGAGGGGGACGCTGGACCAGAAGCCGACGTTCACGTACAGCCTGTCCGGCTGCAGGGGGTACAGCGGCCACGTCCGGTCCGCCGAACGCTGCTGGAGCGGGCAGAACCACACCGGGGCGATGGGGACCTCGCGCGCGAAGACGTCCATGAAGTCGGCCAGCCGCTCCACCGGGACCTCGACGTCCTGCACGACGTCCTCGCGCGGCGGCTGCCCGCGGCGCAGGTCCCAGCGGGTCTTCCAACGGTGCCGCTTCTCGAAGGCGACGAGCTTCCAGTAGACGTCGCTGCGCAGCCACCGCTTGGGCCAGAAGCGGCGCACGGTGGGGTTCTGCGCGCCGAAAGCACGTGAGCACCAGAACCAGTCGGTGTCCCAGCGCCACAGGTAGTCGGCGACGGTCAACCAGTCTTCGTCGCGCGACTGCACGGAGCGGTAGTAGACGTGCTGCCCGGTGTAGTCGGAGACGTACGGGGCGGACGCCGCCCAGCTCGCGAGCGTCACGCGGACCTCGTCCGGCGAGAACCACGTGGCATCGACGAAGTCCGCCTCGCGTCCGCGGCACGCGGCGGCCATGACGTCGGTCGCCTCGGCGACGGAGCCGCACGCGACGTGCTTCAGGTGGACGTACGGCTGCACCGGCTCGAGCTCGACGAGCAGGCGCAGGGCGTAGCCGAGGGTGCCGTAGGAGTTGGGAAAGCCCGCGAACAGCTCGGCGTGCTCGCCGTCCGGCGTCACGGTGAGCACCTCACCGGCGCCGGTGAGCACGTCCATCTCCAGCACCGACTCGTGCGGCGTGCCGTTGCGGAAGCTGCTGCTCTCGATGCCGAGACCCGTGACCGCCCCGCCCAGCGTGATGGTCTTCAGCTGCGGGACGACCAGCGGCATGAGCCCGTGGGGCAGGGTGGCCGCGACGAGGTCCTCGTAGGTGGTCATGCCCAGCACGTCGGCGGTCCGCCGGTCCGGGTCGACGTGCAGCACGCCGGAGAAGGCCGAGACGTCGAGCCGCGGCGCCGAGGACGCCTCGCGGGTCCGGAACAGGTTGCTGGTGCGCTTGCCCAGACGTACGGGAGCGCCGGACGGCAGGGCTGCGAGCTGGGCGCGCAGGTCGGCGACCGCGAGGTCGTAGGCCCGACGGTCCAGGCTGGCTGCTGCACCCATGGGCGCGAACGTATCGAGCTTCGTGTCTTCTGCGTCGCGACCGGCTCGTGCTCCGTGAGGCGTACGACGAGCGTTCCCAGCGCGTGCAGAACTCGGTCTCGACGTCGGGTCGATCGTTCCGCGACGATCAGTGTCCGCACGGGTCGCCTGTCGTGGGTCGCTCTCCGGTGGAGAGACCGACCGGGCGCGGCGAACTCATCGGTCGGGCAGCCGGTCAGCCGCCGCGCAGCACCTGTGCCATCTCCTCGTGGCCGCGGCCGAGGGCGTGGTCGAGTGCGGTGCGCCCGTCGGCGTCCCGGATGCCGGGATCGGCCCCGGCGGCGAGCAGGATCCGGACGATCTCCTGGTACCGCGGTGAGCCGTCGCCGTACACGACCGCCTCGAGCAGCGCCGTCCACCCGGGGTCGTTGACGTGGTCCACGTCGATGCCGGTCTGCACCACCCGGCGCACGTAGTCGACGTGCCCGCGTTCGGCCGCCGGGATGACCGACACCCCGCCGAAGCGGTTGCGGATCGTCAGGTCCGGTCCGGCCGCGAGCAGCACCTCGAGCATCGGCACGCTGCCGGTCACGCCGGTCACCAGCCACGGGGTGTCGTGCCGGCCGTCGAGGGCGTCGGGGTCGGCGCCCAGCGCGACCAGCAGCCGCGCGACGTCCACGTGGTCGTACGTGGCCGCCAGCAGCAGCGGCGTCCGCCCGGCGGCGTCCCGTACCTCCAGGCCGGCACCGGCGCGCAGCGCGAGGACGACGCCCTCGGCGTCCCCGGCAGCCGCGGCCTCCAGCAACCGGCCCGCCGGATCCGCGACGAGTCCCGCCTCGAGGGCGGCCCGCAGCGTCGCGGCGACGGCGTCCTGACCCCGCGACAGCGCGTGCTGCAGCGGCGGGATGCCGTCGCGCACGGGCGCGAGCGCGACGTCGGCACCGCGGGCGACGAGCAGTCGCACCGTGTCGACGTACCGCTGGCTGCCGTCGCCGTAGATGACCGCCTCGTGCAGGGCGGTGAAGCCCGGCCGGTTGACGTGGTCCACGGCGATCCCGGCCTGCAGCAGCCGCCCGACGACGTCCGCGTGGCCGCGCTCGGCCGCCCGGATCAACCCCGTTCCGTTGAAGCGATCGAGCGCTGCGAGATCGGCCCCTGCGGCGAGCGTCATCTCCAGCAGTTCGCGGTGGCCCTCGCTGGTCGTGATCAGGTACGCGCTCTGCTGCGTGGCGTCCTGGGCGTTCACGTCGGCGCCGGCGGCGATCAGCTCCCGGGCCCGGACGACGTCGTTCGCCCAGGCCGCCTCGATGAGGGCCGTGTCGAGCGCCCGCTGCTCCTCGGGCCCCGGCGGGGGCGGCGGGGGCGGAGCGGCCGGCGGCGTGGAGGGGGCGGACGACGACGGCGAGGCAGACGTCGCGGCCTCCCCCGCCTGCTCCGGCGGCGACCCCTGCGAGCAGCCCGCCACCACGACGGCGACGATCACGCCGGCCGCCCAGCGCGCGGCGCTCATCGCGGGAGCGGCAGGGCGACGACCTCGTACGGCGGCGCCGCCACCGGCTGCTCCTCGAAGTGGCTGTCGACCAGCAGCAGCCGGCCCCGTGCCTCCTTGCCGGTGGTGAGCACCCGGCTCGGGTCGGTCGGCGTCTCGTCGAGCAGCGTGGCCGAGCGCGCGGCCCGGTCCAGCCGCAGCGTGGTGACCACCCGGGCGAAGTTCCGGATGACGACCAGTTCCCGGCCGCGGAGCACGAGGCCGTCGGCGTTGGTCAGGACGGCGCCGCCGGTGTCGATCTCCGTGGCCTGCCGCGAGCGCAGATCGAAGCGCCACAGCTGCCCGGTCGTGCCCTGGGCGACGACGAGCGCCTCCCGGTCCGGGGAGACGACGATGCCCCCGAGGTTGAACTGGTTCGGCCCCAGCCGCACCGGGATGGTGCCGGTCGCGTCGGCCCACAGGCCGACCCGCCAGTGACCGTGCTCGTACGCGACCCGGAAGACCTGCGGGTCGTTGGAGTTGGTGAAGTAGGCCGCGCCGTCGGGGCCGATCGCGACGTCGTTGAGGAAGGCGTCGTCGACGTCGACGCGCAGGGCCGCCAGCAGGCGGCCGTCGGGCGCGTAGACCCACAGGTCCGGGCGGTCGTTGCCCACGCCGAGCCCGTTCGGGCCGCCCGCGATGTAGACCCGCCCCTCCCGGTCGGTGGTGATGCCGCGGGCGGTGGTCCGGCCGTCGGCGCCCTCGGGGAGCCACTCCTCGGTCCGTCCCGAGCGGACGTCCCCGCGGTGGATCTCGCCGCCGGTCACCTCGCTGACGTAGAAGGTGCGCTCGTGGCGGTCCACGCCGATGCCCTCGAACCGCGAGCCCCCCGGGTCGCCCCTCAGCTCGTAGGTCGCCGGGCGGCCGGAGTCGCCGCCATGGGCGGCGGCGGGCGACGCGGCGAGGAGCACCGGCACGGTGAGGGCGAGGGCGGTGGCGGGCACGAGCAGGCGGCGCACGGGATCTCCCGGGGTCGTGGGCGGACACCCACCGTGCCCCCGCCGGGACGGCCCGGGCATCGGGCGATCGGCCATCCACGCGGTAGCCGAACGGATGATGCCGCCGGCCCCGGTGGGTCGTAGCGTCGACGGGTCATGGACGAGGTGCACGGACGCCGCCGCGGCGTGCGCGGCATCCTGGCCGGAGACGCCCGGCTCGACCGGTGGCTGGACGTCGTCCTCGTCGTCCTCACCCTCGCCGCCGCGGCCCGGTACGTAGACGGGCACGGGCTCGGCGACCGCGCGCCGGCGGTCCTGGGGGCCGCGGCGCTGCTGGTGCTCGGCTACGCGACGCGTCCGCGATCGGGCCGTCGGGAGTCCGGACCGCTCGCGGCGGCCTGGTGCCTCGGGCTGGTGGTGGTCTGGGCCGTCCTGCTGGCGCTGGCGCCGTCGTTCGCCTGGATCGCGGTGCCGCTGTCCTTCGTCGCCCTGCGGGCGCTCGCCTTCCCCGCCGCGTGTGCGGTGATCGCGGCGATGACCGCCGGCGTCGTGGTGGCCTGGACGCTGATGACCGGGGAGGTCGACCTCACCGTCGTCACGGGTCCGGCCTGCGTCGCCGTGCTGACCGTCGCGGCCTACCGGGCGCTGGAGCGCGAGGCCGTCTCGCGCCAGCGGCTGGTGCGCGACCTGCAGGAGGCCCAGGGCGACCTCGCCGAGGCCCAGCACAGCGCCGGCGTGCTCACCGAGCGGACGCGGCTGTCCCGGGAGATCCACGACAGCGTCGCCCAGGCGCTGTCCAGCATCAACCTGCTGCTCCAGGCGGCCGAGCAGGCGTGGGGCACCCGCCCGGACGCCGCCCGGGACCACGTCTCCCAGGCCGCGGTGACCGCGCGCGACGGCCTGGACGAGGTGCGGCGCGTGGTGCGCGACCTGGCGCCGCCCGAGCTGGGGAGCACGGGCAGCGGACCGGCCCTCGTCGCCGCCCTGCGGCGCACCTGCGAGCGGGCCGTGCGGGGCAGCGGGGTGCGCGTCGACGTGCACGTGGACGGCGCCCCGGTCGACGTGCCGGCGGACGTCGCCACCGCGCTGCTGCGGACCGCCCGCGGTGCCCTGGCCAACGTGGTGGAGCACGCCGGCGCGACGGCGGCGACGGTCTCCCTGAGCTACCAGCCCGACGCCGTCTCCCTCGACGTGCGGGACGACGGCGCCGGCTTCGACCCACGCCGGGTCGGGGCGGACGGCGCCCGCGGACGCGGCCTGCCCGGCATCCGGGACCGTGCCGAGCAGTTCGGCGGCACGCTCGCCGTCGAGGCCGCCCCCGGTGAGGGCACCGCGCTGGCCTTCTCCATCCCGCTGGGGAGCTCCGGTGCCCGACGCTGAGCCGGGGCTGCGGATCGTGCTCGTCGACGACCACCCCGTCGTCCGCGCCGGGCTGCGCGCCCTGCTCGAGGGCCAGGCCGACCTCCAAGTCGTCGGCGAGGCCCCCGACTCGGCGAGCGCCGAGGACCTGGTCCGGCGGGCTCGCCCCGACGTCGTCCTCATGGACCTGAACCTGGGCGACGGCACCGGCGGCGCCGCCACGACCGCCCTCCTGCGGGCCCTCCCCGAGCCGCCGCAGGTCCTCGTCCTGACCACCTACGTGACCGAGGCCGACATCCTGGCGGCCCTCGACGCCGGCGCCGCCGGCTACCTGCTCAAGGACGCGCCGCCCGAGGAGCTGTTCCGCGGGGTCCGCGCCGTGGCCCGCGGGGCGACCGTGCTCGCCTCGGAGGTGGCCGCCGTGCTCGTGCGCCGCGCGCACTCCCCCGAGCCGGCGCTCACCGAACGCGAGGTGCAGATCCTGGGCCTGCTCGCCGACGGCCTGGCCAACAAGGAGATGGCGCGCCGGCTGCTGGTCAGCGAGGCGACCGTCAAGTCCCACCTCTCGCACATCTACACGAAGCTCGGCGTCGACAGCCGCGCCGGCGCGGTCGCCCGGGCGATCGAGCAGCGGATCATCCGCACCTGAGCGGCTGGCCGTCCGCTCAGGAGAGGAGCTGCTCCACCGCCGGGGCGGTCGAGACCAGCAGGGCGAGGGCGAGCGCGACGTTGACGAGCCGCGAGAGCCGTGGGCGCCGCAACACCGCCGTGAGGCCGACGCCCGCGAACAGCCAGCCGACGTGGACGAGCAGGACCAGTGCCGCCAGGATCGCGACCTCGACCAGCGTCTCGACCACCGGGCTGGACAAGCCGAGGTCGCTGCCGGTGAGCACGGTCGCGATGGCCGCGTACGCCTTGGGATTGGCCACCGCGAGCACGAGGCCGGTGGTCCATCCCGGAGGGGTGAGCCGACCGGCCGCCGACGTCAGCGGCGGCGCGGTCGCGATTCGAAGGGCCAGGTGGACGATGTAGGCCACAGCCAGCACCACGAGGACCGATGTGAGACCGGGCTGCGCCGTGAGGACCGCGCCGAGACCGGCGGCCACGGCCAGCAGGACCGCGAGCGTGCCCGCCACGACGCCGCTGAGGTAGGGCAGCGCCCGCCGCACGCCGAACGCGGCGCCGACAGCCGTGACGCCGAGGGTGGCCGGCCCCGGGCTGCCCATGACCACCAGCGCCGTCAGGACGAGCGACAGGTACGGCGGCACGGTGCGGGTCCGCTGCTCAGGGGCTGCATGGGCGGCGTCCTCTAGGGTCCGGGAGGTGCCGCCGACGCTAGGGACCGGCCACCGGGCCGGTCTTGAAGCCTTGTGCCGTCACGTGCCGTACGGCAGGTCCGGCTCAGCGGCGGTGCTGCGGTTCGGAGGCGGGGCCGCCGGCATCGAGCGGCTCGACGCGGCCCTGGCCGGCGAGGGGTTCTCGCCGCACCGGCACGACACCTATGCGATCGGGCGCACGCTCGCCGGGGTGCAGACCTTCCGGTACCGCGGCGAGGTGCGGCACTGCCTGCCCGGGCAGTGGCACGTCCTGCACCCGGACGAGCTCCACGACGGCGCTCCGGGCACCGAAGGCGGCTTCGGCTACCGGATCATGTACGTGGACCCGGAGCTGGTGCAGCAGGCGCTGGGCGGATCGCCGCTCCCGTTCGTCGCCGCCCCGGTGATCGACCCCGGGCGCGTGGACCCCGCCCTGACCGCGTTCCTGCGCGACATCGACGCACCGCTGGACGACGTCGGACGCACCGACCTCGCGGTGGCGGTCGCGGGCCTGCTCCAGCGGCACGGGACCACGTCCCGGCGCACGCGGACCGCCCTGGCGCTGCCCGCGGTCACGCGCGTGCGTGACCTGATCGGTGCAGACCCGACCGTCCGGCATCCCGTGACGGAGTACGAGCGGGTGTCCGGACTGGATCGCTGGACGGTGGCGCGTCAGTTCCGGGCGGCTTTCGGCACCAGCCCCAGCCGCTACCGCACCATGCGGCAGGTGGACCGCGCGCGTGCGCTCATGAGCGCGGGCCGACCCCTGAGCGAGGTCGCCGCGACGGTCGGATTCGCCGACCAGAGCCACCTGACCCGCATGTTCAAGCGCACCCTCGGGCTGACGCCGGGCGCGTGGACCGCCGCGCAGGCAGGGCGGGATCCTCATGACCGCCGCGCGGCGGCTGTGGCCAGCAGCGCGAGGGCCGCGAAGAGCAGCGCGGTGGCGCGATAGGAGCCCAACCCTGAGGCGAGGACCTCGCCCAGCAGGGGGCTGACGGCGATCGCACCGGCGATCGGCAGGTTGAACCGGCCGAAGATCGTGGCGTAGGCGGCGCTCCCCCAGCGGTCGGAGACGGCCGTGGCGACCGACAGGGTGTGCGTCCCGCGGACCGCGCCGGCGAGCACGGCGCCGAGGACCACGAGCGCGGGCGGCGCCGACACCACGGCGACGGTCACCAGCACGAGCGCGGTGAGCGCGACCTGTACCAGCGTGCGCAGCCGGGGCGTCCCCCTGGTGCTCAGCGGGAGGAACGCCAGGCGACCGAGCAGCTGCCCCGCGCCGACCAGACCGAAGACGATCGCGGCGTCCCGGTAGTCGAACCCGACCTCCTCCAGCAGCGGGATGTGGTTGAGCGTGACCGCGTACAGGCCGGCGCCGGCGACCGCGAGCCCGATCTGGGCGTTGCGGAACGGCCGACTGCGCGTGATCGCGGCGAGGAGGTCCCGGCCGTCCGGACCGGTGCGCACGGGCCGTTCCCACCGCGGCGTGAGCAGCAGCAGCGCGGCCGGTGTGGCCACCAGGCCGTAAGCCAGCGCGAGGAGAGCGAAGGCCGGCCGCCAGCCGAGACCGTCGATGAGCAGGGCGATCAGCGGCGCGAACGCCGTGGAGGAGACGCCGCCGGCGAGCGTGATCGCCGTGAGGGGCCAGGCGCCCCGCCCCGGGAACCACTGCGACGCGGCGGCGAATGCCGGCGGGTACAGGGTGCCCGCCTGGGCCGCGCCCACCAGCAGCCACGCGAGGACGAAGACCGGCACCGAGGTGGTCGCCGCGGACAGCGCCATGCCGGCTGCACCGGTCAGCGCACCGACGGCCATGACCGGCCGCGGGCCGAGCGCGTCGATCAGGCGGCCGGCCCGGGGGCCGGCAGCCGCCGCGCACAGCAGGGAGGCGGCGTAGACCCCGGGCACGAGGGCGGGCGGCCACGAGGCATCGGCGGTGATGCGGGTCGCGCCGACGGGCAGGGAGTAGTAGAGGATGCCCCAGCTGAGGAACTCCAGCAGGCACAGACCGGCCAGAGCGGCACCCGGAGACGGAGGTCGCCGCCAGGATGCGGCACCGGCAGGCGGCGTCGGCACGCGGCCGCCCGTCAAGCCCGCGGGTGCCGGTGCCGTTCCTCGGCGTCCGGCGGTCGGTCCTGCCCGAGGACCAGGCCGTCCACCGCGTCGGCGACCTGCTCGAGGGCGAGCGACGGGTCCAGGAGCCGGTGCAGCAGCAGCCCGTCGAGGGCGGCGACCAGCAGCGTCGCCAGCCCCTCGGGGCGGCCGGCGCCCGTGCCTGCCAGCCAGGGCACGAGCCGGGCGCGCGCGTCGGCGAGTGACCGGCGCATGAGTTCGCCGACCTCCGGGTCCTGCAGGGACGCTGTGATGAGCTCGGCGCTGATCCGCGCCGTGCGCGGGTCGTCGTCCCCCGAGGCGGCGCGCACGACCGCAGCCACGCCCGCCCGCCACGAGTCCGCGGCGGTCAGCACGGCCAGGGCGGGGTCGAACGCCTCCCGCACGGCCGTGGCGGCGACCGCGCGCCTGAGATCCGGCAGTCCGCCGAAGTGGTAGTGCAGCAGCCCCGGGTGGGTGCCCGCCCGCTCGGCGACCGCCCGCGTGGTCAGCCCCACCCACCCCCGCTCGGCCAGGAGCTCCAGGCCGGCACGCACGAGCTGCTCCCGCCGCCGCGCGCCGCGCCCGGAGCCGACGGCATCGTCGGTGGAGTCCTCCGGCTCCCCTCCACCGGAGGACCGGCCGGACGCGCCCACCGGCGCCCCCGGTGCTCGGGACGGCGACGCGGACCTTGACAGCGGGTTGGTCACTCGGCCAATTTGGCCGGGTGACCAACTCGCGTCAAGGGGTCGTCGTGGACTGGGCGCTCCCCGCGGGGAGAACGGACTGGCTGCTGGGCTCCGGGGCCGTGCCGGCCGAGCGGCGGCTGGTGTGGGGGGCGACCGCCGCGTCGGCCGGGCTGCTGGTCGTGGCGGCCTCGGGGCAGGGTGTGGCGTGGTCGTGGTGGCAGTGGGCGCTCGTGCTCGTGCTCACCGTGGACGTCGCCGGTGGGGTGCCGGCAAACGCCCTGGGATCGGCGAAGCGCCTCTACCACTCGCCCACCCCCGCCGGGACCTCCGCGGCACAGCGCCTGGTGCGCAGCCACGTCGCGTTCACGTCTCTGCACGTGCACCCGTTCCTGCTCGTCGCGGTGCTGCCCGACGGGACCTGGTGGTGGGCCGGCGCCTGGTACCTGCTGTGCCTCGGCGGGACCGCGGCGATCGTCGGGGTTCCGCTGTACCTGCGCCGTCCGCTGGCCGCGGCCATCGCGACGGTGGCGCTGATCGCGGCGCCCCTGGTCGAGGCACCGGCCGGGCTGGCCTGGCTCGGCCCCGTCCTGGTGCTGAAGCTCGTCGTCGCGCACGCCGTGCGCGAGGAGCCGTATCGGCCTGCCGCCACACCCGCCGCACGGGAGACGTCGCGGTGACCGAGGACGCCGGCCCGCAGGCATGGTGGCTGACGACCACAGGCGACGACGGCTACCGGGAACTGGTGCGGGTGCCCGACCTGTCCGTGGGCGTCTACCGGATCCCGGTCGGTGGCCATGATCCGCAGGGCCCGCACACGGAGGACGAGGTCTACACCGTCGTCAGGGGCCAGGCCCTGCTCGAGCTGGGCACGGACCGCGTGCCGGTCCGTGCCGGCTCGGTCGTCTTCGTCCCCGCCCGCGTGGGACACCGGTTCGTGGAGATCACCGAGGACCTCTGCGTCGTGGTGGCTTTCGGGCCCGCGGAGCGGTCGCGGGTGGACGGCGCCCACGACGTCGGACCTCGACCATGAGCGCCGACCCGGACGACGCCGAGCGGCTGCTCCGCGCACTCAGGGGTCTGCGCTCCACGCGGAGCTTCTCCGACGAGCCGGTCACCGCCGCCGACCTCGACCGGATCATCGACGCGGCACGCTGGACGGGCTCGGCCCGCAACAGGCAACCGTGGCGGTTCGTGGCGGTCATCGACCGCGTCACCCGGGAGCACCTCAGCGTCCTCGGCGCCTACGCCGCGCACCTGGCCGCGGCTCCCCTGGTCCTCGTCGTGCTGTCGGCGGACGACGGCCGGACCGACACAGAGTTCGACGTCGGCCGCGTGGTGCAGGCGATCTCTCTGGCGGCACACGCGCTGGGGCTCGGCAGCTGTCCCGCGACCCTCTACCCCGCTGCCAACGTGGACGCAGCCGCCCGGCTCGTCCGCGCCCCGGCGCGCTGGCAGCCACGGCACGCCGTCTCGATCGGTCGTCCCGCGCCGACCACGCCGCGCGGGACGTACGCCATCCCGACCGGCCGGCTCCCCGTCGACCGACTGCTGACCCGGCTCCCCTGACGCTCCTCGCCGAGCTTGCGGAGGAACGACTCCGGGAGCAGCGGACACCTGCCAGGCTGACCCCGTGCCGACGCGACACGACGATGGACGGAGGCTTCCGTGGTGGTGACCCAGCAGGCCGGGACGACGGTGGGCGAGGTGCTGGCCGCGCTGGCCGACCTCGAGGACCCCAGGGCGCGGGAGGTCAACGAGCGGCACGGCGACGACCACGGCGTGAACCTCGGCGCACTCCGCGCGCTGGCCAAGCAGCTCAAGGTCCAGCAGCCGCTCGCCGTCGAGCTCTGGCACACGGGGAACGGTGCCGCGCGCCTGCTCGCGCTCCTCGTCTGCCGCCCGAAGGCCTTCGAGCGCGACGAGCTCGACGCCATGCTCCGCGAGGCGCGCACGCCCAAGGTGCACGACTGGCTCGTCAACTACGTCGTGAAGAAGAGCCCGCACCGGGAGGACCTGCGGCTGACGTGGCTCGCAGACGCCGACCCCGTCGTCGCGAGTGCCGGCTGGGCCCTCACCAGCGACCGCGTCGCCAAGTCCCCCGACGGCCTCGACCTCGGAGCCCTGCTCGACGTCATCGAGGCGGTAATGAAGGACGCGCCGGACCGCCTCCAGTGGGCGATGAACCAGTGCCTGGCCACCATCGGCATCGAGCACGCCGAGCACCGCGCCCGCGCTCTGGCCATCGGGGAGCGGCTGCGGGTGCTCGAGGACTACCCGACGCCGCCGAACTGCACGTCGCCGTACGCGCCGGTCTGGATCAGCGAGATGGTGCGCCGCCGGGAGGGTGTCTAGGACCCGTGCTCGGCCAGCCAGGCCGCCCGCCGACGGGGCGAGGCCTGGGCCAACCACGCGTCCTGCACCACCTCGGCCAGCTCCTGCCGGCTGATCTCCCCGAGGCGTGAGGCCCGCACCAGCACCGACGGGTGCCCGTCGAAGTGCGGCGTGCTGAAGAACGGCGTCGACTCGTCCTGCACCAGCGCCAGCTTGTCGGCCTCCGACTCGACCCAGAACACGATGACGTCGGGGAGCTTCTCGCCCGTCTCCGGGTCCACGGCGTCGGGCCGCGGCGTCCGGAAGAACACGAACGACTTGCCGCCCACCTGGTAGACGGCGTTGCCCCTGCCACCGGGGACGACCGTCACGTGCGGCATCGCCCGGGCGAGCTCGTGCACGTCCTCGACGCGGGCCGGCCGGTCAGCGGTCACGGCGGGCAGCGTAGGCAGTCCGCTGAGAAATCTCCGCCGGTCCTGTCGTATCCACGGTGCCGGTGACGACCACGGGGTGCGTCACCCACCGCGGGTGGCCAGCCGACGAGGAGGACGACGTGAAGTACGTGATCCTGATGCAGGTCGACCCGGCCATGCTCGAGCAGCTCACCGCGGAGCAGCAGCAGCTGATCGGCGAGGGCCACGGCGCCTTCATGTCCGCGGTCAAGGAGAGCGGCGAGTTCGTCGCCACCGCGGCGCTCGGCGACCCGAGCCGGTCGAAGGTCGTGCGCGGCGGCGACCGGCCCGAGGTGACCGACGGCCCGTTCGTCGAGGCCAAGGAGTTCATGGGCGGCTACTACCTGGTCGACGTCGAGGACGAGGCGCGCGCCGTCGAGCTCGCCCTGCAGATCCCCGACGCCAGGATCCCGGGTCTGGCCCTGGAGATCCGCCCGGTCGTCTTCGAGGACCTGGGCGCCGGATGACCCCGCCCGACGAGGGTCTGTGGCGCGAGCTGGCGCCGCAGACCCTCGCCCGGCTGGTGCGCACCCACGGGTACGGCCGGTTCGACCTGTGCGAGGACGCCGTCCAGGACGCCCTCCTCGACGCGCACCGCCAGTGGGCCGAGCAGCCACCGGCCGACCCGCAGGCCTGGCTGTTCTCCACCGCTCGCCGCCGGTACGTCGACCGGGTCCGCAGCGACGTCCGCCGGCGGGACCGCGAGGAGCGCGAGGCCCGCCTGGCCGCGCCCCTCGACGGCGCCGCCCAGCAGGGCGACGACGCGCTCCTGCTGCTCCAGCTCTGCTGCTCGCCCGACCTCCCACGGCCGCAGCAGGTCGCCCTGACCCTGCGCGCCGTCGCGGGGCTCAGCACCGCGCAGATCGCCAACGCCTACCAGCTCCCCGAGGCGACCATCGCCCAGCGGATCACCCGCGCGAAGCGCCGGCTCGCCGGGAGCGGCGCCCTGCCGCGGCCGGCCGAGCCCGGCGACCGGCTCGGCCCGGTGCTCGACGTCCTCTACGTGATGTCCACCGAGGCCCACCACACCACCACCGGCGCGCCCGCCCGCGACGCCGACCTCGCCGCGGAGGCCGTCCACCTCGCCCGGCTGCTGCGGCGGGCGCTCCCGGACTCCACCGAGGCGGCCGGGCTGCTCGCGCTCATGCTGCTCACCGAGGCCCGGCACCCGGCGCGGGTCGGTCCCGGCGGCCGGCTCGTCCCGCTCGACGAGCAGGACCGCACGCGGTGGGACGGCGCCCTGGTCGCCGAGGGCCTGGCCCTGCTCGACGCCGTCACCCCCGGCGCGGCACCGGGTCCGTACCTCCTGCAGGCCTGCATCGCCGGGCTGCACGCCACGGCGCCCGACACCGGCTCGACCGACTGGGCCGAGATCCACCTGCTCTACTCGCTGCTCGAGCGGCTCACCGGGAACCCGACGGTCACGCTCAACCGGATCGTCGCCCAGGCCATGGTCGGCGGGCCGGACGGCGCCCTGCAAGCGCTCGACGCCCTGGCCGCGCAGCACCCACGCCTGGCCCGCCTGGACGCCGTCCGCGCGCACCTGCTGGAGCGGACCGGCCGCCGCGCGGAGGCCGCCGACGCCTACCGACGCGCGGTCGCGGCCACCGTCAACGTCGCCGAGCAGCGCCACCTCCGCGACCGGTTGCGCCGGCTGGACGCGGGGGGCCCGTGACCGCCGGTCGTGCTGCGATGGAGGCGTCCGCCGATCCCAGGGAGGCGCGCACAGTGGAACGGTCCTTCGTCGTCACCGGCGCAGCGCAGGGCGTCGGCCGCGCCATCGCCGAGACCCTGGCAGCCGAGGGCGCCGTGGTCGTGCTCGACACCGACCGGCCGGAGTGGGAGCACGAGCGGGTCGAGTTCCTCGCCGGTGACGCCGCCGACCCCGCCGCCGCCGTCCGGGCCGCCGAGCGGGCGGAGGCCACCGCCCCGCTCGCCGGGTGGGTGAACAACGCCGCCGTCTTCCGCGACGCGGACCTGCGCTCGGCCGCCGCCGGCGAGGTGCTCGCGCTGATCACCACCAACCTGGCGCTCGCCGTCACCGGCTGCTCCACCGCGGTGCGGCACTTCCTCTCCCGCGGCCGCGGCGGCTCGATCGTCGACGTGTCCTCGCACCAGGCCCAGCGCCCCGTCCGCGGCGCGCTGCCCTACGCGACCGCGAAGGCCGCGGTCGAGGGCCTGACCCGGGCGGTGGCCGTCGACCACGGGCCCGACGGCATCCGCACCAACGCCGTGGCGCTCGGCTCGATCAGCACCGCGCGCTCCGAGCGGTACCGCGCCGACCACCCCGAGGTCGACGCGCAGATGGCCGACCTGCACCCGCTCGGCCGCGCCGGGACGCCGGAGGAGGTCGCCGCCGCCGTCGCCTTCCTGCTCTCCCCCGCCGCCGGCTTCGTCAACGGCGCGGTGCTGCCGGTCGACGGCGGCCGCGCGGTCAACGGGCCGGACCCCGAGGCGCGCTGACACGATGGCGGCGTGTGCACCGTCGTCGTCCGCCGGTCGGAGGGGCAGCCGGTGCGGATCCTGGCGCTCCGCGACGAGTCCACCGCCCGCGAGTTCGACGACCCCGGCCGGTGGTGGCCGGAGCACCCCGAGCTCGTCGGCGGCCGGGACCGCACGGCCGGCGGCACCTGGTGCGCCACGCACGTCGGCACCGGGACGACGGCGCTGCTGGTCAACCGGCCGGCCAAGCGCGACGCCGATCCGGGCGCACCGAGCCGCGGCGTCCTCCCGCTCCTGGCGGCCGAGCGGGGCTTCGACTGGCCCGAGCACGTCGACCTGCGCGGGATGGCCAGCTTCGCGCTGCTCCTCGTGAGCCCCGAGCGGGCCGTCACCTGGGACTTCGACGGCTCCGACGTCCGCGTCACCGAGCACCCGCCGGGCACGCACATGCTCACCTCCGGCGGCCCCGAGGACCGCAAGGCCGACCGGTTCCTGGCCGACTTCGCGGCCGCCGCCCACCCGGAGGAGTGGCGCGCCCGGCTGGAGCCCCCGCAGGACGACCCGGGCGCGCTCGTCGTCCGCCACGAGGAGGACGGCGAGGTGTGGGCGACCGTCTTCGCCGAGCTCATCGAGGCCCGGCCCGGCGCCCTGCGCATCGAGCACAGCCGGCGGCCGTGGACCGACGAGCCCTGGCAGACCCTCGAGGCCGACGCCGGCTGATCAGGCGCCGGGAGGCCCCTCGAGCACCCGGGGCGCGTACTCCAGCAGTTGCAGCCGCCCGTCGAACAGGCGGTGCTCGACCAGGTCGAGGGCGACGTCGGGATAGCCGTCGAACACCCGGTCCGTGCCGGTCGCGCCGGTGATGACCGGGAACACCACCACCCGGTAGCGGTCGACCAGGCCGGCCGAGAGCAGCGACCGGCAGAGGCTGACGCTGCCCAGGGTCCGCATCGGCCGCGTCCCGCCCCGCTTCATCGCCCGCACCGCCTCGACGGCGTCCCCGCGGACCAGCTCGGTGTTCGCCCACGACAGCGGCTGCTCGAGCGTGGAGGAGAACACCACCTTCGGCATCGCCGCCAGCGCGGCGAAGACCGCGTCGTCGGCGGGCGCCTCGGCGGCGAACCCGGACATCAGCCGGTACGTCGTCGCCCCCATGAGGGTGGTGACCGGCTCGGCGCCGTCGGCGTCGAGCCAGGAGAGGTACTCGGGGCCCTCCATCCCCCAGAAGCCGGGCCAGCCCTCGGCGGCCCCGTAGCCGTCCAGCGAGATGATGAAGTCGACCATCAGCTCCGGCACGGCGGTCTCCCCTCGAACGCGTCCAGTCCCTGTGTCGACCTCGCGCGGCCCCCGGACTCATCGCCGCGGCCCGGAGCGCGTCCGCTCGACACCGCCGAGTGCGGGAACAGCGGTCGAGCCCGTCGGTGACGGCGGTGGTGTCCACCGAGCCCGGCCTCGAGCCCCGCGGCCGCGAGCACCGACGGGTGTCGGCGGTCCTGCAGTCCCTCCGCTGGCAGTAGGACCCGCCGCCCCCTTGACGTGGCGAAGGTTACGTCGAAAAATCAACGCGCTCGTCAAACCGGGTCGGCCGTCGCCGTCCCGCCTCCGAGGTCGACGCAAGGGAGCGCACCGTGGCCTATGTGATCGGGGTGGACGTCGGAGGGACGTTCACCGACGCCGTCCTGGACGACGACGCCGGGACGATCCTGGCGGCGAAGGCCCCCTCCACCCCGCCGGACTACTCGCGCGGGGTGCTCGACGTCCTCTCCGTGCTGGCCGAGCAGCTGGGCCGGCCGCTGGAGGAGATGCTCGCCGACACCCACCACATCGCCCATGGGACGACCTCGTCGCTGAACGCGCTGGTGATGGGCAACGTGCCGCCGGTCGGCTTCCTCACCACCCGGGGCCACCGCGACTCGATCTACATCATGAACGTCGAGGGCCGGTACCTCGGCAGCTCGCCGCACGAGCTGCAGCACGTGCTCGGCCAGAGCAAGTCCCACGGCCTGCTGCCCAAGAAGCACGCGCTCGAGGTCACCGAGCGGGTCGACCGCGACGGCAACGTCATCGTCCCGCTCGACGAGGACGCCGCCCGGGCCACCATCCGCACCCTGCTCGACGACGGCCTGCGGGCGATCGCCGTCTCGCTGCTGTGGTCCTTCCGCAACCCGGTGCACGAGCGGCGGCTGCGCGAGCTGGTGCACGAGATCGACCCCGACGTCTTCGTCGCCCTCTCCAGCGAGGTCAGCCCCCGGATCCGGGAGTTCGCCCGCAACGCGACGACGATCATGAGCACCCAGATCGGCCCCGGCCTGCGCGACTACCTCGGCACCCTCGAGGACGGCCTGCGCGAGCGCGGCCTGCGCGGCCCGCTGCTGGTCATGCAGAGCAACGGCGGCGCGGTGGCCGCCCGGCAGGCCCCGGCCACCGCCATCAGCACGGTCGGCTCGGTGCTGACCGGCGGCGTGATCGGCTCGGTGGCGCTGGGCGAGCAGCTCGGCCACCGCAACATCATCTCCACCGACGTCGGCGGCACGACCTTCCTCGTCGGCCTCGTCGTGGACGGCGAGCCGGTCCGCGCGACGACCACGATCATCAACCACCACCCGATCAACGTGCCCACCCTCGAGGTGCACGCCATCGGCTCCGGCGGCGGCGCCATCGCCTGGCTCGACGCCGGCGGCAACCTGCAGGTGGGCCCGCACAGCGCCCAGGCCGTGCCCGGCCCGGCCTGCTACGACCAGGGCGGCACCGAGCCCACGAACACCGACGCCAACCTCGTGCTCGGCATCCTCCCCGAGCGCGGGCTGCTCGGCGGCCGAAAGCCGCTGTCGGTCGAGCGCGCCCGCGAGGCCATCCGCACCCGGGTCGCCGAGCCGCTGGGCCTGTCGGTCGAGGACGCCGCGGCCGCCATCCACGCGGTGCAGAACGCCCAGACCGGCGACCTGCTGCGCAAGACCGTCGTCGAGGCCGGGCACGACCCGCGGGACTTCGTCCTCTACGCCTTCGGCGGGGCCGGCCCCGCGCACTGCGCCGCCTACGCCGCCGAGGTCGGCGTCGCCGAGGTGGTCGTCCCCCTCGGCCAGGTCGCCTCCGCCTTCTCCGCCTACGGGCTGGCCTCCTCCGACATCGTCGTCGCCGCCGAGCTGTCGGACCCGGCCGCGATGCCGCTGGACCCGGTGCGGGTGGAGAAGAACTTCGCCGACCTGGAGACCCGGGTCCGCGAGGCGCTCGAGCGGCAGGGCGTGCGCTACACGTCGGTCCAGCTCGACCGCGAGATCGACATGCGGTTCACCATGCAGCTGGCCGAGCTGGCCGTGCCGGTGCCCGGCGGGCCGCTCGACGAGACCACGATCGCCCAGGCGGGCCAGGCCTTCGAGCGCCGCTACGCCGAGCTGTACGGCGAGGGCAGCGGTTTCAGCGCCGCGGGCATCCAGGCCATCACCTACCGCGTCCGCGGCACCGGCGTGCTGCCCTTCTCCCCCCGCCTGCCGGAGCTGGCGGCCGCCGACTCCCCCGACCCGTCGGCCGCCCGCATCGGCAGCCGCCCGGTGAACCTGGCCGACGGCGCCGGCTTCGTCGACACCCCCGTCTACGACTACCGCGGCCTGCGCGCCGGCCACGTCCTGCAGGGCCCGGCCATCGTCGAGGTCCCCACCACCACCGTCGTCGTCCCGGCCGGGCGCACCGGCACCGTCGACCGGCTCGGCAACCTCTCCGTCACGCCCTCCGAGGAGTCCTCCCGATGAGCATGCCGATCCCCGGCTCCGAGCGGTTCGACAGCCGCCCGGTCGACCCCGCCGAGCTCGCCGCGTCGGTCCCGTCGTCGCTGCCGCTGCACACCGTCACCCAGGAGCAGATCGACGCCCTGGACCCGCTCACCTACGAGGTGGTGCGGCACCGGCTGTGGTCGGTCACCGACGAGATGGGCGAGGCCCTGAAGCGGATGTCGGGGTCGCCGATCGTCACCGACGCCAACGACTTCGACTTCGCCATCGGCGACGAGTTGGGCCAGGAGGTCCAGGTCGGGCTCTACAACACGATGCTCGTCGGCGCGGTCGACCTCGCCGTGTACTGGACCCTGCGGCACCGCGCGGCCAACCCCGGCATCGCCGAGGGCGACATGTTCCTGTGCAACGACCCGTGGGTCGGCGGCGGGCTGCACCAGAACGACGTCATCGTCTTCCAGCCGGTCTTCCACGACGGGGCGCTGTTCGCCTGGACCAGCGCCATCGCGCACGAGCCGGACCTCGGCGGCGTGGGCCTGGGGTCCTTCTCCCCCAGCGCCACCGACGTCTTCTCCGAGGCCCTGCCCACCCCGCCGGTCAAGGTGGTCCGCGACTTCCGGCTGCAGGACGACGTCGCCGACCTGTGGGTGCGCCGGTCGCGGGTGCCGATGCTGGTCGGCCTGGACCTGCGGGCCAAGGTCGGCGCCAACTCCATCGGCCGGCAGCGGCTGCTCAGCGTCATCGAGCAGTACGGCGCCGACACGGTGAAGGCCGTGATGAAGCGGATGATGGCCGACGCCGAGCACCGCCTGCGCGGCAAGCTGCGCGCGCTGCCCGACGGCACGTGGAAGGCCAGCGGCTACCAGGACCAGTCGCACGCCGGGGACCGCGGCCTGCACCGGATCACCGTCGCGATGACCAAGACCGACGACCACCTGACCTTCGACTTCACCGGCACCGACCCGCAGTCCGGCGTCATCAACTGCACCTACGCCGGCATGCGCGGCGGCGTCGTCTCTGCGGTGCTGCCGATCCTCGCCGGCGACATCCCCTGGGCCGCCGGCGGGCTGATGCGCTGCTTCGACCTCGTGTCGCAGGAGGGCACGATCAACAACGCCACCTTCCCGGCCGCCGTCAGCCGGGGCCCGATCGGCCCCGCCTGGCTGACCGGGTCGCTGGTGGCCGAGTGCCTGTCGCAGATGCTCGACCGCTCGGTGGAGCAGGAGCGCAGCGTGCAGGCCACCTGCTGCGGCACCTGGGACACCGCCGTGGTGGCCGGCCTCGACGAGCGCGGCGCCGTCCCGACGCCGTTCCTCAACATCTTCATGGAGCCGATGGCCGGCGGCTACGGCGCCCGGCCCAGCGCCGACGGCATGGACACCGGCGGCCTGTTCTGCATCCCGATGGGCCGCATCCCCGACACGGAGATGACCGAGTACCTCTACCCGCTGCTGACCCTGTGGCGCCGCGAGGAGCCCGACTCGGGCGGCCCGGGGCGCCACCGCGGCGGCGTCAGCGCCTCCCTCGCGGTGACGCCGTACGGCACCAGCGTGCCCATGGGCCTGGTGCTCGCCTCTGCCGGCAAGTCCGTCGCCCAGAACAACGGGCTGGCCGGCGGGTACCCCGGCAACACCGGCGTGGAGGTGCTCGCCCGCGGGGCGGGGATGGCCGACCGGCTGGCCGCCGGGGAGATCCCCACCGACCTGGCCGAGGTGGGCGGCGAGCAGGAGTACGGCGCCTGCTACGCCGAGAGCCACCTGGCGCCGGGCGAGGTGTTCTACATGCACTGGCAGGGCGGCGGCGGCTACGGCGACCCGCTGCTGCGCGAGCCGGCGGCGGTGGCCCGCGACGTCGCGGAGCTCAAGGTCACCGAGGACGGCGCCCGCGAGGCCTACGGCGTGGTGCTCACCGACGGCCGGGTGGACGACGAGGCGACCCGTGCCCGCCGGGAGCAGCTGCGCGAGGAGCGCCGCCGGCGGACCTCGGCGGACGGGCACGTGCCGGCCGCCACCGTCGACCTCGCCGGCGCCCGGCGGCTGGACGACAACCTCGTCGAGGCGCGCCTCGACGGGCACGCCGTGGTCGCGTGCGGGCACTGCGGGCGCGTCCTCGGCGACGCCCGGGCCGACAGCCGGCTGCAGCTGGCCCGTTTCGACGGGCCGTCCTCGGCCGCCGGCCCCCAGGTGACCTCCGACCCGGCTCTCTACGTCGACGACGAGGTCGTCTTCCGGCAGTACTGCTGCCCGGGCTGCCTCACCGCGATCTCCTCGACGATCGTCCCGGCGGCGCACGAGGACCACGTCCTCGAGCTGCAGCGCCTGCTGGCGGCGGCGCCGGCGGCGGGCTGACCCCACCTCCCCCACGGCCGTGCGCGTCCCCGACCGGGACGCGCACGGCCGTGCCGTTCCCCCGGACACGCCTCGCACCGCCGGGCCGCCCCCTGCCGCCCGGCTACGCTGCGGGCGCCCGGCCCGGGCCCCGCGAGACAGGCCCACGACATCGAGGAGGGCGGCTGCCGGTGAGCAGCGCACCCGAGGGGCGACCCAACGCCCGGCGCGACCTGGTCGAGGCGCAGATCCTGGAGCACGCCACCCGGCTGTTCGCCGAGCGCGGCTTCGCCGCCACCAGCCTGCAGGACATCGCCGAGGCGACCGGGCTGACCCGGCCGGCGCTGTACCACTACGTCAAGAACAAGGACGACCTGCTCTCCCGGCTCGTCCAGCAGCTCACCGAGGGGCCGGCCGAGGAGCTGCACCGGATCAACGCCGATGCCGAGCGCCCGCCGGTGCAGCGGCTGCACGCCATGGCCACGGCCGTCGTCCGCAACATCGCCGGGGCGCCCGAGCGGTTCCGGCTGCTCATCCGCTCGGAGGCCGAGCTGCCCGAGGCGCTGGCCGACGTCTACGCCCGCGGCCGGCGCCGGGTGCTGCGGGAGTTCACCTCGGTGATCGAGGAGGGCGTCGCCGCCGGGCAGCTGCGGCCGGTCGACGCCCGGGTCGCCGCGCTCGGCATCATCGGCATGTGCAACTGGGTCGCCTGGTGGCACAAGCCCGGCCAGGGCGAGGAGACCATCGCCGCCCAGCTGGCCGACATGGCCGTGGCCGCCCTGGCCGAGCAGGAGCACCGGGCCGGCGAGGGCGAGGGACCCGAGCGGGCCCTGTCGCTGCTGCGCCAGGACCTGGACTACCTGGAGCGGCTGCTGCGCGGCTGAGCGGTCACCCCTGCGCCAGGCGCCGGGCGACGTCCTCGCGCAGCCGCTTCTTGTCCAGCTTCCCGACCAGCGTCCTCGGCAGCTCGCCGACCCACTCGAGCCGCTCGGGCCACTTGACCTTGGCGACCCCGAGCGCCTCCAGGTGCGCCCGGACGTCGGCCAGGGTCAGCGGCTCCGCGCGTGCCACCAGGTAGGCGCAGGCCCGCTCGCCCAGCCGCGCGTCGGGCATGGCGACGACCGCCGCCCCGGTGATCCCGGGGTGCTGCAGCAGCAGCTGCTCGACCTCCTCGGCGTTGACCTTCTCCCCGCCGCGGTTGATGACGTCCTTGATCCGGCCCTCGATGCTCACGTACCGGACGCCGTCGATCTCGACCAGGCAGGCCAGGTCCCCGGTCCGGTAGAACCCGTCGGCGGTGAACGCCCGGGCGTTGTGCTCGGGCGCGGCCAGGTAGCCGCGGATCGTGTACGGGCCGCGGGCGCAGAGCTCACCCACCTCGCCGTCGGCGACGGGTACCTCGGCGTCCGGCTGGAGCACGCGGACCTCGTCCATCGGCGACATGGGCGTGCCGACGGTGTGGTTGCGCGCCGCACGCGGGGAGCCGGGCGGGGTCACGCAGAACAGGCCCTCGCCCATGCCGAACAGCTGGCCCGTCCACAGCCCGCGCTCCTCGAACCGGCCGAACAGCGCCTCGCTCACCTTCGCCCCGCTCAGGACGACGGTGCGCAGCGCCGCCGCGGCCGCGTCGAACGCCGGGTGCTCCACGGCCCCGTAGTGACCGTGGCCGAGCAGCACGTCGGTGGCGCCGGCGCGGGCCATGAGCGGCAGTGCCTGGTCCAGGTCGGGCGTGGTCAGCACCAGGCACCCGCCGACGCTGTGCGCGCCGTGCAGGCCGCAGACGATCCCGGCGTTGTGGATCAGCGGGATGAGGTGGGCGACCCGGCTGGTCTCGTCCCACCCCCAGGTCCGCGCGTAGGCCGCGGCGTTGTACCAGTACTCGGCGTGCCGCCGCGGGATGACCTTGGGGACGCCGGTGGTGCCGCCGGAGAGCTGGAGGACGGCGACGTCGTCGGGGTCGAGGCCGGCCTGGACGTCGTCCACCCAGGCGCGCGCGACGGCGGGGTCGACGTCCCGCCCGAGGTCCTCGAGCCGGTCCACGCCGCTGCCCTCCGGGGCGCCGAGAGCCACCAGGCAGCGCAGGGTCGGGTGGCCCTCGGCCTGCTCCCGGCCGAAGGCGACCAGGTCGAAGCCGCCGGTGCCCGCCTCCACGAGGTGACCGACCGCGCCGACCAGCCGGCTGATCTGGGAGATCTCGTGCGCGCGGTGGAACGCCAGGGCGCAGACCGGGACCAGGCCGGCCTTGAGCACGGCGTACCAGGCGAGGACCGACTCCTCCCGGTTGGTGACCTGGAAGACCACGGGGTCGCCGGGGCGCAGGCCGAGCGCGCCGAGCCCGTGCGCGATGCGGTCGGTGCGCGCGTCCAGCTCCGCGTACGTCAGCGTCCCGGCCGCGGTGACCAGCGCGTCGCGGACCGGGTGCTCAGCCGCGACGCGCCGGAGCTCCTGCGCCAGGGTCCGGGTACCCCACAGGCCGGCCCGGCGGTAGGCCGCGACCGCCTCGGCCGGGTGGCCGGGCGCCGCTTCCCGGATGGCGGTCATCGCTCCTCCTCGCCCGGTGCCGGGCAGGTCAGGTCGACGAGGTCGGCACGCCCGCTGACCAGGCCGGCCGCGGCGTCCTCGCGCAGGTCCGCGGGGACGTCGACCACGGTCAGCAGGCCGGTCGCCCGGCGCAGCCGCTCGCCGGCGTCGAGCCGGTCGAGGACGGCCTCCCGGTCGGCGGGACCGGTCAGCCAGAGGCCGGCGCAGCCGCGGGCGCCGAGGTCGCCGGCGCGCCGCACGAGGTCGTCACCGGCCGGGGACCACGCGCTCCCCGCCGGGACGGTCAGCCGGGCGAGCGTCCCCGGCCCGGCCTCGTCGGCCGCGGACACCGGGGGCAGCCCGGCCGCCGCGGCCCGCCGGGACGGAGCCGGCCCGAGCGGGCGGTCGAGCACCCAGTCGACGAGGTCGGCGCCCGGGTCCGGCGCGCAGCCGGCGTACTGCGTCAGCGCGCGGTCGACCACGTCGGGGCTGCTGTGCGCGAACCGGGTGAGCGGCACGTTCCCGGCCCGCGACATGTAGGCCACCATCAGCCGGTCGACCGGGAGGTCTAGCCGCTCGGGGAAGCTCTCCCACCACAGCTGGCTGCGGGTGGCCAGCCCCTGCAGCCGCTCGACGGCCGGCCGGCGGCGGGTCTCGTAGGCGGCCAGGGCGCCGGCGAGGTCGTCGCCCCCGGTGAGGGCCGCGACCAGCTCGATGGCGTCCTCCATCGCCAGCTTGGTCCCCGAGCCGATGGAGTAGTGCGCGGTGTGCGCGGCGTCGCCGAGGAGGACGACGTCCCCCGCCGACCAGCACCGCGCCCGGACGGTGCGGAACCGCAGCCACTGGGTGCGGTTGCCGATCAGCGGGTGCCCGCGCAGCGGCCCGGCGAAGACCTCCTCGAGGTGGCGCAGGCTGGCCTCGTCGGTGGCGTCCCAGGCCAGTCCCCCGGCGCCGGCGTCGAGGCCCGCACGGCGCCAGGTGGCCTCGTCGGTCTCGATGAGGAAGGTGCTGCGGTCCTCGGCGTAGGGGTAGGCGTGGGTGACGAACGTGCCGTGCTCGGTCTCCGCCGCCTCGAACAGCGCGGCGTCGAGGGCGAAGTCGGTCGCCGCCCACAGGTACAGCCCGGCGCCCTGCTCGACGGTCGCCCCGAAGGCGTCCGGCCGCGCGCCGCGGGTGGCGCTGTTGACGCCGTCGGCGGCGATCACGAGGTCGGCGTCCAGCTGGTCGGCCGTGACCCGCTCCCCGGTCTCGAGCACCACGCCGGAGCGCTCGGCGTGCTCCTGCAGCACGGTGAGCAGCTGGGTGCGGGCCACCCCGATCAGCGCGCCGTTGCGCACCTCGGTGACCGCGCCGCGGACCCGCATCCGCATGTCGTGCGGGCGACCCGAGGCGACGATGTCGCGCAGCGTGTCCGGGTCGGCGGCGGCCAGGTTCCGCTGGGTCCCGGCGGCCAGGCCGACCCCGAACCCGAACGTCCTCCCCGGCACGCCCTGCTCGTGGACGACGACGTCGCAGTCGGGCTGGGCGAGCTTCAGCAGCCGGGCGGCGTACAGCCCCCCGGGACCGCCGCCGAGGACGGCGACGCGGCGCAGCCTCATCGCGGGCCCCCCGCGGGGAAGCGACCGGCCAGCCAGGCGCCGATCTCCGCGGCGGCCAGGCTCGCGCCAGTGGGCTCCCCCTCGGCGATCGCGCCGCCGAAGTGCGTGCCGCGGACCCGGCCCGCGGTGAGGTCGGCGGCGCCGAGCGCGCGCTGCATCGCGGCGACGTCGGCCGGGAAGCAGGCCTGGTCGCCGGTCAGCTCCACCAGCAGCGTGGGGGCGGTGACCCCGGGGGCGCAGCGGAGGAAGTCGGCGTTGGTGCAGTTCACCGACCAGGTGGACAGCCACGCGTCGGGGGTGCTCAGCCGGCCGAAGCCCACCAGGCCGTAGTCGGTGAGGTCCGGCCGGCGACCGAACAGCGAGCCGTAGGGCCGCTCGTTGGGGTCCAGCGACAGGTCGACCGAGCGCAGGTCGGCGTCGGTCCGGTGGACGGTGAGCACGCGCGGGGCCAGCGCCGCCCGCCGGTCCCGCGGGTCGCCGGAGGCCTTCGACCGGGCGCGGGCGGCGTCGGCCTCGGCCGCGCGCTCCCGGGCCACGTCGTCGATCCGCGCGATGCGTGCGCGCTGGGCCCGGCGGTAGCGCTCGACGAACTCCGGGGCGTAGGAGGAGCTCTGCCCCGGCGGCGCGAAGCCGTTGGCCGGGTCGTAGGGGTCGAGCTCCGGGTCGACCGACAGCGGGTCGGCCTCGTCGGTGACGGACGGGTCGATCAGCCGGGCGAGCAGCGCCCCCTGCCCCGGGTGCGGCGCCATGAACACCGCGCCGTCGGGCAGGGGCAGCTCGGCCTCGGCCAGCCCCGTCGGCCGCCCGGCCGGGGTGGTGGCCACCCGGTCGCCGGGCGCCCGGCCGGCCTGCTCGTGGTAGTAGGCGAACAGCGTGCCGCCGCCGGAGTGCCCCAGGGTGACGACGGAGGCGTGGCCGCGGTCGCGCAGGAACACCTGGCCGGCCGCGACGTCGAGCAGCGTCTGCTCGTGCACCAGTGCGAGGTCGTTGTTGACCGAGCGGCTGGTCTGCGTCCACACGGCGAAGCCGCGGGCCAGCAGCTCCGGGACGAGCACGTGGTGGCTGACGTCCTGGCGCGGGTGCATCAGGCACACGACCGTCTCCGCGCCCGGCACCACCCGCAGCAGACCGGTCACCGTGGCGCCGTCCGCCGTCCGGAGCTCGTGGGCGGTGGTCACGGTGCTCGGGGGGGCCTCGGCCGCGGCGATCCAGCGCCCGGCGCCGAGCCGCTCGGTCGTCCCGGTCATGCCGGCTCCACCCGGAGCGCGTCCTTGTCCAGCTGGGTGACCGCCGAGTCGCGCAGGCCGGCGATGCACGAGTACCAGACCGCGTGCCGGCACCCGGTCGCCCGGCGGTCGACCACGATGGGCCCGGGGGCGGTGATCTCGAAGTAGGGGCCGATCCGGTCCACCGTCACGTCCGGTGCCCGCCCGGCGACCTCGACGACGGGCACGTTCTCCGGCACGTCGAGCACGTACAGGGTGGTCACGACCGCGCGGCCTCTCGCTGCTCCTCCCACGCCGCGGCCCGCTCGACGATGAGCTCGGCCTTGCGCGCCAGCAGCGCGGCCATGCTCGGGTCGGGCCCGGAGACGACGTCGACGAGGGCGTCGATGGTCAGCTCGGCGTCGAGGTCCTCCTGCGGCGTCACCGGCCGCATGGCCCGGGTGATCTCGATCATGTAGCCGTTGGGGTCGTGGGTGTAGATCGACTCGATCGTCTCGTGCTGGATCTGCATCTCCACCGGCCACGCGCTGGCGTCCAGCCGGCGGCGGTAGTCCAGCAGGTCCTCCTCGCTGTCCACGTGGATCGCCAGGTGCCGGGAGCGGATGAAGAACCGCGGCACGTCCTCGGCGAACCGGGAGTACGCGTCGCCCTGCGGCCCCCCCTCGAACGGCTCGAGCCCGAAGTAGTAGAAGAACGCCAGCCGGTCGCCGTTGCCGATGTCGAAGAAGAAGTGGATGAAGTCCGGGTGCTGCTCCGGCCCCCACCCGGCCGCGCAGATCGAGTGGACGACGGGGAAGCCCAGGACGTCGCGGTAGAACGCGACCGTGCCGGCGGGGTCGAAGGTCGGGTAGGCGACGTGGTCGACGCCGCGGACCCGGTGCTGCAGTTCGCTCACGGGGTGCTCCTCGCAGGTCTGGGTGGACGGCCGGTCAGGCGGGCACGGCGGCGCGGTCGGTGCTGTCGGCGCGCAGCAGGCGGCCGCCGCCGGGGAGGTCGACGGGCAGGCCGAGGGCCCGCAGCAGGCTGTAGGCCCCGGCGGTCGCCGCCGAGAGCACCGGCAGGCCGAACTCGGCCTCGGCCGGCTCCACGAGCGACAGCGACGGCATCTGCACGCAGCAGGAGAGCACGAGCGCCTCGGCGCCGGTGAGGTCCAGGGAGCGGGCCGCGGCCATGACGCGGTCGCCCGGGATGCACCCCACCTCGGTGTTGTCGGCGACCTCGAGAGCCCGCCAGTCGGTCACCTCGAAGCCCTCGGCCTCCAGGTAGGCGACCACCTGCTCCGCCAGCGGGCGCACGTAGGGCATGACCAGCGCGATCCGGCGTGCCCCCAGGGCCTGCAGCGCCTCGACCAGCGCGCCGGCGCTGGACCGGACGACGGCGGTGGAGCCGCCCGCCGCCAGCTGCCCGGCGACGGCGGCCTCGACCCGCTGGTGCTCTCCCGGCCCGCCGGCCATGAGCGCGACCAGGCAGGCGTAGAGGATCGCCTCCGGACCGGCGTCCCCCAGCTCGAGCACGCACCGCTCCCGCTGGGCGTTCATCGCGCGGAGCTCCTCCGGGGAGACCGCGCGCATCCGCATCCGGCTCGCGTGGAACGAGAACGACGCCTGCGGGTGGCCTGCCAGCAGCGCCGGCATCTCGGTCTCCACGGTGACGTTGGAGCTCGGCACGACGAGTCCGATGCGGTGCGGGGTCACGGAGCCCTCCTGGGGTGTTGACGCTTGCGATGAATATTCGACGCATGCGACAACGATGTCAAGGAGTCGGGGTGGGCGACCCCTTCACGCCTCGTTCTGGATGCTCGCCCGGTCGGCCAGCGCCTCCCCGAGCGCGACATCGAAGCGCTGGGCGATCTCCTGCAGGCGGTCGGGGTCGCCCTCCCCCGTCGAGCGGGCGTCCACGAAGTCGGCGATCAGGTCGAGCAGGTCACGGGCGGTCGTCATGTGGTCGAGTCTGAGGCGCACCGCTCCGGCGTTCAACCGCGGTGTCGAAACATCGACGTCGGCGTCAGCGGTCGCGGACCCTGCCGGCACCGGTGGCGGGCCGGGCGGCAGGATCTGCCGGCGTGGGTTCCTCCGCGGTCGACGTCGGCCCCCGCCTGGCCGTCGTCCTCCTGGCGCTGGGGCTGGTCGCCGCGGGCGCGGGCCGGCTGAGCGGCCTGCACCAGGAGCGGGCGGTCGCCGTGGCCGTGCTCCGCGGCACCGCCCAGCTCGCCGCGGTGTCGGCGGTGCTCCTGGCCGTCGTCGAGTCGCTGGCGCTGTCGGCGCTCTTCGTCCTGCTCATGGTCGGCGTCGCCACGGTGACCGCGACCGGCCGGGTCACCGGCGGCTCGGTGCGCGACCGCGCCGTCGTCCGCCGGCTGCCGGTCGTGGCCGTCCCGGTCCTGGCCGGCGCCGTGCCGGTCACCGCCCTGGTGCTGGCCAGCGGCGCGGTGCCCCTGGAGGGCGTCGCGGTCATCCCGATCGCCGGCATCCTGGTCGGCGGCACGATGAGCGCCACCTCGCTGGCCGGGCGGCGGCTGCGCGAGGACCTCGGGCAGCGCCGCGGCGAGGTCGAGGCCGCCCTGGCCATCGGGCTGCTGCGCCGCGACGCCGTCCTCCTCGTCGGCCGGGAGGCGGCCGCGACGGCGCTGGTCCCGCCGCTCGACCAGACCCGCACCGTCGGGCTGGTCACCCTGCCCGGCGCCTTCGTCGGCGTGCTGCTGGGCGGCGGGAGCCCGGTGGAGGCCGGCGCCACCCAGCTGCTCGTGCTGGTCGGCCTGCTCGCGGCGGAGACCGTCGCCGTCTGGGTGGTCGCCGAGCTGGTCGCGCGCGGGCGGCTGCTCGACGTCCCGCGCTGACCCGCGCCCGGAACGGGGTACCGACGCCGGCGTGAGCATCCGCAACGCGGCCGTGGCTGCCGCCGGCACCTGGGTCGACCCCGACGACGGCATCCGCTACCCCTCCGGTGAGGTGCACGCCTGGGAGCGAGGCCGCAACGAGACCGTCTGCGGGCTGTCGCTGCACCGGTCGGGTCTCTCCCGCTTCCCGCACGTCAGCTGGGCCGACGTGCAGCCCGAGTCCGGCCGGCACGCCGAGGAGGTCCGGGAGGTCTGCCGCCGCTGCCGCGCCGGCACCGGCGCCCGCCGCGACGAGCGGGGCTGGACGCGCACTAACCCGCGGCCGTGAGGGGACGGCGCAGCGGTCAGGTCGCCTTGCCGGGCAGCGCCTCGGTCGCCTCCCGCGCGATGCCCAGGTCGCTGAGCATCGACTGCATCCCCGGGGTGAGGCCGCCGATGACGTCGGTGCGCAGCCGCGACAGGAACTGGGTGGAGATCCGCCAGCCGTCGTCCTCGCGCCGGTAGGTCTCGTGGTAGTAGCCGTACCCCTGGATCGGCGTCTCGGGGAAGCCGACGTAGTCGAACATCGGCCACAGCCCCGTGGCGGTGGTCGGCGACAGGATCTCCAGGACCGGGGCGTGGAACTGGTGCACGGTCGGGACGGCGTCGATCGACCCGCGGACCATCTCGACGAACGCGTCCCGGCCCTCGACCGCCAGGTCGTTCTCCGTCGCCCAGCGGAAGTCCTCGGTGAACAGCCGCGCCCAGGCGTCCCACTGCTTGGTGTCGAGCAGGTAGGAGTAGCGGGCCTTGAGCTGCCGGATCTCCTCGAGCGTGGACAGCTGCTCCGCGGTGTAGGTCGTCACGGCCCCGGATCCTGGCCGGGCGCCCTCCTCTGTGGCAAGGGTCACGGTAGGCCCCTCGGGAGTCCCATACTGGCGCCCCCGTCCCGAGGAGGAGCGCGTGCCCGAGCCGTACCGCGTCGGCGTCCTGAACGACATGGCCGCCGGCCCCGGCGGTCCGGCCGGCGACCCCGCCGACCTGCTCCGGGTCGCGGTCGAGGAGCTGCAGGAGGCCGGCCGGCTGGACCGGGACGTCGACTTCGTGCCCGCCTACGGCCTGGGTCTGCCGGAGGGGACGGCGGCGGCGGTCGAGCGGGCGTACGAGCGGCTGGTGCACGACGACGTGCTGCTCGTCGTCGGGCCGGCGATCGGGGACGACGCGCTGGTGGTGACCCCGCTGGCCGAGCGGCACCGCGTGCCGACGATCAACTGGGCGGGCACCGAGCGCGGCCGCGGCGAGTGGATGTTCCACCTCCAGGTCGGCTCGCACGAGGACGAGTCGCTGGTCATCGCCCGCCACCTCGCCGCCGTCGGCGCCCGCCGGGTCGGCGTGGTGTACGACCGCTCCCCCATCGGCCGCCGGCACCTGCAGTTCCTCCAGGACGAGGCCGACGTGCTCGGCGTCCGCCTCTCCGGGACCGCTGGCGTCGCGGTCACGGCCTCCGACGCGGCCGACGAGGTCGGCTCGGTCCTCCCCGGGGTGGACGCCGTCGTCCACCTGGGGCTGGGCCTGGCCGCCCCCGCGGTCGCGCGCGCGGTGACGGCCGCAGGGTTCGCCGGGCCGAGGGTGATGAACACCTGCGGGCTGCGCGGCTACGCGCCCGACTTCGCCCGCGTGGTCGACGGCTGGGTGTACGTGGACATGGTGTCCGACCGGAACAGCACGCTGGCCGGCCTGCGCCGGCGGCTGGGCCCCCGCGACCGCCCGGGCTTCGGCGTGGCCTACCAGTACGACATGGGCCGGCTGGTCGCCGAGGGCCTCGCCCGGGCGCCCGAGCGCACGCGCGCAGGGGTCAGGGAGGGCCTGGAGGCGGTCAAGTGGCTGCCCGCCGCACAGGGCCACGAGGGCACGCTGCTCGGCTTCGGCCACCGTGACCGCGGCGCCCTGCACGGCCGCTACCTGGTGCTGCGCCAGTGGCGGGACGGCGTCTCCGTCGAGCTCTGAGCGGCCCGCGCCCGGGCGCGCACAGATCCCCCGCGAGAGGGAGTCCCCGGGGCCGCCGGCGCGGGAGGATCGGCCGGTGACCGGCCTGCCGCACGACTGGCGCCGCCAGTTCGCCGACCACCCGTACGTGGTCGACGCGATGCTCGCCGTCCTCGTGCTGGTGGTGACCCTGCAGCCGCTGCTGCGCGAGGCCGGCTGCGGCTGCGCGTCGGTGCCGTCGTGGGGCTACGCCCTGGTCGCGGTCGAGTGCCTGCCGCTGGTGTGGCGGCGCCGGTTCCCCTTCGCCGTCAGCCTGGTCTGCGGTGCGGCCACCACGGTCCACGGGCTGACCGAGGTGCCCGACCCGGCGGTGTACTTCGCGGGCCTGGTCGCGATGTACAGCGTCGCCGCGCACGCCCCCCGGCGCCTCGCGCTGCTCGCCGCGGGCATCGCCACCGTCGCCATCGCCGCGGCCCTGGCGAGCGACCCCGCGGGCGCCGATGTCGAGGACGTCTCGATCCTCTACCTCACCTTCGCCGCGGCCTGGCTGCTCGGGGACGGCGCCCGCAGCCGCCGGCTCGCCGCCGTCCGGGCCGAGGAGCGCGCCGCCTCGCTGGAGCGCACGCAGGCGGCCGAGGCGCGCCAGGCCGTGGTCGAGGAGCGCAACCGCATCGCCCGGGAGATGCACGACGTGCTCGCCCACTCGGTCAGCATGATGGTCGTGCAGGCGGAGGCCGGCCCCGTGGTGGTCGAGCGCGACCCCGCCCGCGCCGTGCAGGCGTTCGACGCCATCAGCGCCACCGGCAGGGCGGCGCTCACCGAGCTGCGCCGGCTGCTCGGCGTCCTCCGGGAGGACGGCGCCGCGTCGCTCGCGCCGCAGCCCGGCCTCGACCGGCTGCCGGAGCTCGTCGGCTCCGTGCGCGCCGCCGGGGTGGACGTCGCGTGGACGCCGCCGGCCGAGCTGCCGCGGGTGTCCCCGGCGCTGGACCTCGCGGCCTACCGGATCGTGCAGGAGGCCCTGACGAACGTGGTGAAGCACGCCGGCCCCGCGCGGGTCGACCTGCGGGTGGAGGCCGACGGCGACCGGCTGCGCATCGACGTGGCCGACGACGGCCTGGGCGGCGACCCGGCCGGCAGCGGCGGCCGCGGGCTCGTCGGGATGCGGGAGCGGGCCGCCGCGGTCGGCGGTTCCGTCACCGCCGGGCCCGGCGCCGGCGGCGGCTGGCGCGTGACCGCCGAGCTGCCGCTGGCCGCGGTGCCGCAGCGGTGACCACCCGGGTGCTGCTGGCCGACGACCAGGGGCTGGTGCGGGCCGGATTCCGGATGATCCTCGAGGCCCAGGACGACCTGGAGGTCGTCGGCGAGGCCGGGGACGGCGAGGAGGCCGTCGCGCTGTCCCGGCGGGAGCGGCCGGACGTCGTCCTCATGGACATCCGCATGCCGCGGCTGGACGGCATCGCCGCCACCCGCGCCGTGGTCGCCGACTCCCCCGCCACGCGGGTGCTCGTGCTGACCACGTTCGACCTCGACGACTACGTCTACGCCGCGCTCGAGGCCGGCGCGAGCGGCTTCCTGCTCAAGGACGTCGGCCGCGACGACCTCGTCGCCGCCGTCCGGGTGGTCGCCGCGGGCGAGGCGCTGCTGGCCCCGTCGGTGACCCGGCGGCTGCTGGCCGACTTCGTGCGCGCGCGGCCGGCACCCGCGCCGGTCGTCCCGGCCGGGCCGCTGACCGCGCGGGAGCAGGAGACCCTCGAGCTGCTGGCCCGCGGGCTGTCCAACGCCGAGATCGCCGCGCGGATGGTCGTCAGCGAGCACACGGTGAAGACCCACGTCGGCAACGTGCTCATGAAGCTCGGCCTGCGGGACCGGGTCCACGCGGTCATCCACGCCTACGAGCACGGGATCGTCCGACCCGGCACCTGACCGGGGGCTCCATCGTCAGGGGGATCCACGGCCGGTCCTCCCCCGCGCGGGGGAGGCGGGAGTCCGCCGGTGCGAGGGAGGTGGGCGAGGGGCCCGGGTCGCGAGGGTGGTCGCACCCCGATCCGACCGAGGAGACCGCCATGTCGCTCCCCCGCCTCGCCGCCTGGTGCGCCCGCCACCGCCGCCTGGTCCTGCTGCTGTGGGCCGCCGTCCTCGTCGGCGGCGTGCTGAGCGCCCCGGCCCTGTTCGGCCGGCTCTCCGGCGAGGTCGGCGACGTCGACGGCAGCGAGGCCTCGCGCGCGAGCGAGCTGCTGCGGGCCGCCGCCCCGAGCGGCGACACGATCGCCGCCGTCCTCGACGGCCGCCCGGCCGGGGAGCTGCGGCCCGAGGTCGACCGGCTGGCCGCCGAGCTGACCGCCCTGCCAGGCGTGGCGTCGGTCGTCACGCCGTGGTCCGGTGGCGACGCCGGGCTGGTCGCCACCGACGGCCGGGCCGTCGCCGTGGCCGTCACCTTCGAGCCCACGCCGGCCGGGGACGCCGCCGTCGACGACGCCGCCGCGCTCCTCCGCGACGCCGAGGCACCCCGCACCGTCGTCGGCGGCGGGCCGCTGCAGGACGACGAGATGGACGAGCAGGCCGCCAGCGACCTCGCCCGCGCCGAGATGATCTCGATGCCGGTCGCGCTGGCGCTGATGGTGGTGCTCTTCGGCGGGGTCGTCGCGGCCGGCATCCCGGTCGTCGTCGCGCTGGCCGGCGTCGCGGCGACGCTGGGCGCCCTGCTGCTGGCCACCGCGGTCGCCGACGTCTCCGTCTACGCGGTCAACGTCGTCACCATGCTGGGCCTCGGCCTCGCGGTGGACTACGGCCTGCTGCTGGTCTCCCGCTTCCGCGAGGAGAAGGCCACGGCGGACGACGGCACCGCCCTGCGCCGCACCTTCGCCACCGCGGGCCGCACGGTCACCTTCTCCGGCCTCACCGTGGCCGCGGCGCTGAGCGGCCTGCTGGTGTTCCCCGACGACTTCCTCCGCTCGATGGGCCTCGCCGGGCTGGCGGTCGTGCTGCTCGACCTGGTCGCTGCCCTCACCCTGGTGCCCGCGCTGCTCGGGGCCTGGGGACGGCGGATCCGCCCGGCTCCCGCCCGTGCCACCGGCGGCGGCTTCGCGCGGCTGGCCCGGCGGGTGCGGCGCCGCCCGGTGCTGGTCGTCGTGGCGGTCGGCGGGGTGCTGGTGCTGGCCGCGACCCCGTTCCTCGGCGTGCGGTTCGCCGACCCCGACGCGCGGTCGCTGCCGGAGGCGTCGGCGTCCCGGCAGCTGGCCGAGCTGGCCGAGGAGCGGTTCCCGGTCGCCGCGGACGTCGACCCGGTGACCGTGGTGGTGCCGTCGTCGCTGACCGCCGGCGAGACCGCCGCCCTCGCCGACCGGCTGGCCGGGCTCGACGGCGTGCGGGAGGTGTCGGTGCGCCCGGACACCTGGGGGCTGACGGTGCTCGACGTCGTGCCCGAGGGCGACGCGCAGGGACCGGTCGCGATGCGCCTGGTGGACGACGTCCGCGCCCTGGGCACGGGCGCGCTGGTCACCGGGGACGCCGCCGCGCTGGCCGACTACCAGGACGCGCTGCGGGAGCGGCTGCCCTGGATGCTGGCGGTCATCGCCATCGCGACCACGGTGCTGCTGTTCCTGTTCACCGGCTCGCTGGTCGTGCCGCTCAAGGCGCTGGCGCTCGGCGCGCTCAGCCTCGGCGCGAGCTTCGGCGCGCTCGTGTGGGTGTTCCAGGACGGGCACCTCGGCGCGCTCGTGGGCACCGAGGCGCTGGGCAGCCTGAGCATCACCACCCCGGTGATCGTGCTGGCCATCGCGTTCGGGCTGTCGATGGACTACGAGGTGTTCCTGCTCGGGCGCATCGCCGAGGAGCACCGCCGCACCGGCGACAGCGACCTCTCCGTCGAGCGGGGGCTGCAGCAGACCGGGCGGATCGTGACCGCCGCGGCGGCGCTGATCATCGTGGTGTTCGCCGGGTTCGTGGCCGGCGGCTTCTCGCCGATCAAGCAGATCGGGCTGGGGCTGGCGCTGGCGGTGTTGGTCGACGCCACGCTCGTGCGGATGCTCCTGCTGCCGGCGGTGATGACCCTCATGGGCCGCCGCAACTGGTGGGCGCCGCGGCCGCTGCGCCGGCTGCACGACCGGCTCGGCCTCACCGACGAGGCGCCGGCCGACCTCCCCGCCCCGCGGGCCGCCGACGCCCCCGCCCCGGCGCCCGTCCCCGCCTGACCGCCCGACGTCGTGCGCCGAGGTGCAGCAGCTGGTCGTCCGGCTGCACCTCGGCGCACGCCGGCGAACGCCGCCTCGCGGTCAGGCCGCCGGCCCGGGGCGTCGTCCCGGGGTCGGCCACGACGTCACCGTCCCTGGCCGGTCGCTGGACAACGCTGGCAGGGCGACCCGGACGCGGGGACGGCGGCCGGGTCAGGCCGCGGGCTCGGGCTCCAGCGCGGCCGGCAGGCCCATCCGCTCGAACAGGCCGGTGTCGAGGTCGAGGAAGCTGGAGATGTGGGCGATCTGCCCGCCCTCGATCTCCAGCACGTGCAAGGCCCACGGCACGTGGCCGCCGGCGGCCGTCGGCCGGTACTGGGCGAACGCCGGCGACCCGTTGGCCATCACCTCGATCAGGCGCGAGTCCCGGCACGCCGCCCCCGGGCCGAGCATCCAGGTGCCGATGTCCTCCCGGCCGCGCAGCCACATCTCGAACGGCGGCATGTGCTGCGTCGCGTCCTCCCGCAGCAGCTGCACGAACGCCTCGATGTCGTAGCGCAGGAAGGCGTCGGTGTAGCGGTCGAGCAGGTCGCGGTGGTCGTCGCTCAGCGGCCGCTCGTCCAGCTCGCCACCGACGGCCGCCAGCGTCGCCCGCGCCCGCTGCAGGGCGCTGTTGACCGACGCGACGGTGCTCTCCAGCAGGGTGGCGACCTCCTCGGCGCGCCACCGGAGCACGTCGCGCAGCAGCAGCACCGCCCGCTGCCGGGGCGGGAGGTGCTGCAGCGCGGCGACGAAGGCCAGCCGGATCGACTCCCGGGCCACCGCCTGCTCGGCCGGGTCGGCGTCCTCCGGCACGACCTGGCGGTCGAGCACCGGCTCGACCCACGCGTCGGCGGGCTTCTTCGCCGCCAGCGACGCCTCGACCGGCTGCCACGAGGTGCCCGACAGGTCCATCGGCAGCGCCCGGCGGTTGCGGCCGTTCAGCTGGTCCAGGCAGACGTTGGTGGCGATCCGGTACAGCCACGACCGCAGCGCCGACCGGCCCTCGAAGTCGGCCAGCCCCCGCCAGGCCCGCACCATCGTCTCCTGCACCGCGTCCTCCGCGTCGAAGGACGAGCCGAGCATGCGGTAGCAGTAGCCGGTCAGCTCCCGGCGGTGCTCCAGCAGACGCGGGTCGAGCTCGCTGGGCAGGACGGTCGTCACGGCTCCTCCTGTGGTCGCTGGCGGGTGGCCAGCACACCACAGGAGACCGACAGGACGGGAGACCTGCGGCTACTGGTAGCTGACCAGCTCCGGGCGGGGCACCACCTGGGTGACCGTCTCCTGCGGGGTGAGCATCGGCTGGTCCTCGTCGATGAAGTTCTTCCACCCCCACCAGACCGGCGGCGCGCCCGCCCGCAACGCCTGCCAGGTGGCCTGCTTCGACCCCTGCGGCCCCTGCCCGTCGGCGTGGATCAGCACCGCGAGCTCGTCGCGGGAGACGTCGAGCTGCTCCCGGCCCGGGATCATGTCGAGCCGGAACTGGTGCAGCACCAGCAGCTTCTGCGGCAGCGCGTTCTCCCGCGTCAGGTCGGCCAGCCAGGTGACGACGCGGTTGACCTCCGCGACGTCCACCGAGCCGATCTGGGTCAGGTGCACCTGGTCCGGCGCCAGCCGCCACTCCGGGTCGAGCGCCAGCCCGACGTGCGGCAGCTCGAGCAGCGGCCGGTACAGCTCGGCCTGGCTGACGAAGTCCGTGCGGCCCGGCTGCAGGTCCAGGACGACGTAGATGCCGGCCTCGCCGGCCGCCTCCACCCAGGGCCGCAGCACCTCGATGTCGGCCTCGGTGGAGTAGTTGCCGTCGGGGCCGGCGAACTCCGACGCCACCGTCGCGATGATCTCGAAGGAGGGGACGACGGTCGCGTCGACCAGCGGCTCGTACTCGGCGGCGTACTGCCGGGCCCGGTCGATCGCCCCGGTGACGTCCTGCTCGCCGAGGAGGCCGAGCGCGCCGGTGCCCGGGTGGCCGTACAGCGCGATCAGCATGTGGGCCGGGAACAGCGTCTGGCCGCCGCCGGGCAGCTGCTCGCCGGTCGCCGCCGTCTCGAGCTTCCAGTCCAGCCCGTCCTCGGCGCCGAGGTCGGCGCCCAGCGCGACCACCGACTCCGGCCGCTCCTCCGCCAGCAGGTCGACCAGGTCGGCCGAGGCCCGCGGGTCGGCGACCCCGTCGGTGACCTGCACCCGCGCCCCGGCGGCACGGGCGGTGGCCACGGCGGCCAGCGACTCGGGGCCGCCGGTGGTGAGCACGAGGGTCCCGCTCAGCGGCTCGGGGCGCTCGACGTCGGGCAGCCGCCCGTCGCCGCCGTCGTCCTCCGGGGAGCCGTCCTCCGGCACCAGCGCGACCGGCTCCCCGGGGTCCAGCGCGGCGACGGCGGCCACCGCGCCGTCCTCGGCGACCTCCTCGGTGTCCCCCAGGTCCAGGCCCGTCGCGCCCTCCACGGCCCCGGGGTCGGCCGCCACGCGGACGACGTCGACGCCGGCGTCCTCCGCGGTGGCCTCGCCGACGGCGAGGACGGTGGTCACGCCCAGCCGGCCGAGCTCCTCGGTGGCCGGGGAGGCGCCACCGTCCGCGGGCTCGAGCAGCAGCGGCACCCCGAGCCCGGCGGCCGCCGACGCGCCCAGCAGCTCCCCGGCCCGGTCGCCGTCGCGGGCCACGACCGCGACCCCGGCCTCGTCGAACAGCGCCCGGCTGGCGCCGGCGGCGGCCGCCACGGGATCGGCGTCGCCGACCACGGTGAGCCGCTCGTCCGGAGCGGAGGTGCCGACCGTCGCGGTGCCCCGCTGCTCGTCCTGCTCCGGCTCGTCGGCGTCCCCGCTCGAGCAGGCACCCACGAGCAGGACGGCCATCCCGGCCGACCAGATCCTCATGCGCACGACAGCCGCTCCTCCCCCGGCCCTCGGCGGCGCGGCTCCGTCGCCGCCGCCGTCCGGAGACCGGCACCGACACTAACGAGGCGCCCGCGGGCGCCGGTCCTGGACACCGGTGGCGCCCGCCGGGAGCATCGCCGTCGAGATGGACGCCGAGACGACGCCGGGGCCGCACGTGCCCCTCCCGTCGGGCCAGCCCGACACCGGACCGGCCGGGTGGCGGGATCGGCCCGCAGCCGCCGCGGCCGGAGGCTCGATGCCATGACCACCAGCACGCGCACCGAGACCCTGCGGCTGCCCGCCGTCCCCGCCGCCCCCGAGCGCCGCCGCGGGCTCGTCCGCCAGCTCGGCATCGACACCGGCTACTCGCTCGCCTCGTTCCCCGTGGCGATCGCGGCCTTCGTCGTCGTCGTCACCGGGCTGTCCGTCGGCGCCGGCCTGCTCGTGATCTGGGTCGGCGTCGCCGTCCTCGCGCTGACCCTGGTCGCCGCGCGCGGCTTCGCCGCCGCCGAGCGGGCCTGGCTGCCCGCGGTCCTGCGCCGGGAGGTGCCCCGGCCGGCCTACCGGCGGGCCGAGGGCCCGGCGCTGCGCCGGCTGCTGACGCCGCTGCGCGACGCGCAGTGCTGGCTGGACGCGCTGCACGCGGTGGTCCGGTTCCCCTTCGCGATCCTGTCGTTCAGCGTCGCGGTGACGTTCTGGGCCGGCGCCCTCGGCGGGCTGACGTGGGCCGCCTGGGGCTGGTCGCTGCCCGACGGGCCGGACGACGAGGACCTGCCCGAGCTGCTCGGCCTCGGCGACGGCTACGCCCTGCGGGTCGTCTTCTACGCCGCGATCGGGCTGCTGTTCGCGCTGCTGCTGCCCTACGTCGTCCGCGGCGTGGCCGTGCTGCAGGCCCAGGTCGGCCGGGCTCTGCTGACCTCCCGGGCCGCCGCGCAGGAGCAGATCGACCGGGCCACGCAGGGCCGCGACGCCGCCGTCGCCGCCGAGGCCGTCGCGCTGCGCCGGCTGGAGCGCGACATCCACGACGGCCCGCAGCAGCACCTGGTCCGGCTGGGCATGGACCTCGCCCGCGCGCAGCGGCAGATGGACCGCGACCCCGCCGCCGCCCGGACGACGCTGGGCGAGGCGGCCAGCCTGGCGCGCGAGGCGCTGGAGGAGCTGCGGGCGCTGTCCCGCGGGATCGCGCCGCCGGTGCTGGCCGACCGTGGCCTGGCCGCGGCGCTGGCCGCGCTGGCCGCCCGCTCGCCGGTGCCCGTGGAGCTCGCCGTCGACCTCCCCGAGGAGCGCCTGGCGCCCGCGGTCGAGAACACCGCCTACTTCGTGGTGAGCGAGGCGCTGGCCAACGTGGCCAAGCACAGCGGCGCGTCGGTGTGCCGGGTGGCCGTCTCGCGCGCCGGCGGGTTGCTGCGGGTCGTCGTCGAGGACGACGGGCACGGCGGCGCGGTCGCCGCTCCTGGGCACGGGCTGGCCGGCCTGGCCGACCGGGTCCGCGCCGCCGACGGCACGCTCACCGTCGACAGCCCGCGCGGGGGCCCGACCCGGCTGACCGCCGAGGTGCCCGGCGCGTGATGCGGGTCGTGCTGGCCGAGGACTCGGTGCTCCTCCGGGAGGGCCTCGTGCGCCTGCTGGAGGAGGCCGGGACCGAGGTCGTCGCGGCGGTCGGCGACGGCCCCTCGCTGGTGCGGGCGGTCACGCAGCTGCGGCCCGACGTCGCCGTCGTCGACGTCCGGATGCCGCCCACCCACACCGACGAGGGGCTGCGCGCCGCGGTGGAGGCCCGCGCCGCGGCGCCGGGGACGGCGGTGCTCGTCCTCTCCCAGTACGTCGAGGTGGCCTACGCCGACGAGCTGCTCGCCGACGGCCGCGGCGGGGTCGGCTACCTGCTCAAGGACCGCGTCTCCGACCTGGACCAGCTGATGGGCGCGCTGTCCGACGTGGTGGCCGGCGGCACCGTGCTCGACCCGCAGGTCGTCGCCCAGCTGTTCGCCCGGCGGCGGGCCGACGACCCGGTGCGGCGGCTGACCCCACGCGAGCGGGAGGTGCTCGGGATGATCGCCGAGGGCCACTCGAACGCCGCGATCGCGCGCCTGCTGGTCGTCACGCCGGGCGCGGTGGAGAAGCACACGCAGCGGATATTCGCCAAGCTCGGGCTGGCCCCCGACGAGGACCGCAACAGCCGCGTGATGGCGACGCTGGCCTACCTGCGCTCGTGAGGAAGGACCTCCCTGCCCCCCTCCGCTCGCGAGCTCGCGCGGGCCCCTGCAGGGAGGCCGGTCACCCCTGATCGGAAGAGGACCCCGCCTGATCGAAGGCCGCGCGCAGGCGGGCCGGGGCGCGCAGCCGCCAGGCCTCGGTGAGCAGCTCGGCCAGCTCGCCGCGGTCGACCGCCGCCAGGTCCACCACGACCATCGTCGAGTTCCGGTAGTGGTGCGGCACGGAGAAGACCTCCGGCCGCTCGGCGGCCAGCGCGCGGTTCTCGCCCTCGGCGAGCCGGACCGCCACCCACGTCTCCTCCGGCGGCATCGAGGCGAAGACCTCGTCGCGGACCCGCAGGCAGGCCATGTCCCAGGCCGGCCGCTCCGTCGCCTCGGGCAGCGCGAGGGCGACGGCGCGGACGTCGGCCGGGGTGGCGGGCACCGGGCTCAGGCGTCCCGGCCCAGGGCGCGCTCGATGTTCTGCGCCATCCGGCTGAGCACCAGGATGGTGCGCTCGTACTCCTGCCGGGACAGCCCGTCGGCGACGTGGCGGCGCACCCGGCCGATGGCCCGCTCCAGGCGCTCGTGCGCGGTGCGCCCCTCGTCGGTCAGCGCCAGCGAGCCGGTCGCGCGGTCGACCCAGCCGCGGCCGAAGAGGTCGGCGGCGATCACCGGGAGGTGCCCGTCGAAGTCGGCCAGCGCCCGGACCAGCGCGTCCTCGTCGACCGGGGCCCCGGCCAGCGTGTGGAGCACCTGCCAGTGGCGGCGGGTCAGGCCCTCCCCGGCCACGGCGGCGTCCACGACGTCCTCCAGCAGGGCGTCGAGGTGCTTGACCCACCACCCGATGGGCCGATGCGCCGGATCCATGGGCGGCATCCTGACACCGACCGGGCCCGGATGTCCCCGGGGAGAACCCGTTGGCGCACCGTCGTCCCCGGCCGGTAGACACGAGCCGTGGACGACCTCACCGCCGCGCTGCGCCCGGCGACCGTCGAGGAGTGGCCCGCCTTCGGGCGGGCCATGGCCGCCGGCTTCGGCGACGACCCGTCCGACGAGTGGCTGGCGGCGCCGCACGCGACCGCGGAGATGGACCGCTCGCTCAGCCTGTGGGACGGCGAGCGGGTGGCCGCCACCGCCGGCGCCTACAGCCTGCAGCTGACCGTCCCGGGCGCCGTCGTCCCCTGCGCCGGGGTCACCTGGGTGACCGTCTCCCCCACCCACCGCCGCCGCGGCGTGCTCACCGCGATCATGCGCCGGCAGCTCACCGAGCTGCACGAGCAGGAGCGCGAGCCGGTCGCCGCGCTGTGGGCGTCGGAGGGCTCGATCTACGGCCGCTACGGCTACGCCCCCGCGGCCTGGCGCGGCGGCTTCTCGGGCCGGACGACGGAGCTGGGCTTCAGGCGGGACGTCGATTTGGGCGCGGGCCGGGTGACGCCGGTGCCGGTCGAGGAGTACCGGCCGGCCGCCGCGGCCGTGCACGAGCGGCTGCGTCGCCGGGTCCCCGGGACGATGGCCCGGACCGGCCCGTGGTGGGACCGGGTCCTGGAGGACCGCCGCGACCGGCGCGGCGGCGCCTCGGCCCGGCGGTACCTGCTGCACAGGGAGGACGACGGCACGGTCACCGGCTACGCCGCCCACCGGGTGACCCCGCGGTGGGACGAGGACGCGATGGCCGACGGCACGCTCACCGTCGAGGAGGTGCGGGCCGAGACCCCCGCGGCGTACGCGGCGCTGTGGCGGTACCTGCTCTCGATCGACCTCGTGCGCACCGTGCGGGCGCCGTCCCAGCCGCCCGACGACCCGTTGCGGCACCTGCTGGCCGACCCGCGGGCGCTGCACGCCCGGCCGGTCGACACGCTGTGGGTCCGGCTGGTCGACGTCGGCCGTGCGCTCGCCGCCCGCCGTTACCCGACCCGGATCAACCTGGTGTTCGAGGTCCGCGACCCCTTCTGCCCCTGGAACGACGGGCGCTGGGCGCTCACCGCGCACCCGGCCGGCGGGTTCTGCGCGCCGACCGACAGCGACCCCGACATCGTGCTCGGCGCCGAGGACCTGGCCGCCGCCTACCTGGGCGGGGTCTCGCTGGCCACGCTGCAGGGCGCCGGGCGGGTGACCGAGGTGAGCCCGGGCGCGGTCACGCTGGCCGCCACCGCGTTCTCCTGGCCCGTTCCGCCCTGGTGCCCCGACGACTTCTAGGCCGGGCGGGAGCCGTCCCACTCCTCGAGCGGCGAGCAGTGCCAGCGCCAGGAGGTCACCGGCTCCAGCCCGGGCAGGTCGCCGCGGCCGGTGGCCCAGCGCAGGGCGGCGACCGGCTCGGCGTCCGGCGGCGTCCAGGGGAACAGCCGCACGACGACGGCGTCGGCCAGGTCGGCCGGCGGCGCCCAGGGCAGGCCCAGGGCGTCGGCGACGTCGCCGGTGTGCAGCAGCAGCTCGGCCGCGCCCATGGCCGCGAAGCCGGAGGGGTCGGGCCGGCCCCAGTCGTGCCAGCCCCGGTCGCCGGGCGCCGCGCCGTCGACGGTCCGGGCGAGCACCTCGGCGGCGGCCGCCTGCTGGCGGACCAGCTCGGCCAGGTCCGCCTCCGGCCGGCGGGCGAGGGTGAACCCGTCGGCCCGGCGCGGCCCGGCGGCGAGGTCCTGGGCGTACCAGACCAGGCAGCCGGTGACGTGGGCGACGACGCCGGCGACGTCGTCGTCCATCGCCGGCACCCGCGCGGCGCCGTCGGGCACCGAGTCGAGCAGCTCGCGGGCCGCCGCGGCGGCCCGCCGCAGCTGCTCCCCAGTCATCCCGCGTCGGCCTCCGAGCGGGTGGGCAGCCCGCCGGCCGGGCGGTGCCGGTCGCGCTCGTAGTCGGCGATCAGGCCGATGCGGCGCACGTGCCGCTCGTCCCCGCTGAAGTCGGTGGCCAAGAAGTGCAGCACCAGCTCGGTGGCCTCCTCGACGCTGTGCTGCCGGGCGCCGACGGCGACGACGTTGGCGTCGTTGTGCTGGCGGGCGAGCTCGGCGGTGGCGGTGTTCCACACCAGCGCCGCGCGGACGCCGGGGACCTTGTTCGCCGCGATCTGCTCGCCGTTGCCCGAGCCCCCGATGACCACGCCGAGGCTGCCCGGCTCGGTGACGACCCGCTCGCCCACCTCGAAGCAGAAGGGCGGGTAGTCGTCCTGGGCGTCGTACTCGAACGCCCCGCAGTCGACGGGCTCGTGCCCGGCCGCGGCGAGGGCCTGCTTGAGGTGGTCCTTGAACTCCAGGCCCGCATGGTCGGTGCCGACGAAGACGCGCATGGGCCCGAGTCTGTCAGGCTCGCCGGGTGCCGGTGCTGGGTGTCGACGGGTGGCGGGGCCGCTGGGCCGGTGCCCTGCTGGAGGGCCGGTCGGTGCGCCTGCTGGTGCTCGACGACGCCGCCGCGGTGCTCGCCGTGCCGGGCGTGGAGGTGGTCGGCATCGACATGCCGATCGGCCTGTCGGACGACGGCGTGCGCGCCTGCGACGTCGCCGCGCGGGCGGCGCTGCGGGGACGCGGCGCGACGGGCTCGGTCTTCCCCGCACCGGTGCGGGCGGTGCTGGCCGCGGGCGACTACGCCCAGGCGCGGCTCCGGTCGGTCGAGGCCACCGGGGGCCGGTCGCTGTCGGCGCAGTCGTTCCAGCTGGTGGCCTCGATCCGGTCGCTGGACGACGCGCTCGGCGAGCCGCCCGACCCACGGGTGCACGAGGTCTTCCCCGAGCTGGCCTTCCGCGCGCTCGACGAGCGGGTGCTCGACCCCAAGAGCACGGCGCGGGGGCTCGCCCAGCGGGTCCGGGCGCTGCAGCCGGTGATGGACGTGCTCGACGCCCTCGCCGACGCCCCGCCCGCACTGCCGGCGGTCGACGCGCTGGACGCCTGCGCCGCGGCGTGGTCCGCCCGCCGGATCGCCGACGGGACGGCCTGCCGGGTGGGCCAGGACGTCCGCGACGCCCGCGGCCGCCCGATGCGGATCAGCTGGTGACCTTCGTCGAGGTGGCCGACGGGGTGTTCGTGCGTCGGCACGCCTCCCTCGACCTGAACTGCGGGCTGGTGGTCGGCGACGGCGCCTGCCTGGTCGTCGACACCCGCGCCGACCTCGGCGAGGCCGCGGACCTGGTCGCCGCCGTCCGCCGGGTGACGCCGCACCCGTGGACGGTCGTGAACACCCACGCGCACTACGACCACTGCTTCGGCAACGCGGCGTTCCGCCCGGCGACGGTGTGGGGCAGCCGCGGCTGCGCGGCCGGGCTGCTCGCCACCGGCGAGGCGCAGCGGGCGGCGCGGGTCGCCGAGCTGCGCGCGGCCGGGGACGCCGCGGGTGCCGACCGGGTCGCGGCGGTGCCGCTGGACCCGCCCGACGCGCTCGTCGACGACCACGCGGTGCTGGACGTCGGCGGGCGGGAGGTGACCCTGCGGTTCCTCGGCCGCGGGCACACCGACGCCGACCTCGTCGTGGAGGTGGAGACCGACCGCGACGGCACCGTGCTGTTCGCCGGCGACCTGGTCGAGGAGGGCGCGCCGCCGGCGTTCGAGGACGCGTTCCCCGCCGACTGGCCGGCGACGCTGGGCCGGGTGCACGCCCTGGCCCGCGGCCCCGTCGTCCCCGGGCACGGCGCGGTGGTCGACGCGGCGTTCGTCGGCGCCCAGCGCGAGGAGCTGCTGGCGGTGCTGGCCGCCGTCCGCGCCGGCCGGCTGGACCGCGGCCCCTACGACGCGGCCACCATGGCCCTGGCCGCCGCCCGCACCGGAGTCGCCCGGTGACGCTCCCCGCGCGCGAGCGACTCCGTCACGTCAGGCGGCGGACGACGGGCAGCGGCAGCACGCGCAGCAGCGCCGACACCGGCCGCCACGGCCACTCGGGCACGTAGGCGCGCACCGGCTCGCGCTCGATGGCGGCGACCAGCGCGTCGACGCCGGTGTCGAGGTCGACGGTGAACGGGCCGCGGCGGCCCACGTTGAGCTCGGTCTCGATGTAGCCGGGCAGCACCGTCGTCACCCGGATGCCGGTGCCGAGCAGGTCCGAGCGGATGCCCTCGGCGAGCGCGTTGAGCGCGGCCTTGCTGGCCCCGTACGCCGTCCGCGTGCCGCGCATGCCACGGATCGAGGCGACCGAGGAGATCAGCACCAGGTGGCCGTGGCCCTGGGCGCGGAACAGCTCGACGGCGGCCTCGCACTGCGCGTGCGTGCCGAGCACGTTGGTGAACAGCGTGGCGCGGTTGGCCCAGCCCGCGCCGGTGCCGACCGAGCCGCCCTTGCCGATGCCGGCGTTGGCCACGAACCGGTCGAGGCCGCCGAGGTCGCGGGCCAGCGCGGGCACGACCTCGTCGACCGCGGCGGCGTCGTCGACGTCCAGCGCCGCGGTGACGACCCGGATCCCCGGGTGGGCGGCGAGCAGCTCGTCGCGCAGGGCGTCGAGCAGCTCGGTGCGGCGGGCGACGAGCGCGAGGTCGCGGCCGCGGGCGGCGAACCGGCGGGCCATGCCCGCGCCCAGGCCGGAGCTCGCGCCGGTGATGAGGATGCGCTGGCGGGTCGGGTGCGGCACCGCCTCATCCTGCTGGAGGGCCCGGGGCGAGGATTCCTCGCCCCGGGCACTCCGCTCAGGCGGTGCGGCGGAGCTCCAAGGCGTCGGCGGGGACGGAGTCCATGTCCGGCCCGCTCAGGCGGGTGCGCTTGAGCTCCCAGAAGTCCGGCAGGTTGGCCAGCAGGACCGCGCCGTCGAACGCCTTGCCGGCGTCCTCCCCGGTGGGCACCTTGCTGATGACCGGGCCGAAGAAGGCGACGCCGTCGATGTGCATGACCGGCGTGCCGACGTCGTCCCCGACCGGGTCCATGCCGGCGTGGTGGCTCTTCTCCAGCGCCTCGTCGTACTCGGTGGAGCCGGCGGCCTCGGCCAGCGACGCCGGCAGGCCGACCCGCTCCAGCGCCGGGACGACCAGCTCGTCGAGCTCCACGCCCTCGTGGTGCCGGAGGGTGCCCATGGCGGTGTAGAGGTCGCCGAGGACCTCGTCGCCGTGCTGCTGGGCGGCGGCGATCGCGACCCGCACCGGGCCGATCGCCTTGGTCATCATCTCCCGGTACTCCTCCGGGAGGTCGCGGCCGCGGTTGAGCACGGCGAGCGACATGACGTGCCAGTGCAGGTCGATGTCGCGCACCTTCGCCGCCTCCAGGACCCAGCGGCTGGTCAGCCAGGCCCACGGACACAGGGGGTCGAACCAGAAGTCGACGCGGGCCTTGACGGGTGCGCTCTGGACTGCCTCGGTCATGCGTGGTGCTCCTCGGGTGGTCGAGGCCGGCACGCGGCGCACCGGCCCACTGCAGGCAGCCAAGTCGCCCGTGCGACCGCTTGTTCCCGCGGCCGGCGGGGGTTCCACCGCCCGGGGACGGACGGCGGCGTGTCGTCCCCGCGTGGGAAGCTGCCCGGCGTGGCTGTACCCAACCTGACCCGCGACGACGCCGCCGCGCGCGCCCGCCTGCTGGCCGTGCGCGGCTACGACCTCCACCTCGACCTGACCGACGGCGCCGGGCACCCCGGCACGACGACGTTCCGGTCCACGACCACGGTGGAGTTCGACTGCCGCGAGCCCGGCGCGGGCACGTTCATCGACCTCGTCGCCGACGCGGTGCACTCGGCCACCCTCAACGGCCGGCCCCTCGACGTGGGCACCTACACCGAGGAGGGCGGGCTGCCGCTGCCCGGCCTGGCCGAGCACAACACGCTCGAGGTGGTCGCCGACTGCCGGTACTCCAACTCCGGCGAGGGCCTGCACCGCTTCGAGGACCCGGAGGACGGGCAGGTCTACCTCTACACCCAGTTCGAGCCGGCCGACGCCAAGCGGGTGTTCGCCTGCTTCGACCAGCCCGACCTCAAGGGCACCTACACCGTGCACGTCGTCGCGCCGTTCGACTGGCAGGTCGTCTCCAACACCGGCGGCCGCACCATCGAGGCCGGCCCCGGCGGCTCCCAGCTGGTGCACTTCGAGCCGACCAAGCGGCTGTCGACCTACCTGGTCGCGCTCATCGCCGGCCCCTACGCCCGGGTCACCGACGAGCACGACGGCATCCCGCTGGGCCTGTACTGCCGCGCGACCCTGGCCGAGCACCTCGACCCCGAGGAGCTGTTCCGGGTCACCAAGCAGGGCTTCGACTTCTACCACCGGGTCTTCGACTACCCGTACCCGTTCGACAAGTACGACCAGCTGTTCGTGCCGGAGTTCAACGCCGGGGCGATGGAGAACGCCGGCGCGGTCACCTTCCTCGAGGACTACGTCTTCCGGTCCAAGACCAGCCGCGCGCGCTACGAGCGCCGCGCCGAGACCGTGCTGCACGAGCTGGCGCACATGTGGTTCGGCGACCTGGTGACCATGCGCTGGTGGGACGACCTGTGGCTCAACGAGTCCTTCGCCACCTACATCAGCACGCTGTGCCAGGCCGAGGCGACCGAGTACACGACCGCGTGGACGACGTTCGCCAACACCGAGAAGGCCTGGGCCTACGCGCAGGACCAGCTGCCCTCCACCCACCCGATCGCCGCCGACATGGTCGACGTCGCCGCGGTCGAGGTGAACTTCGACGGCATCACCTACGCCAAGGGCGCCTCGGTGCTCAAGCAGCTGGTGGCCTACGTCGGCCGCGACGAGTTCCTCGCCGGCATCCGCCGCTACTTCCGGGCGCACGAGTACGGCAACACCACCCTGGCCGACCTGCTCGACCCGCTGTCGGAGGCCACCGGGCGCGACCTGTCCGAGTGGTCGCAGCAGTGGCTGCAGACCAGCCAGGTCAACACGCTGCGGCCGGTGTTCGAGCTGACCGACGACGGCCGCTACGCCTCGTTCGCGATCGAGCAGACCGCGGTGCCCGAGCACCCGCACCTGCGCCGGCACCGGCTCGCCGTCGGCCTGTACGACAACGGCCCCGACGGGCTGACCCGCACCACGCGGGTGGAGCTGGACGTCGACGGCGAGCGCACCGAGGTGCCGGACCTGGCCGGGCACCCGGCCGCCGCCCTCGTCCTGGTCAACGACGACGACCTGACCTACGCCAAGCTGCGGCTGGACGAGCGGTCGCTGGCCACCCTGCGCACCGCGATCGGCACCCTGCCCGACTCGCTGGCCCGGGCGCTGTGCTGGTCGGCCGCCTGGGACATGACCCGCGACGCCGAGCTGCCCGCCCGCGAGTGGGTGCAGCTCGTGCTGGCCGGCATCGACGCCGAGACCGAGATCAGCGTCGTCCAGTCGCTGCTGGCCCGCGTCCAGTCGGCGCTGAGCTCCTACGCCGACCCGCGCTGGGCCGAGGTCGGGTGGCGCGCGCTGGCCGACAAGGCGCTGGCCGCGCTCGAGGCCGCCGCCCCGGGCAGCGACGAGCAGCTGCAGTGGTCGCGGACGCTGGCCTCCGCCGCCCGGACCGAGGAGCACGCCGCCGTGCTGCGCGGCCTGCTCGACGGCAGCCGGGTGGTCGAGGGGCTGGCCGTCGACGCCGACGCGCGCTGGGCGTTCCTCAACGGGCTGGTCGCCATCGGCGCGGCCGGGGACACCGGGATCGACGCCATGATCGACGCCGAGGCCGAGCGGGACGCCACCGCCACCGGCGTGCGGCGCGCGGCGACGGCCCGTGCGCTGCGGCCCACGGCGGAGGCCAAGGAGGAGACCTGGCGCCGGGCCTTCACCGACGCCAGCATCCCGAACGCCGTGCACGAGGCGATGCTCGCCGGGTTCTGGCACCCGGCCCAGCGGGCGCTGACCGCCGGGTACGTGGAGCGCTACTTCGCCGACATCCGGCCGCTGTGGGAGAACCGCCCCGGCGAGATCGCCAAGAACGCGGTGCAGTACCTGTTCCCGCCGGTGGTCGAGCTGCGCACGGTGCAGGCCGCCGACGCGTGGCTGGCCGAGCCCGAGCACCCGGCCTCGCTCCGACGGCTGGTCGCCGAGGGCCGCGACGGGATCGCCCGCTCGCTGCGGGCCCGGGAGCGGGACGCCGCCGAGAACGGCTGACGCCCGGCCCCGTCCAGCGTGAGCGGCCCAGGACCCCGGCGGGGTCCTGGGCCGCTCACGCTCCTCGGGCCCGCGTCACGATCGGGCCTCGATGCTGTCCCCCGGCGCGGTCCCCGGCCTAGCGTCCGGTCATGCGGCCCTCCGGGAGCACGGCGGTCACGGCACTCGTCCTGGCGCTGCTCGCGGCGCTGCTCGCCGGCTGCACCGGCGGGGACGGATCCGGCGCCTCGGACGGCGGCGGCAGCGCGGGGGCCGTGCCCGAGCCCGGGGCCGGCGAGGACTCCGGCGGCGGCGGTGCGTCGGCCGACACCGGCACGGACGCCGAGCGGCAGGTGGTGTCCACCGCCACCGCCACGGTCGTCGTCGACGACCCGGCCGAGGGCGCCGACCGGGTCGACGACCTCGTGGCGGCCGCCGGCGGCCGGGTCGAGGAACGCACGGAGCGGGCGGCGTCCGGGGACGACGGGGAGGGCGCCGTCGCCGACCTCGTGGTCCGGGTGCCGACGGACGAGCTGGACGGCGTCCTCGACGACCTGGACGACGTCGGGGACGTGGAGAGCGTGTCGGTGACGCGCTCGGACGTGACCGCCTCCGTCGTCGACCTGGACGCACGGATCGCGGCGCTGCAGACGTCGGTGGAGCGGCTGCTGACCCTGCTGGACGGAGCGGCGGACACCCAGGCGCTGCTGTCGGTCGAGACGACGCTGGCCGACCGGCAGGGGCAGCTGGAGTCGCTGCAGTCGCAGCGGGCGTTCCTGGCCGACCAGGTGGACCTGTCGACCCTCACCGTGCACCTGACGCCGGAGAGCGCGCCCCCGGCCGGCGGCCCCGACGGCTTCGTCGACGGGCTGGGTGCCGGGTGGCGCGGGCTGCTCACGGCCCTGGGCGCGGCCGTCGTGGTCGTCGGCGTCCTCCTGCCGTGGCTGCTGGTGGCGGCTCCGGTGGCCGGGATCGCGCTGGCGCTGGTCCGGCTGACCCGGCGGCGTCCCGCCGTGGCGACCGCGGGCCCCTCGGAGGAACCGGGCGCCTGAACGGGCCGCCGGGCCCGTCCACGCGAGAGGCCCAGGACCCGTCGGGGTCCTGGGCCTTCCGCGGTCGGCCCTCCTGCGGGGGCCCACCGCGAGCGTGCGAGCGGTGGGGGCAGGAGGGGCCTTCGTCAGTGCGTCTGCAGACCCCGCGGGTGACCGGCCTGGTCGGACAGCTGGCGCAGCCCGTTGACGATGCCGCCCACCAGGTCGCCGGCGGCGAAGGAGTTCGTCATCGACAGGACGGCGAGGGCGCAGGCGCGGTCGGGCAGCCGGCGCGCGGCCGCGTGGCCGGTGACGACCTCGACGACCCGCTGCCCCGGCGAGACCGCCAGCAGCACCGACTCGGCCGGGTCGCCGCCGGAGGTGGCGTGCAGCTCCTCGGCCCGCGAGCGGGTGCGCTGGCCGAGGTCACCGATGTAGAGGGTGAAGCGCAGGCCGGTCTCGCGCGAGGACATCGTGAGCGCCTCGTCCAGCCGGGAGAGCTCCTGCAGGCTGAACGGCCCGCTGCCCGGGCCCTCGGCCTCGTCGGTGCGCGCCGGGTCGGTGACGTGGGTGGCCGTGTCGTGCGACGTGGCCTCGATCGAGCGGGTCATCGCCGGCCTCCGGGGACGTTCTGGGGTGCGGTGGTCATGGGGCTGGGCTCACCAGGTCCCGCGGGCGCCGCCGAGCGGGCCGCTGGGCACCGGGACGGGACGGGTGGACGCCGCGCTCGCACCGTGGGCGCCGCCGCCCGCGGGGAGCTGGTGCCCGGTGCCGCCCGGCTCCTGGTACACCGACGAGCCGATGGCCTTCGGGTCGCTGTCGTGGTTGCCGGCCGCGGGCCCGTGCAGCGGGTGCGGCTCCCACCAGATCGGCTCGTGGTCCCACGACTGCCCCGGCTTGTAGCGGGCCTTCTTCGTCCGCCCCGGGATCAGGGTCAGCACCGCGAAGAAGAGGACGATCGCCAGCGGGATGACCCCGTAGACGAGGATGGTCTCGACGACGCTCACGCCGACAACCTACCGGCAGGCGGCCCTCAACCCGCGGTCGTGTCCCAGCCCGGCGGGTGTCGGCGCGCCCACGGACGGGCCTGCTCCAGCTGGGCCGAGAGCGCGAGCAGGGTCGCCTCGTCGGCGGGCCGGCCCACGAGCATCGTCCCGACGGGCAGCCCGTCGGCGGTCCAGTGCAGCGGCACGCTGACGGCCGGCTGCCCGGTGACGTTGTAGACGGCGGTGTAGGCGGCGTAGCGCTTCTGCCGCTCGAAGTCCGCCGCGCCCTCGCCGTCCTCGGTGAACCAGCCCAGCGGACGCGGCGTCATCGAGCAGACCGGGGCCAGCAGGACGTCGAAGCGGTCGGTCGCCTGGACCCAGCGGCGGGCGAACAGCCGCAGCGCGACGAGCGCCTGCATCGCGTCCTGCGCGGACAGCGCCAGCCCGCGCTCGCGCAGCTCCCGGGTGAGCGGGCGCAACCCGCGGGCCTGCGCGGGCGTCACCGGCAGCGTGGTCGCCGACAGCACCCAGGCCCGCTCGAAGGCGGCGACGACGTCGGCGGTCAGCGGCGGCCCGGGCAGGTCCTCGACCTCGTGCCCGAGGTCGGCCAGCAGGGCCGAGGCGTCCTCGAAGGCGGCGACGACGTCGGCGTCCGGCTCGGCGCCGGCCATGCCCGAGTGCAGGTAGCGGCCCACCCGCAGCCGGCCCACCGGCCGGTCGGCTGCGCCGAGGAAGGTCTCCCCCGGCGGCAGCGGCGGCGCCCAGGCGGCGTCCCCGGTCACCGGGCCGGCCATGGCGTCGAGCAGCGCCGCGGCGTCGCGGACGCTGCGGGTGATCGGGCCGTTGGTGCCCAGGCCGGTGACGTCGGCGCCGAGCGGGGCGTTGCTGATCCGGCCGCGGCTGGGCTTGAGCCCGAACAGGCCGTTGATCCCGGCCGGGATGCGGATGGAGCCGCCGCCGTCGCTGCCCTGCGCGACGGGCACGAGCCCCGCAGCGACGGCCACCGCCGCCCCGCCGCTCGAGCCGCCGGCCAGCCGGGTGGTGTCCCACGGGCAGCGGGCGGGCCCGGCCACCTCGTTGTCGGTGTAGCAGGGGAACCCGAACTCGGGGGTGTTGGTCTTGCCGAGGCTGATGGTGCCCGCGGCCGCCAGCCTGGTGACGACGGCGTCGTCCACGTCGGGCACGAAGTCGGCGAAGACGGCCGAGCCGAACGTCGTCCGGACGCCGGCGGTGTTGTTGAGGTCCTTGACCGCCGTCGGGACGCCGAGCAGCGGCGGCAGGTCGGTGGAGGTGCGACCGCGGCGCAGTCGCTCCTCGGCGGCGCTGGCGGCGTCGAGCGCGGCGACGGGGGTCACGGTGACGAAGGCGCCCAGGCCGGCGTCGAGCGCGTCGATGCGGGCGAGGGAGTGCTCCACGAGCTCGGTCGGGCTGACCTCCCCGGCGCGGACGGCGGCGGCCTGCTCGAGCGCGGTGAGGTCGTGCAGCTGGGTCACGCCGCCCGACGCTAGGGGCCGGGGGCCTTTCGCGCGCGGAGTGCTCCCTCGGTAGACAGGGACCCGTGGACCTGTCCCGCGCCGCCGCCGAGGCCCTCGACGCCGCCGACCCGCTCGCCGCCTTCCGCGACCGGTTCGTCGTGGCCGACGACGACCTGCTCTACCTGGACGGCAACTCCCTGGGCCGGCTGCCGCGGGAGACCCCCGCGGCGCTGGCCCGGGTGGCCGAGGAGCAGTGGGGCTCCGGCCTGGTGGGCTCGTGGTCGTCGTGGATCGGACGGGCCACCGAGATCGGCGACCTGCTGGCGAGCGGTGTGCTGGGTGCGCGGCCGGGCGAGGTGCTGGTCAGCGACTCGACGTCGGTCGACCTCTACAAGCTGGTCGTGGCCGGTGCCGACGCGCGGCCGGGCCGCGACGTCCTGGTCTGCGGCGCCGACGACTTCCCCACCGACCGCTACCTCGTGGCGGGCGTCGCGCAGGCCCGGGGCATGGAGGTGCGGGAGGTGCCGGCCGACATCGACGAGGGGCTCGACCTCGACGTGCTGGCCGCCGCGCTGGACGAGCGGGTCGCGGTCGTCGTCCTCTCGGCGGTCGCGTACCGCTCGGGCGCGCTGCCGGACCTGGCCGCCGTGACGCGGCTGGTGCACGACGCCGGCGCGTTGGTGCTCTGGGACCTCTCGCACGCGGCCGGCGCGGTGCCGGTCGAGCTGGAGGCGATCGGCGCGGACCTGGCCGTGGGCTGCACCTACAAGTACCTCAACGGCGGCCCCGGGGCGCCGGCCTTCCTCTACGTCCGCCACGAGCTGCAGGAGCGGGTGCGCCAGCCGATCTGGGGGTGGTTCGGCCAGCGGGACCAGTTCGCGATGGGCCCGGTCTACGACCCGGCGCCGGGCATCGAGCGGTTCGGCGTGGGGACGCCGCCGGTGCTGGCGATGGCGGCGGTCGAGGTCGGCGTGCGGCTGGTCGCCGAGGCCGGGATCGGGCGGCTGGTCGCCAAGGGGCGGGCGATGACCGACCTGCTGGTCGCGCTGTCCGACGCGTGGCTGGCGCCGCACGGCGTCGTCCTCGCCTCGCCGCGGGACGCCGCCCGCCGCGGGTCGCACGTCAGCCTCGCCCACCCGCAGGCCTGGCAGCTGACCCAGGCGCTGGTCGACCGCGGCGTCGTCCCGGACTTCCGGACGCCGGACCGCGTGCGCCTGGGCCCGGCGCCGCTGTACACCCGGTTCACCGACGTCTGGGACGCCATGGACCGCTTCCGCGAGGTGCTGGCGACCGGCGCGCACGAGGCCTACCCGACCGAGCGCTCCCGCGTCACCTGACGGCCCCCTCGCAGGGGCCCGCCGCGAGCATGCGAGCGCTGGGGGCGATGGGGTCCTTCATCAGTCGGGGTCGGGGGCGCCGATCGGGTTGCCGGACGGCCAGTCCCCCGCGGCGACGACGGCGCGGCGCACCGGCGCCAGCAACTCGGCCAGCCGGTCGCAGCCGGGATCGCCCAGCGCCTGCCACGGCCCCAGCGCGAGCCGGTCGGTGTCGGTCTCGACCGCGGTCACCATGGCCAGGCCCTCGGCGGTGAGCTCGCCGTCGCCGGTCAGCCACCCCCGGTCGGCCAGCCCGGCCGCGGCGTCGTCCCACTCCGCCTCGGTCCAGCCACGGGCGCGCAGCAGCCAGTCCCGCTCGGTGCGCCCGGCGGCGACGGCGAGCACGTTGGCGGCCAGGCCGGAGATCCCCCGCTGCAGGAGGGCGGCGGCGTGGCCGTCGCCGCGGTGCTCCCGCAGCGTGGTGAGCGCCTGCCACAGCGCCAGGTGCGGCCGCTCCGGGACGGGCAGGCCGGTGTTGGCGGCGGCCAGCGGCCGGCCGGGGACGTCGACGGCGGCCGCCGCGGTCCCGGCCAGCGCGGCGGCCTCCGCGGCCTCGGCCGAGTCCGGCCACTCCTCGCCCAGCACCCGCCGGACCGCGGCGTCGACCCCGGCCAGCCGGGCGGTCAGCGCGTCGGCCGGCGTCACGGCGTCCCACACCGCCGGCACCCACCGCCGGACGAACGCCGGGGCGAAGCCGTAGAAGGTCGCCGTCACGACCTCCGGCCCGACGGGGCCGAGCGGCGCCGCGCGCATCGCGAAGTAGCCCGACCAGAAGCCGCGCACCCCCGCGGCCTCGGTCGCCTCCCGCGCCTCGGCGGCGAAGTACGTGAGCCCGTGGAACGGCTCGCCCAGCGCCCACAGCCGCCGCGCGGTCCCCGGCGAGGTCACGCCCGGCCCCCTCGCAGGGGCCCGCCGCGAGCCTGCGAGCGGTGGGGGGCGAGGGGGTCCTTCCCGGGGTCCTTCTTCACGCGGAGACGCTCTCGGGGATGCCGAGCCACTCGCGCCAGCGCGGGTCCACCGTGCGGTGGCCGAGCAGCCGCCAGGCCGCGCCGCTGGGCGTGCGCGGCGGGTTCGGCAGCTTCCAGCCCAGCTCGGCCAGCGACCGGTCGGCCTTGGTGTGGTTGCACCGGCGGCAGGCGGCGACCACGTTGTCCCAGGTGTGGGTGCCGCCGCGGCTGCGCGGCACGACGTGGTCGATGCTGGTCGCCGAGCCGCCGCAGTACACGCAGGTCTGCCCGTCGCGGGTGAACACCGCCCGCCGCGACAGCGGCACCTGCGCCGGGTACGGCACCCGCACGTAGCGGGTCAGCCGGACGACCACCGGCACCGGCAGCGTGAGCGACTCGGCGTGCACCACGTCGGCCGACGAGTCGACCGACACGGCCTTCTCCGCCAGCACGAGCACGATGGCCCGCCGGCTGGAGACCACGCACAACGGTTCGTAGGTGGCGTTGAGCAACAAGGTGGCCGCGGTGGTCCCACGGCCGGGCACGGGTGTCAGCGATGGGTGGGCCGGGTCGCGGCGCGGGCCCGGCTGGCTCGCGGTCGACGACCCGTGAACGGCACGCGGCACGGGGCACCTCCAGCGCCGCGGGACGTGCCGCTGGGTGCTGCGCGACCCACGGGCAGGCCCATCATGGCCCCGGACGGCGGTTCTGCGCTCGCGGGATGCATGGGACGGTGTCGGACCGGTCACTACCGTGGGCTGGGTGCGCTACCCCGAGGCCCCGCGGCTCGACCTCGTCGAGGACCTGCACGGCACCCCCGTCGCCGACCCCTACCGCTGGCTGGAGGACGTCGAGGACCCGCGCACCCGCGCGTGGACCGACGCCCAGGACGCCCTGACCGCCGAGGCGCTGGCCGCCCTCCCGATGCGCGCCGGCTTCGCCGCCCGGCTCGAGCAGCTGGTGCACGCCGGCGCGGTCGGCGTCCCGGTGCACCGGGCCGGCCGGGCGTTCTCCACCCGCCGCGACCCCGGCCAGGAGCACGCCGTCCTCCGGGTCCGCGAGCCCGACGGCACCGTCCGGGTCCTCGTCGACCCCATGGCGGTCGACCCGGAGGGCACGACCACGCTCGACGCCTGGTCGCCGTCCTGGGAGGGCGACCGGCTGGCCTACCAGCTCTCCACCGGCGGCGACGAGGAGTCGCGGCTGTACGTGCTCGACGTCGCCACCGGCGAGCAGCTCGACGGGCCGGTCGACCGCTGCCGCTACTCCCCCGTCGCCTGGCTGCCCGGCGGCGAGGAGCTGTTCTACGTCCGCCGGCTCGCGCCGGACCAGGTGCCGGCCGGCGAGGAGCAGTTCCACCGCCGCGTCTGGCGCCACCGGGTGGGCGCCGACCCCGCCACCGACGTCCTGGTGCACGGCGAGGGTCTCGACCCCACGAACTACTACGGGGTGCGCACCAGCCGCGACGGGCGCTGGCTGACCGTGTCCGCCTCGGCCGGCACCGCCCCGCGCGACGACGTCTGGCTGGCCGACCTCGCCGCCGGCGGGGAGCTCCGGGAGCTGCAGGTCGGCGTCGACGCGCAGACCGCCGCGTGGGTCGCCCGCGACGGCCGGCTGTGGCTGCTCAGCGACCGCGACGCCCCGCGCTGGCGGCTGGCCGTCGCCGATCCCGGGGACGCCGCCACCTGGGACGCCGCCGCGTGGCAGGACGTCGTCCCCCAGGCCGAGGACGGCGTCCTCTCCGACGTCGCCCTCGTCGACGGCCCGGACGGCGGGCTGCAGGTGCTCGCCGTCCACTCGGTCGACGCCACCGACCGGCTCAGCGTCTGGGCGGCCGACGGCAGCGGGAAGCGGCACGACGTCCCCGCCCTCCCGCCGGGCAGCGTCTCCGGCGTGAGCTCCCCGCCGGAGGGTGGCAGCACCGCCTGGATCGGCTACACGGACCACGCCACCCCGCCCTCGGTGCTGCGGTGGGACGCCGCGGCGCCCGAGGAGCTGGCCGACGACGAGCGGGCGCCGGTCGCCGGCGACGTCCCCGCGATGACCGTCGTCGAGACGCACGCGACCAGCCGCGACGGCACGCCGGTGCACCTGTTCGTGCTCAGCGGCACCGGCCGCCCCGACACCCCGCGGCCGACCGTCCTCTACGGCTACGGCGGCTTCAACGTCTCGCTCACCCCGGCCTACTCGGCCCAGGCGCTGTCGTGGGTCGCGGCCGGCGGCGTCTGGGTGGTCGCCAACCTGCGCGGCGGCTCCGAGCACGGCGAGGAGTGGCACCGCGCCGGCATGCGCGAGCGCAAGCAGAACGTCTTCGACGACTTCGCCGCCGCCGGCGAGCACCTGGTCGCGCAGGGGTGGACGACGCACGGGCAGCTGGCCGTGATGGGCGGCTCCAACGGCGGCCTGCTCGTCGGCGCGACGCTGACCCAGCGGCCGGACCTCGCCGCGGCCGTCGTCTGCAGCGCGCCGCTGCTCGACATGGTCCGGTACGAGCGGTTCGGGCTGGGCCGCACCTGGAACGACGAGTACGGCAGCGCCGAGGACCCGGTCGAGCTGGGCTGGCTGCTGGGCTACTCGCCGTACCACAACGTGCGCGAGGGGACGGCCTACCCGGCGGTCCTGTTCACGACGTTCGAGAGCGACACCCGGGTCGATCCGCTGCACGCCCGCAAGCTGGCCGCCGCGCTCCAGCACGCCACGACGGCGGAGGCGCCGGTGCTGCTGCGCCGGGAGGTCTCGGTCGGCCACGGCGCCCGCGCGGTGAGCCGCACGGTGGGGCTGGCGGCCGACCAGCTGGCGTTCCTCGCCGAGCACACGGGGCTGCACACCGGACTCGCCGGATCCGCATCTCCTGGCTGACGGGCAGGCCGGCGCCTGGGAGTATGGACGGTGATGAGCGGTTCACTGTCCGTGGTGGCGGCCGCCTCCGACGGCACCTCCGAGGTCCCGGCCTGCGTCGACGACGTGGGCTCGCTGTGCGCCCGCGTCTACGACCTGTTCGGCGTGGACTGGCTGGCGGCCAACGCCGACGCGCTGATCGCCCGGCCGGCGCGGATCCTGCTCGTCGTCCTCCTCGCCGTGGTCGTGCGGGCGCTGCTGCACCGGGGCATCCGGCGGCTCACCGCCCGCACCGCCACCGGCGCGGTGCCGACGATCCTGCGGCCGTGGCGCAACCGCGCCCGCGCCGCCGACCCCGACGGCCTCGAGACCATCGCCGAGCGCCGCACCCAGCGGGCCGAGGCGATCGGGTCGGTGCTGCGCAGCTGCGCGTCGTTCGTCGTGTTCGGCGTCGCGGTCGTCCTGGTGCTCGGCGAGCTCGGCGTGAACCTGGCGTCGATCATCGCCAGCGCCGGCGTCCTCGGCGTGGCGCTGGGCTTCGGCGCGCAGAACCTGGTCAAGGACTTCATCGCCGGGATCGGGATCATCCTCGAGGACCAGTACGGCGTCGGCGACGTCGTCGACCTCGGCGAGGCCAGCGGCACGGTCGAGGCAGTGGGGCTGCGCATCACCCGCGTACGGGACGCCCACGGGGTGGTCTGGTACGTCCGCAACGGCGAGGTGCTGCGGGTGGGCAACAAGAGCCAGGGCTTCGCGCAGGTCGTCATCGACATGCCCGTCGCCCACGACACCGACCTCGACGCCTGCAAGGCGGTCATGCAGGAGGTCGCCGACGAGATGCACGCCGAGCCGGAGTGGGCCGAGGTCCTCCTGGCCGAGCCCGAGTCGCTGGGCGCCGAGCAGATCACCGCGCAGGGGGTGGTCATGCGGGTGCAGGTCCGCGCCACCAACGCCGACCAGTGGCGGGTCGCCCGGGAGCTGCGGATGCGGCTGAGCGAGCGCTTCGCCGCCGAGGGCATCCGCACGCCGAACCCGGTCCTGGGCGCCACGGCCGCCGCCGCGCCGGGAGCCGCGCCGTGAGCAGCGCCGCGCCCGAGCGGCAGGCGACGTTCGGCGAGGTCTTCGCCGTCCGCGAGTTCCGGCCGCTGTTCGGCAGCTTCCTGCTCTCCACGATCGGCGACCAGCTGGCCCGCGTCGCGCTGACCGTGCTGGTCTACCAGCGCACCGAGTCCCCGCTGCTGTCGGCGATCACCTTCGCCATCAGCTACCTGCCCTGGCTGGTCGGCGGGCCGGTGCTGGCCACGCTGGCCGACCGCTTCCCCCGCCACCGCGTGCTGATCGCCAGCGACGTCGCCCGCGGCGTGCTCGTCGCCGGGATGGCCGTCCCCGGGACGCCGCTGCCCGTGCTCCTGGTGCTGCTGCTCCTGGTGTCGCTGTTCGCGCCGCCGTTCGAGTCCGCCCGCTCGGCACTGATGGCCGACGTGCTGACCGGCGACCGGTACGCGGTGGCCACCTCGCTGACCAACATCAGCGCCCAGGTGTCGCAGGTGATCGGCTTCGCGCTGGCCGGCACGCTGGTGGCCACGTTGAGCCCCTCCTGGGTCCTGCTGCTGGACGCCGTCACCTTCGCCGTCTCCGCGCTGTGGCTGGGTGCGCGCCTGCAGCGCCGCCCGGCGCCGGTGGCGGACGGCGGCGGTTCCTCGGTGTGGCGGGACGCGGGCGACGGGCTGCGGCTGATCACCCGCAGCACCCGGCTGCTGACCATCGTCGTCCTGGTCTGGGTCGGTGTGATGTTCGCCAACGCGGCCGAGGGCATCGCCGCGCCGCTGGTCGACGAGCTCGGCGGTGGCGCCACCGCCGTCGGGCTGCTGCTGGCCGTCAACCCGCTGGGCGTGACCGTCGGCGGTCTGCTGCTCGTACGGCTGGTCCCCCCGGCCCGGCGCGACCGGCTGGTGCCCGCCCTGGTGCTGCTGTCGCTGGTCCCCGTCGGCGTCGCCGGGCTCGTGGTGATGTGGGCGCCGCCCGGCGGTGCCGCCTCCGCCGCCGTCCTGGCCTGCATGTTCCTGGCCGGCCTCGGCGGGGCGTGGACGATCCCGCTCAACGTGACCTTCGTCCAGGAGGTGCCGCCGGCCTACCGCGGCCGGGCCATCGGCGTGGCGGTCAGCGGCCTCTACGGCGTCCAGGGGCTCGGCGCCCTCGGCGCGGGGCTGGCCGCCGAGGGCATGGCGCCCAGCGGCGTGGTCGCGCTCGTCGGCGGGCTCGGGGTGCTCGCCGTCCTGCCGCCGCTGCTGGCCTGGAGCCGGCTGGAGGCCGCCGTCCGGGCCGGCGACGTGGCGACGCCCGCGGTTCCTGCGGGACGATGAGGCGGTGACGGAGCCCAGCCGGACCCTGCCCTCGGCGCGGGCCTTCTACGACGAGGTGGGCGGCGCCCCGACGTTCGACCGGCTGGTGGCCCGGTTCTACGCCGGCGTCCGCACCGACCCCGTCCTCGCCCCGCTCTACCCCCAGGACGACTGGGAGGGCGCGGAGACGCGCCTGCGGATGTTCCTGGAGCAGTACTGGGGCGGCCCGACCACCTACTCGCAGCAGCGCGGGCACCCGCGGCTGCGGATGCGGCACGCCCCCTTCGCGATCGGCCCGGCCGAGCGCGAGGCCTGGCTGCGGAACATGCGCGACGCCGTCGACTCGCTGGAGCTCACCCCCGAGCAGGACGCGACGCTGTGGGGCTACCTGGAGATGGCCGCCCACAGCATGCAGAACCGGGTAAGGACCCCGCCGCCCCCCACCGCTCGCTAGCTCGCGGCGGGCCCCTGCGGCGGGGCCATCGACTTCCAGGAACTCCCGAGGAGAAGCATGACCTCGCCCACGCGCGCCTTCCGCACGACCGGACCGGACTGGTGGCGCGACGCCGTGTTCTACCAGGTCTACATCCGCAGCTTCGCCGACGGCAACGGCGACGGCGTCGGCGACCTCGCCGGCATCCGCGCCCGCCTCCCGCACCTGGTGGAGCTCGGCGTCGACGCCATCTGGATCACGCCGTTCTACCCCTCGCCGATGCACGACCACGGCTACGACGTGGCCGACCCGCGCGACGTCGAGCCCGTCTTCGGCGACCTGGCGGAGTTCGACGCGCTGCTCGCCGAGGCGCACGGCGCCGGCATCCGGGTGACGGTCGACCTGGTGCCCAACCACACCTCGCACGCGCACGAGTGGTTCGAGGCCGCGCTGGCCGCCGGCCCCGGTTCACCGGAACGGGCGCGCTACCTGTTCCGCGACGGCCGGGGCCCCGACGGCGCCGAGCCGCCGAACAACTGGCCGTCGGTCTTCGGCGGGCCGGCGTGGTCGCGGGTCCCCGACGGGCAGTGGTATCTGCACCTGTTCGCCCCCGAGCAGCCCGACCTGGACTTCACCAACCCCGAGGTGCTCGCCGACCTCGAGGAGACGATGCGGTTCTGGCTCGACCGCGGCGTCGACGGCTTCCGCATCGACGTCGCCCACGGCATGGCCAAGCCCGACGGTCTGCCGGACATGGTGCCGATGGAGGACACCGGCCTGCTGGCCGACCACGGCCCCGGCGACCACCGGTTCGACCAGGACGGCGTGCACGAGGTGCACCGCCGCGTCCGCCGGGTGCTCGACGCCTACCCGGGCTCGATGGCGGTGGGCGAGGTGTGGGTCTCAGACGACGACCGGCTCGCCCAGTACCTGCGCCCCGACGAGCTGCAGCTGGCGTTCAACTTCAAGCTGCTGACCGCCGACTGGGACGCCGAGGCGCTGCGGACGGCGGTCGTGCACTCGCTGGCCACCGTCGAGGGCACCCCGGCCCCGGCCTGCTGGGTGCTGTCCAACCACGACCGGCCGCGGCACGTCAGCCGTTACGGCGACGGCACGATCGGCACCCGCCGGGCCCGGGCGGCCGCGCTGCTGCAGCTCGGCCTGCCCGGCGCGGCCTACCTCTACAACGGCGACGAGCTCGGCATGCCCGACGTCGACCTCCCCGACGATGCGCTGCAGGACCCGATCTGGGAGCGCTCGGGCCACACCGAGCGCGGCCGCGACGCCTGCCGCGTCCCCGTGCCGTGGTCGGGCACCGAGCCCTCCTACGGCTTCTCCGCGCGCCGCGAGACGTGGCTGCCGATGCCCGAGGGCTGGGGCCCGCTCACCGCGGAGGCCCAGGCCGCCGACGACCGTTCGATGCTGTGGCTGTACCGACGTGCGCTCGCCCTGCGGGCGACCTCGCCGGCGCTGCGCGGGGAGGGCCTCGAGTGGCTGCCGGCGCCCGAGGGCTGCCTGGCCTTCCGCCGTCCGGGCGGGCTCGTCTGCTGGGTCAACCTCTCCGGCGGCCCCGTGCCGCTGCCCGAAGGACAGGTCCTGCTGGCCAGCGAGGACGTCGCCGACGGCGTCCTCCCCGCCGACGCGGCGGTCTGGCTCACGGCCTGATGGAGGACCTCCCTGCCCCCACCGCCCGCGGGCTCGCGGCGGGCCCCTGCAGGGAGGCCACCGGCGGGTCGTCCGCGACCCGCCGGTCGAGGGGCGCGGATCGGCCGCGCGGATAGAATCCGAGGCGTAACGACGCGTCACGGGGGACGCTCAGTCAACGGTCGACCGGCCCCTGGCCGGGACCTGTCCCGGGGAGGCCGCCTCCACATGGCGCTGCTGCAGGTCGAGGGCCTGACCAGGTCCTTCGGGGCACGCCGCGTCCTGCGGGACGTCTCCTTCGGCATCGCCGAGGGCGAGATCGTCGGGCTCGTCGGCGCCAACGGCGCGGGCAAGTCCACCCTCGGCGACATCATCGCCGGGATCACCGCCCCGGATGCCGGGCTGATGACCCTGCAGGGCCACGCCTACGCCCCGCTGTCTGCCGAGGACGCACGCCACCTCGGCGTCGGGGTGGTCGAGCAGCTCATCCGGATCGACCCCGAGCTGACCGTCGCCCAGGCCGTGTTCCGCGGCACCCCGCGCGCGGGGCGACCGCAGGCGCAGCTGCGCCGCCAGGCCCAGGTGCTGCTGTCCGAGGTGACCCTGGACATCAGCCCCGACACGCTCGTCGGCGAGCTGCCGCACTTCGTCTACGGCCTGGTCGAGATCGCCCGCATGCTCGCCGAGGACACCAAGCTCGTCGTCCTCGACGAGGTCTCGGCCGCCCTGCTCCCCGACGAGGTGACCGGGCTGCACGCCGTCGCCGACCGGCTGCGCCGGCAGGGCCGGGGCGTGCTCTACATCAGCCACCGGCTGCCCGAGATGCTCGAGGTGGTCGACCGCGTGCTCGTGCTGCGCGAGGGCCGGATCGCCCTCGACGCCCCGAGCGGCACCCTGGACCCGGTGCGGCTGGCGGCCGCCACCATCGAGGGGACGACGCCGGTCCCCGCCCCCCGGACCGAGCCGCGGCCGCAGGCGGTCCCCCGGGACGACGCCGGCGCAGGGGCAGCGGCGGGCCCGGCGCCGGCCGAGGGCGAGGTCGTGCTGCAGGTCCGCAACCTGCGGGTGCCCGGCCACGTCGAGGGCGTCGACCTGGAACTGCGCCGCGGCGAGATCATCGGGCTCACCGGGCACCGCTCCTCCGGCGTCCGGGAGATCGCCGGCGCCCTGTCCGGGGAGCTGCCGGCGATCAGCGACGAGGTGGTGCTGCACGGCGAACCCCGGGCGACCGCGCCGGAGGAGACGGCGCCGATCCTGCGCCTGCCCGCCTACAGCCCGGACGAGGACGCCTACGGCGTGGACCCGGGCGAGACCATCGCCCGGACGCTCACCGACGAGCCCTGGGGCGCCCTCACCGACCTGCGGACCGAGATCGCCCAGCTGCGCGGGGTCATCCGGACGGTGCACAGCCTCGACGTGAAGACGCTGAGCATCCGCACGGTGTTCGGCGCGCTGTCCGGCGGTGACCAGCACAAGCTCGCGCTGGCCCGCTGGATGGCCTCGGCCGAGGACGTCGTCGTCGTCCACGAGCCCACCCGCGGGCTGGACGTCCGGGCCCGGCAGCAGGTGCGCCAGCTGCTCACCGAGGCCACCGCGCACGGGACCTCGGTCGTCGTCGTGTCGGTCGACCCCGACGAGCTGGCCGAGTGCTGCGACCGCGTGGGCGTGGTCTCCGGCGGGCGGGTCACCCGCTGGATCGACACCCACGGGCTGGCGACCGCCGCCGTCCGCGAGCACATCCTCGAGGCGGCCACCGCCGCGTGAGCGGCCAGGACGGCACCGCCGCGTGAGCGGCCGGGACGGCGCCGCCGCCTGAGCGCGGGGCCGTGCCGCGGGCAGCGCCCGCCCGGCCCCCGTCCGGACGGACGCCTCCCGGCGTCTGCTGGGTGCCGCCCGCCCCCCGGCCGGGCGGCACCGGCGCCTCGCGGCCCGCCGTCAGACGGCGACGGTGGCCGCGATCGCGCGCAGCTTGTGCCGGGCCAGCGCCAGGTTCGCCGTCACGCGGTTGAGCACGAGGTAGATGAACAGGCCGGCGTTGCCCTGGCCCTTCAGCACGTTGATCAGGTGGTACTGGCCGGCGAGCGTGATGAGGATGTCCTCGACCTCGTCCTTGAGCTCGAGGTCGTTGATGGTGCGCAGCTTGGCGCGGACCACGTTCGAGTTGCCGGCGGCCGCGACGTTGAGGTCGAAGCCGGGCGTGCCGCCGGCCGCGAGGGCCATGCCGCTGTCGATGTCCACGATCGCGGCGCCGCTGGCGCCCTCGATCCCGAGGAGTTCGGCGATCACGTTGTCGAGCTGTGCCACGGGTGGTGCTCCGTTCCATTCCAGAGGGGGACGCAGCGGTGAGCTGCGCACCGGGCCGGGGGGCGACCCGGGTCGGCCGGACGAGCCGGCCGTCTGCGGCTGCACGTCGGACCCGGACGGCGACGGTGCCGCGCCGGCGTGCGGCGCACCGGCCGGAGCGCGGTGCGCGGGGACCTCGCCGGCGGCGGCGGGGGGCTCGGGGACCCGTGGTGGCGGGACCGCAGCGGCGGGCTGCTGCGCCCGCCGCTCCGGTGTCGCGTCCTGCGCCGCGGGGCGTTGCCGCCCCCACAGCGACGCCCACCACCCTGGTGCCATGTGCCCTGGTTCCGCCTTCGCCGAGAGGCTCGCCGACCCCAGACAACACGAGCCCCGGCGGACACGGCAAACCGAGATCGGTATCCGCTGGTGAGCCGACCGTCACCGACGGCGATGGGTCGGGGCGGCGCCCCCGCGGGGCCCCGGAGGCCCTCCGGTACCTTCCCGCGGGGGCCCGCAGCCGCTGCTCGCCGTCGTCCGGGCCCGCCGCCGCAGCACCCGAGGAGCCGCACGTGAAGAGCCGGGACCTGGCCTACATCGCCCTGTTCGCCGCGATCATCGCGGCGCTGGGCCTGATCCCGCCGGTGCCGGTGCCGGGGATCCCGGTGCCCATCACGGCGCAGACGCTGGGCGTCATGCTCGCCGGCTCGGTGCTCGGCGCCCGGCGCGGCGCGCTGGCCGTGCTCACCTTCCTCGCGGTGGTCGCCATGGGCGTCCCGCTGCTGTCCGGCGGCCGCGGTGGCCTCGCCGTCTTCGCCGGCCCGTCGGCCGGCTACCTCTACGGCTGGACGCTCGCGGCGTTCGTCATCGGGGTGCTGACCCAGCTGACCTATCGCCGGTTCAACCTGGCCTGGGCGATGGTCGCCAACCTGGTCGGCGGCGTGGTCGTGATCTACGCGCTCGGGATCCCCTTCACGTCGCTGTACGGGGACGTGTCGCTGTCGGCGGCGGCCACCGGGGCCCTGTCGTTCGTCCCCGGCGACGTCGTCAAGGCCGGCATCGCCTCGGTCGTCGCCGTCGGCGTGCACAAGGCCTACCCGGTCATCGAGCTGCCCCGCCGGCGGCCGGCGGCGGGCTGACCGTGCGCTGGGGACGGCGGGCGGCCGACGTCGCCGCCGCCGCCGACCTCCCCAGGACGGCGATCGAGCTGCGCGACGTCGCCCACGACTACGGCGAGCGCGCCGTCCTCCGCGACGTCACGCTGACCCTCGCCGAGCACCGGGTCGGGGTGGTCGGGGCCAACGGCTCGGGCAAGAGCACCTTCGCCCGGCTGCTCAACGGCCTGGTCGTCCCCACGGCCGGCACGGTCCTGGTCGACGGGCTGGACACCCGGACCCATCTGCGGGAGGTCCGCCGCCGGGTCGGCTTCGTGTTCCAGGACCCGGACGCGCAGATCGTGCACCCCACCGTCGCCGAGGACGCCGAGTTCGGGCTCACCAACCTCGGCGTCCCCCCGGAGGAGCGGGCGCGGCGGGTCGCCGAGGTGCTGGAGCGGTACGGCCTGGCCGGGCACCGCGACCACCCCGCGCACCTGCTCAGCGGCGGGCAGAAGCAGCTGCTGGCGATCGCCGGGGTGCTCGTGATGGAGCCGCAACGGGTGGTGTTCGACGAGCCGACCACGCTGCTGGACCTGGCCAACACCCGCCGGGTCGCCCGGGTGGTCGAGGCGCTGGAGCAGGACGTCGTCGTGGTCACCCACCACCTCGACCTGCTCGCCGGGTTCGACCGGGTGCTGGTCTTCGAGGACGGGCGGGTGGCCGCCGACGGCGCCCCGGCCGAGACGGTCCGCTGGTACGTGGACCGGATGACGTGACGCTGTCCCTGTACGTGCCGGTCGCCAGCCCGGTGCACCGGGCGCCGGCCGGGCTGAAGCTCGGGCTGCTGGCCGCGCTCGCGGTCGCGCTGTTCCTGGTGGACGGCCTGGCGGTGGTCGGCGGGACGCTCGCCGCGGTGCTGCTCCTCGGGCTGGCCGCCGCCCGGCTGCCGTGGCGGTCGCTGCTCGCGCAGGTCCGCCCGGTGTGGCCGTGGCTGGTGCTGCTGTTCGGCTTCCACCTGGTGGTCACCGACTGGCGCACGGGCACCGTCGTCGTCCTGCGGCTGCTGGCGCTCGTCGCGGCCGCCGCGATGGTGACGGCGACGACGCGCGTCACCGAGCTGGTCGCCGTGGTCGAGTGGCTGGCGCGGCCGCTGGCGGTGTGCGGCGTCCGGCCGGCGCGGATCGGACTGGTGATCGCGATGACGCTGCGGTTCGTGCCCCTGGTCGCCGAGCGGGCGCAGCGGATCCGCGATGCCCAGGCAGCGCGGGGTGCCGAGCGCTTCCGGTTCCAGGCGCTGGTGCCGCTGCTCGTGCAGGTGCTCCGGCTGGCCGCCACGCTCGGCGAGGCCCTGGACGCCCGGGGTGCCGACTCCCCCGCCCCGCCGGCCCGGGGGCGTCGGGCAGCATCGGCGCGATGAGCGGCACGCTGCTGGAGATCTGGACGACGACGGAGGCGGCCGCGCCGATGCGCCGCCTGCCGGCCGGCCGCCTCGTGGCGGGGGCGGGGCTGGAGGGCGACCGCTACGCGCTCGGCGGTGGCACCTGGGCCCGCTACCCGGACCTGGAGAAGCAGCTGACGCTCGTCGACGCCGACGAGGTCGCCGCGGTGGCCGCCGAGACCGGCGTCCCGCTCGCCCCGGGCGACACCCGCCGCAACCTGGTCACCCGCGGCATCGCCCTGCCGGAGCTGGTCGGCCGGTGGTTCGCCGTCGGGGACGCGCTGCTGTTCGGCGTGAAGCGCTGCCCGCCGTGCACGCACCTCGAGCGGCTGACCGGCGCGCGGCTGGTCAAGGCGATGGCGTACCGGGGCGGGGTCAACGCGGCCGTGTTCGCCGGAGCGCCGATCGCCGAGGGCGCCGTCGTCCGCCCGGTGTCGGAGGACGAGGCCGCCGGCTGCGGGGCACCCACCGGCGCAGACCGGCCGGTGCCGCGCCGGGTCTGACCTAGACCGCCTCGACCACCACCGCGACGCCCTGCCCGCCGCCGACGGCGATGGCGGCCAGCCCCGTGCCGCCCCGCCCGCTGCGGACCAGCTGGGAGAACAGCCGCACGGCGAGCACCGCGCCCGAGGCCCCCCACGGGTGGCCCAGCGCCAGCGCGCCGCCCTCGGGGCACACCCGCTCCGGGTCGAGCCCCAGCTCCGCGCAGCAGGCCAGGACCTGCCCGGCGAAGGCCTCGTTGAACTCCACGACGTCGACCTCGTCGAGGCCCAGCCCTGCGCGGTCCAAGGCCTGCCGGGCCGCGGGGACGATGCCCAGCCCGGGCCGGTTCGGGTCGACCCCGGCGGTCGCGGTGGCCAGCACGCGCAGGCCGGGCAGCGCGAGCCGGCGGTGCGTCGCGGCGTCGACGAGGGTGACCGCCGCGGCGCCGTCGTTGACCCCGCACGAGTTGCCGACCGTGACCGCGCCGCCGGGCACGAACGCCGGGCGCAGCCGGCCCAGCCGCTCGACGGTGAGCCCGGCGCGGGGCCGCTCGTCCCGGTCGACGCCGCCCACGGGGACCAGCTCGGCGGCGAACCCGCCGCCCTGCTGGGTGGCCACCGCCCGGGCGTGCGAGCGGGCGGCGTAGGCGTCCTGCGCCTCCCGCGGGATCCCGGCCTCCCGCGCGACCAGCTCCGCGGCCGGGCCCATGTCGGGGTCGCCGACCGCCGCCGGCGCGAACGGCGCCCGCGTGTAGCGGACCGGGGGCTCGTCGCCGCGCGGCGGCCAGGAGCGCCACGGGGCGGTCGAGGCCGACTCGACCCCACCGGCGAGCACCGCCCCGGGCTCCCCGGCGCGCAGCTGGGCCGCCGCCAGCACGATCGCGGCCAGCCCGCTGCCGCACTGCCGGTCGACGGTCAGGCCGGGCACGGTGACCGGCAGCCCGGCCTGCAGCGCCGCCACCCGGGCGACGTCGCCGCCGGGGCCGGTGCAGTTGCCGAGCACGACCTCGCGCAGCTCGACGTCCGCGGGCAGCCCGGCGGCCAGGTCGGCGAGGACGGCGGCGGCGAGGTCGGCCGCGGTGCACGAGGCGAGCGCGTGGCCCGCCGTCCCGATCGGCGTGCGCCGGGCCACGACGACGACGGGCGCGTCGGTCACGGCGTGCCCGCCGGCGCGAGCCGCCCCTCGGCGGCCAGCTCGGCGACCGCGCCGCGGTCGACCTTGCCGGCGGGGGTGAGCGGGAGCCGGGGCAGGGCGAACCAGCGGCGCGGGCGCTGCGCGGCGGGGAGCACCTCGCGGGCGGCGGCACGGACGCCCGGGAGCAGCGCCGGGTCGGGGAGGACGGCGGCCACGACCGCGCCCAGCCGCTCGTGCGGGACGCCGAGCACGAGCACGTCGGCGCCGGTGGCCCGGTGCAGCGCCCGCTCGACGTCGCCCACGAGCACGGTGACCCCGCCGGTGACGACGGCGTCCGCGCCCCGGCCGGTGACGGTGAGCAGCCCGCCGGCCAGCCGGCCGCGGTCGCCGACCGTGGCGGACCCGTCGGGGGCGAGGGTGAACGGCCCGTCGCCGTCGAGGTAGCCGCGGGACAGGAACGGCGAGCGGGCCCAGATCCGGCCGTCGCGGACCTCGACGGCCACGTCCGGGAACGGCCGCAGGTCCTCCTCGTGCGTGCCCCAGGCGACGAAGGAGAGCTCCGCGGCCCCGTAGTAGTGGGCGACCCGCGCGCCGGCCGCCTCCGCGCGCCCGGCCAGGTCGCGGCGCAGCCGGTCCCCGGCGACGACGACGGTGCGCCCGGCGAGGTCGGCCCCGTCGCCCAGCGCGGCGGTCAGCGCGGCGGGGGTGAGGTGCAGGTGCGTGGCCTCCTGCGCGGTCGGCACGAGCGCGGCGCCGGCCGCCCGCGCGTGCACGGCGGCGAAGAGGTTCATCGTCGCCGACAAGGGCCCCGGCACGTGCACGCGCGCCGAGCCGTCGATGCCCGTCAGCGCGGAGACGTGTGGGAAGGAGTCGGTCCACGAGGCGGCGGTGCGGACGACGACCCGGGGCCGGTCGGTGGTGCCCGACGTCCGGAGCGCGACCAGCGCGTCCCGCCCGGCGGCCTCGAGGACGGCGGCCACCGGGTCCGCGGCCGCGGCGACGTCCGTCGGGAGCACGGATCGCAGGGTACGGTCCGCGCCCCCGGGGACCGTCAGCCGCGGACGAGCCGGTAGAAGCGGAAGAAGTCGTCGGCCACGTCGAGGACCTCGGCGTCGGCGAAGCCGGCCTGCCGGGCGTACTCCCGCAACGTGGCCGGGCGCATGACCGTGCCGGTGGCGGCCGACGGGGTGGCCGACATCCCGTCGGCCAGGCAGCACACCAGGCTGTAGCCGTACATCAGCCGCTCCACCTCGTCGCCGGGGGCGGTGAAGGTCTCGGCGACCCGCTCGTCCATGACCAGGACCGTCCCGGACTCCCCCGCCAGCCGGCGCATCGCGGCCAGCACCGACACCGGGTCGGGCAGGTCGTGGATGCACTCGAACGCCGTAACGACGTCGTAGTCCCCGTCGACGGTCGCCGCGTCGGCCACCGTGAAGCGGACGCGGTCGGCCACGCCGGCCTCCTCGGCGTTGCGGCGGGCCGCCCGCACCGAGGGCTCGTCGACGTCGAACCCGTCGACGGTCGCCTCCGGATAGGCCAGCGCGATGCCGATGGCCGACCAGCCGAACCCGCACCCCACGTCGGCGACCCGGCCGCCGGCCCGGAGCGCGGCGTCGACGTCGGGGATCGACGGCAGGTGCTCGCGGCCCAGCGCCCCGAGGAACAGCGGCCGGTTGGCCGCGGCCTGCGCCTCGCGGGCGTCGGTTCCGTGCTGCTCCCAGGAGACGCCGCCGCCGGTGCGGTAGGCCTCGGCCAGGGCGTCGACCTGCTTGCCGGCCCCGACGACGAAGCGGACGAGCGGGACGACGTGCGCCGGGCTCAGCCCGTCCGTGAAGGGCTCGACCGCGGCGGCGGGGAGGGTGAACCGGCGGGCGGCGGCGTCCCCCGGCCGCGCCGGGTCGTCCTGCGCGGTCAGGATCCCGGTCACCGCCTGCTGCTCGAGCCACTCGCGGGCGTAGCGCTCGGCGGTGCCGGTGCGACCGGCCAGCTCGGCGGGGGTCATCGGCCCGCCGGCGGCCAGGGCGCGGTACCAGCCGAGCCGGTCGCCGAGGTAGACCGCCTGCGCGTCGAGCACCGCGAGCACGGTGTCGAACAGCCGGCCGGCCACCGCCTCGGTGGCGGCGCCGTCGGTGTCGGGGCGGGTGTCGGTGGCGGTCACGGGAGCTCCTCTCGTCGGGGGTCGGCGCCGATGGTGGGGAGGGGCGCTTTCACCGCGCTGTCAGGTGCCGCTCGGCCCTTCCACGCCGCGGGGAACCCGGTCACGATGGCCGCCGTGCCCGCCGTCGCGGTCCTCGGCCCGGTGCTGCTGGAGGGCGTCCCCGTGCGCTCCGAGCGGCAGCGCCGGCTGCTCGCGGCGCTCGTGGCGGGGGTCCCGCACGCCGTGCCCGCCGGCACGCTCGCCGACCGGGTCTGGCCGGACGCGCCCCCGGCCGGCCCCTCGGGAGCGCTGCAGACGGTCGTGGCGCGCCTGCGGCGGGCGCTGCCGCCGGCCGTGCGGGTGGAGACGCTGCCCACCGGTTACCGGCTGGTCGCCCCGCGCGCGGAGGTCGACGTCACCGCGTTCGCCGACGCGGTGGCCGACGACGGCGGGCCGCCGGCGGAGCGGCTCGCCCGGCTGGACGCGGCGCTGGCCCTGTGGCGCGGCCGCCCGTACCCGGACCTGGAGGACGCCGACGCCGAGCCGGCCGTCGCGGAACTCGAAGGGCTGCGCGCCGACGCCCTCGAGGCCCGGGTCCGGGTCCTGCTCGACCTCGGGCGCACCGCCGAGGCCGTCGCCGCGGCCGAGGCCCTGGTGGCCGGGCACCCGCTGCGCGAGGGCGCCGTCGCCCTGCTCGCCCGCGCGCTCGTCGGCTGCGGCCGGCAGGCCGAGGCGGTGGCGGCGCTGGCCGCGCTGCGCCGCCGCCTGGCCGAGGAGCTCGGGCTGGACCCCTCCGCGGAGCTGCGGCGCCTGGAGTCCCAGGTGCTGCGCCAAGAGCTCCCGCCGGTGGCCGCCCCGGCGCCGGCGCTGCCGCTGCCGGTGAGCTCGTTCGTCGGCCGGGACGCCGACCTCGCCGCCGTCACCGACCTGCTCGACCGCTGCCGGGTGGTGACGCTGTGCGGGCCCGGCGGGGTCGGCAAGACCCGGCTGGCCCGGCACGTCGCCGCCGCGGTGGCCGGCCGCTACCCCGACGGCGTCGTGCTCGTCGAGTTCGGCCGGGGCGGCACCGACGACGTCGAGCCCGCCGTCGCCGCCGCGCTGCGGGTCGCCGGCGCGGGGGCGGAGCCGGTGGCGGACCGGGTGCTCAGCGTGCTCGCGGTGCGCCGGCAGCTGCTGGTGCTGGACAACTGCGAGCACGTGGTCGACGAGGTGGCCGCGCTGGTCGAGGCGGTGGTCATGGCCGCCCCGGGCGTGGACGTGCTGGCCACCAGCCGGGAGGCGCTGCGCGTCGACGGCGAGCACGTGCACCCGGTGCAGCCGCTGGGCGAGGCCGAGGCGGTGGCGCTGCTCCGTGCCCGGGTGGCCGCGCAGGACCCGGACGCCGTCCTCGACGGCGAGCCGGTGGCCCGGCTGTGCCACCGGCTGGACGGGCTGCCGCTGGCCCTGGAGCTGGCCGCCGCGCGGGTTGGCGTGCTCGGCGTGGGCGGGCTGCTCGAGGCGCTGGAGTCCTCCGACGGCGACGTCCTCGCCGGGGGCCGGCGGACGGCGGTTCCGCGGCACCGCTCGCTGCGCGAGGTGGTGGCGTGGTCGCACCGGCTGCTCGACCCGCGCCAGCAGCGGCTGTTCGAACGGCTGGCCGTCTTCGCCGGTCCGGTGGAGCAGGCGGCGGTGGCCGCGGTGTGCGGGGACGCGGCCGCGCTGCCGGAGCTGGTGGACCGGTCGCTGGTGGTGCGGGTGCCGGGCACCCCGCCGCGCTTCGGGATGCTGGAGACGCTGCGGGCGTTCGGGCGGGCGCGGCTGGCTCTCGACCCCGGGCTGCCGGCGCTGCGGGCCCGGCACGCGGCGTGGGCGGTGGCGCTGGCCGAGGAGGTCGCCGCCCAGCGGCGCGGCCCCGGGGAGCCGGCGGCCGTCGCCCGCTTCGACGCGCACCTCGCCGACCTGCGCCGGGCCCACGCGTGGCTGTGCGAGCACGGGCCGGTGGAGGACCTGCTGCGGCTGTCGCAGCCGGCGGGCGAGCTGGCGTGGCTGCGCGGTCGGGCCGACCTGGTCCTGCTCGTCGAGCGGGCGCTGGCGGTGGCCGGCGTCCTCGACCCGGTGAAAAGGACCGCCCGGCCGCCGGGGCACCCCCTCGCGGTGCGGCTGCTGGGCCTGCTGGCCACGTCCGGGTGGCAGCGCGGCGAGCTGGACCGGGCCGGGCAGTGGGCGCGGGCCGCGGTCGCCGGCGGCGGGGACGGCGGCGCGACCGGCTGGGCGCACGAGGCGCTGGCCAACGTGCACACGTTCCGCGGGCAGGTGGCGGCCGGGCGCCGGTCGGCGGCCACCGCGGCCGCTCTCGGCGCGGCCACCGGGGACCTCGAGCTCCAGCTCACCGCGGTCGTCGACCAGGTGCTCGCCGACACCTACGCGGGCGACGACGGAGCCGCCGCGGCCGACGAGGCGCCGCTGCTGGCGCTGGCCGCCCGGCTGGACTCCCCCACCGGGCACGCCTGGGCCGCCTACGCGCGCGGGGAGCGGCGGGCCGAGCGGTCGGCGCCGGGCGCGCAGGCCTTGCTGCGGGAGGCGGTCGCCCTCGCCGAGTCCGTGGACTCGACGTTCGTGGCCGGCATCGCGCGGCACACGCTGCTGACGTCGGGGCTGCGGCGGGACACCGCGGGCCCGCGCGGCCTCGCCGAGCTGCGGTCGCTGATCGACACCTGGCACCGGCTCGGCGCGTGGACCCAGCTGTGGGTGGCGATGCGGGCGCTGGTGGAGGTCCTGGCACGGACCGGCCGCTGCGCCGACGGCGCCGTCCTGCTGGGGGCCCTGCGGGCGAGCGAGCGGGCGCCCCGCGCGTTCGGCGCGGACTCGGCGCGGGAGGCGGCCGCCGAGGAGCGGCTGCGTGCGGCGCTGGGGCCGGCCGTCGACGACGCCCTGGCCCGGGGCGCCGGGCTGGGCGACGCCGGTGCCGTCGCGCACGCCCTGCGCGTCACCCGGCCCGCGCCGGCCTGAGCACACGGACGCGCCGGGAGGCCTGGCCCGGCGGTGCCGTCGAGGGCCACACTGGCCCGGCCCGCACGGGGGGATGCCGACGAGGAGGCCCCGTGGAGACGCGTGTCGACGAGATCGCCCCGGACGTCTACCGCCTGTGCACGTACGTGCCGGACGCCGACTTCCAGTTCAACCAGTACCTCGTGCTCGGCGAGGAGCCGCTGCTGTTCCACACCGGCCCGCGGGCGCTGTTCCCGCTGGTGGCGGAGGGGATGGCGCGGGTGATGCCGGTCGACCGGCTGCGCTGGGTCACGTTCGGCCACGTGGAGGCCGACGAGTGCGGGGCGATGAACGCCTGGCTCGCCGCCGCGCCGCGCGCGGAGGTGGCCCACGGGGCCCTGGGTTGCATGGTCTCGGTCGAGGACATGGCCGACCGGCCGCCGCGGCGGCTGGCCGACGGCGAGGTGATCGACGTCGGCGGCCGCCGGCTGCGGCACATCGACACCCCGCACGTGCCGCACGGCTGGGACGCCGGGGTGCTGTTCGAGGAGACCACCGGGACGCTGCTGTGCGGTGACCTGTTCACCGGCCTCGGCGACAGCCCGGCGCTCACCGAGCAGGACGTCGTGGGTCCGGCGGTGCAGGCCGAGGACGTCTTCGGTGCCACCTGCCTGACGCCGGGCACCGCGCCGGCCCTGCGGGGCCTGGCCGAGCTCCGGCCGACCACCCTGGCGCTCATGCACGGTCCCGCCTTCGCCGGTGACTGCGGGGCGGCGCTGCGCGACCTCGCCGACGCCTACGAGGCCCGGCTGACCTCGGCCGGCGCGCGGTTCTCCGCCCCCGGTGTGCCGGTCCCACCGTCGTCCCCGGCCGGCTGACAGGCGCCGTCCCCGCCGGGCGGGCGCGTCGTGGACGGCGCTCCCCCCGGCACCGCGTCAGGCGGCCGGCTCCCCGGTCCAGCGGGCGAGGAACTCCTTCTCGTCCGGGGTGAGCCGGCGCGGGCGGGCGATCGTGAAGTCGTAGGGCACCAGCAGGGTGCTGCCGGTGACGGCCAGCCGGTCGCCGTCGAACACCTCGTAGTGGCAGGTGAACGCGGCCGCGCGGATCCCGGAGACCCAGATCTGCACGTCCAGCGGCCGGGCCGTGTAGACGACCGGCAGCAGGTAGCGGATCTCGTGCGAGGCCACGACCGTGCCCTGGCGCAGCCCGGTGCGCTCCTCCAGCGAGGCGCGCTCGAAGAAGAGGTCGACGCGGGCCATCTCGAAGTACTGCAGGAAGACGACGTTGTTGACGTGCCCGTAGGCGTCCATGTCCGACCAGCGCATGGGGACCTGCACGGTGTGCCTCACGCGGCCACCCTGCCGCACCGGGCGGATATGTGGACACCAGGCCCCGGGGACGACGGCGGCCGGCCGGAGCGATCGCTCCGGCCGGCCG
>NZ_JBJGZX010000007.1:0-161081 GCF_054050735.1 Blastococcus sp. SYSU D00813
AGAGAACCGCCGGGCCGGGCGCGCCCCGGGCGCCGCCGCGCCCCCCCCCCGCCCCCCCCCCCGCCCAGGGGGCGGCGGAGGCCGAGGCGGCTCCCGCTGCCGAGGCGGCGGCAGCGGCCGCGGCCGCGGAGGAGGCAGAGGAGGCCGAGGAGGCCGAGGAGTCGTCGGGCGGCGGCTCGGCCGCCGCAGCCGGCAGCACCGCGGTCAGCGCCGTCGCGCGCATCAACAACACCGCCGGCCCCGTCTCCTCGCGGGTGCAGGCCGCGGCGAACGCCGTGGTGCGCAACGTGCCCGGGGCCGGCTCGATCTCGCTCGGGGGGACCCGGCCCAGCGCGACCGACCCGGGGGGTCACCCGTCGGGCAACGCGCTGGACTACATGGTGATGACGAACGCCTCGCTCGGCGACGCGATCGTCGCCTACCACGTCGCGCACTGGAACGAGCTCGGCGTCGAGTACATCATCTGGGAGCAGCGGATCCTGCAGTCGCCGGGCGGCTCCTGGTCGACGATGGCCGACCGCGGCGGCGTCACCGCGAACCACTACGACCACGTGCACGTGAACTACCGGTGAGCGGTCACCCCGGGGCGGTCGCGGTGACCGACGACGCCGAGCGGAAGCGCTTCGAGGGCCGGGTCGACGGGCAGCTGGCGGCGATCGCCGAGTACATCCGGACGCCGGACCTCGTCGTCTTCACGCACACCGAGGTCCTCCCCGGCTTCGAGGGCCGCGGGATCTCGTCCGAGGTCGTGCGCCGGGGACTGGACGCGGTCCGGCGGGACGGGCTGCGCGTGCTGCCGCTGTGCCCGTTCGTCGCCGGCTGGATGAGCCGGCACGCCGCCGACTACGGCGACCTCGAGTACCGCTCTCGGACCACCATCACGGACGCCACCGCCTGACCGGCGGCGGGGTCAGCCCCGGCGGGAGCGCCCGCGCGGTCCGCCCTGCCGGCCGCCCAGCGCACGGCCGGCGGCACGCCCGGCGACGCGCCGGCCCCCGCCGGCCGGACGCCGGTCGCCGTCGCCCCGCCCGGCCGGGCCGCTGCACGGCCGGCAGGTGGTGAACCGCGGCGCGACCGCGCGGCCGCACTCCCGGCAGGTGGCGGTGCGGACGGTCGAGATCGCGCGCGGCAGCAGCACCGAGATGCTCTCCGCGCACTCCTCCTCGACCCAGGCGGCGTCGTCGGTGGTCAGCCCGGCCACGCCCGGGAAGCGGCGCAGCAGGGTCTGGGCGTCGCGGGCGGCGGCGGCCGCCTGCTCGAAGTCCTCGACCGTCCCCCCGCGGGGCACGTCGGGCAGCACGGTCTCCGGCGGGACCGGCAGGCCGACGGCGTGCTGCAGGGCCGCGCGGGCCAGCGTCAGCCAGCGGGTGCGGCGCGGCGGGTCGTAGTCGATGGCGAGGTTGACCAGCCGCCACACCGTGTCCAGGTCGCCGGCCGCGCCGAGCGGGCCGCGCAGCAGGGGCAGCAGCGCCTGCACCCGCAGGACCAGGCTGCTGACGTCGTCGGCGGTCATCGCCTCGTCGCGGGTCGCCGACCGCGCCCAGGCCATCCACCGGGTGAGGGCCTCGGGCAGGTCCTCGGCCTCGAAGGCGCCGAGGTCCTCGAGCTCCGGCCGCAGCCGGGGAGCCCGCTTGGGGAGGTCGCTCATCGCGTCGCCGCGGGCGACCGCGGCGCCGGCAACCAGCAGCCCCTGGTCGGGCCGCAGCCCGGTCACGCCGGTCAGGACGCCGACCCGACCGTGCCCCGTGAGGCCGTACCGGCCGGCCCGGCCGGCGATCTGCGCGGTCTCCCACGACCGCAGGGGCCGCACGCGCTCCCCGTCGAACTTCGTCGTCTCGGCGAACAGGACCGTGGTGGCCGGCACGTTGATGCCGTGGCCGATCACGTCGGTGGTCACCAGGACGTCGAACTCACCGCTGGTGAACTGCTCGATCACCTCGCGCCGGGTGGCCGGCGGCAGCGCGCCGTAGAGGACGCCGACCCTCCCGGGCCGGTGCGCGTGCAGCGCGGCGGCGACGGCGTAGACGTTCTTGCGCGAGAAGGCGACGACGAGCGTCTGCGGGCGGACCGTCTCCGGGCGGACCGGGGCGCGCAGGACGTCGAGCCGGGACAGCCGCTTGTGGTTGACGACCGTGACGTGCTCGGCGTCGGACACCAGCGGCTTGAGCAGCAGGTAGGCCTCGGCGGCGGAGATGAGGTGCATCTCGCGGTACTCGCCGGTGAGCAGCAGCCGCGCCCAGTGGTGGCCGCGCTCGGGGTCGGCCACCCAGTGCGACTCGTCGAGGACGAGCAGGTCCCCGCGCATCGGCGCCTTCTCCACCGTGCAGCAGACGATGGGCGCCCCCGGGTCGATCTCCTCCTCGCCGGTGGAGAGGCCGACGGTGCCGGGCGGCAGGGTGGCCGAGAGCTTCGCGTAGGCCTCGTGGGCCAGCTGCCGCAGCGGCGCGGCGTAGACGCCGGACCCACCGGCGGCCAGCGCCTGCAGCGACTCGTAGGTCTTGCCGGAGTTGGTCGGCCCGAGGTGGAAGACGACCTCGGCCGGCCGGACCGCCCGGACCGGCAGCGACGGGGCCGCCCCCTCCACCCAGCTCTGCTGCGCGCGCCGCTCCTCCCGCGCGGCGGAGCGGGAGGCGTCGCGAGCGGTGGACTCGCGGGCGGAGCGGTCCCGGCGTCGGGCGGTGTCGGTACGGGGAGCGGTCACGGGCAGGCAGGGTCCTTCGGGGGCCGGGTGCGGTGTGCACGGGGAGAGGGGTCGACGCCGCTCGACGGGCGGACTCCCACGGGGGCAACACCGGGACGACCCGGTCCATGCCCGCGCGCCGGCCAGCGTAGGCCCCGGGTCCCGAGCGAGCCGCGCTCCGGCCGGGTAGGGAGTGGTCGCGGCGTGTGCGGGCGAGGCCGAGGAGGTCGACGTGGACTGGCTCTCCGACCCGGGGTACTGGGCCGCCCGGCTGGTGTTCACCCGCGGCCTGGCCGCGGTCTACCTGGTCGCCTTCCTCGTGGCGCTGCGGCAGTTCCGGCCGCTGATCGGCACCCGCGGCATGCTGCCGGTGCCGCGGTTCGTCGAGCGGACGCCGTTCCTCCGGGCGCCGAGCCTGTTCCACCTGTACTGGTCCGACCGCTTCTTCGCCGCGGTCTGCTGGACCGGGATCGCCGTCTCCGCCGCGGGGCTGGCCGGCCTCCTGGACCGGGCGCCGCTCGTGGGCTGGATGGCGGCGTGGGCGCTGCTGTGGGTGCTCTACCTGTCGATCGTGAACGTCGGCCGGACGTGGTGGGGCTTCGGCTGGGAGACCCTGCTGCTCGAGGCCGGCTTCCTCGCCGTGTTCCTCGGGCCGGCCGACGTCGCCCCGCCGGTGCTGGTGCTCTGGCTGCTGCGCTGGCTGCTGTTCCGGCTGGAGTTCGGCGCCGGCCTCATCAAGCTGCGCGGCGACCCGTGCTGGCGGGACCTGACCTGCCTGCGCTACCACCACGAGACCCAGCCGATGCCCAACCCGGCCAGCTGGTGGTTCCACTCCCTGCCGCCGCGCGTGCACACGGTCGAGGCGCTGGCCAACCACGTCACCCAGCTCGTGGTCGTGTGGGGACTGCTGCTGCCGCAGCCGGTCGCCACCGGTGCGGCGCTCGTCGTGGTCGTCACCCAGGGGTACCTGGTGCTCAGCGGCAACTTCTCCTGGCTCAACTGGCTGACGCTGGTCCTGGCGACCTCCATGGTCGACGGGCGGGTGTGGGCGGCGGTGCTGCCCGTGGAGCCCCCGGCCGACCTGGACGCGCCCACCTGGCACACCGTGCTGGTCGCCGTCGTCGCCGCCGGCCTGCTGGCGCTCAGCTGGCGGCCGGCGCGCAACCTGCTGTCGCCGCGGCAGCGGATGAACGCCAGCTTCGACCCGCTGCACCTGGTCAACAGCTACGGCGCCTTCGGGTCGGTCACCCGCACCCGGCACGAGGTGGTGGTCGAGGGCACCGACGACCGCGTGGCCGGGCCCGACGCCGTCTGGCGCGAGTACGAGTTCCGCGGCAAGCCCGGCGACGTCCGCCGCCGCCCGCCGCAGGTGGCGCCCTACCACCTGCGGCTGGACTGGCTGATGTGGTTCGTCGCCATCGACCCGGGCTACGGCCGCGCCTGGCTGCCGGCGTTCCTGCGCCGGCTGCTCGAGGGGGACCGGGACACCCTGCGGCTGCTGCGCTCCTCGCCGTTCCCGCCCGGGGCCCCGCCGGCGTACGTGCGGGTGCTGCTCTACCGCTACCGGTTCACCACGCGCGCCGAGCGGCGGGAGACCGGCGCCTGGTGGGTGCGGACGCCGGCGGGGGTCCTCGTCGACCCGGTGTCCCTCGACCGGCCGGGGCGGTCCCCGGGCTGAGGCCGGTCCCGGGCCGCCTGCGAGACTCGTCCGGCCGGTGTTCACGTCGCGCCGCGGCGGGGTACCCCCGGTTCCCGGCCCCGGCGTGGCCGTGGAACCCCCGCGCCGGGGCCGTGACGTGTCCCCGGCGGCAGGCGCAGCGCCATGGCGCGAGCGGACCGGAGCGGGGGAGGCGGGGATGGCGGAGGCGCTCGCGGCCACGTGGCTGCCCGCCGGCCTGACGGCCACCACGCTGGCCCTGCTGCTGCTCGCGGCCTTCGCGGCCGGCTGGATCGACGCGGTCGTCGGCGGCGGGGGCCTGCTGCAGCTGCCCGCGCTGCTGCTGGTGCCCGGCATCAGCCCGGTGCAGGCGCTGGCCACCAACAAGCTCTCCTCGGTGTTCGGCACCACCACCAGCGCGGTCACCTACACCCGGCGGGTCCACCCCGACCTGCGCACGGCGCTGCCGATGGCGGCCGTGGCGCTGGTGGCCAGCGCCGCCGGGGCCTCGGTCGCCGCGCTGCTGCCGGCGAGCGTGTTCAAGCCGGTCATCGTGGTGGCGCTGGTGGGCATCGGGGCGTTCACGCTGCTGCGGCCGTCGCTCGGCGAGGTGACGGCGCTGCGCCACACCGGCCGCCGGCACCACGGGACCGCGGTCGGCATCGGCGGCGTCATCGGGTTCTACGACGGCGTCCTGGGCCCGGGCACCGGCTCGTTCCTGGTCTTCGCCATGGTGTCGCTTCTGGGCTACGACTTCCTCAACGCCAGCGCCAAGGCCAAGATCGTCAACGTCGCGACCAACCTCGGCGCGCTGGCGGTCTTCGTGCCGCACGGGTCGGTCTTCTGGGGGCTGGGCCTGCTCATGGGGGCGGCCAACGTGCTCGGCGGCTACCTCGGCTCGCGGACGGCGACCGCGCGCGGCAGCCGGTTCATCCGCGTCGCGTTCCTGGTCGTCGTCTCGGCGCTGGTCCTGCGGGTCGGCGCCGACGTGTGGACGGAGAACCTGCGGCCCCTGTGGAGCTGACCGGTCAGGGCGCGACGGGGGACCAGGCAGGGGCCGCGCCGCCGGTGAGCCGGCCCGCGGCGAGGTCCGGGAAGTGCGCCCCGACCCCGGTGGTGCGCCCGTCGGCGAACTCCCGCCACAGCCGCTCCCGCGTGCGTCCGGCCTGCGCCGGGTCGACGTCGCCGATGCTGTGCCACGCCCGCTCGCGGTGCTGCACCGGGCAGGTGACGGCGTCCCCGAGCAGGACCAGCCGCTGCCCGCCGGAGGTGACGGAGACGCTCAGGTGCCCGGGGGTGTGGCCGGGCGTCATCAGCGCCTCGACGCCGGGGGCGACGACGGCGTCGGCGTCCAGCGGCCGCAGCCGCGGGTCGCCGGCCAGCGCGCGGAAGCCGGCCCGGACGTGCGCGGCCATCTCGCCCGGCCCCTCGACGAAGTGCGCGCCGTCGGCGGCGCCGAACCACAGGTCCGCCCCGGCGAACAGCGGCTCGCCGTCCTCGCCGAACAGCCAGCCGACGTGGTCGGCGTGCAGGTGCGTGCAGACGACGTCGGTGACGTCCCCGGCGGTCAGCCCGAGGGCGCGCAGCCCGGTGGGCAGCTGGCCCCCGACCAGCAGCATCCCGCCCGGCACGTCCTGCGCCTCCGGCCCGAGCCCGGCGTCGACCAGGACGACGCGGCCGCCGGTGCGGACGACGAAGCAGCCGATCGGCAGCCACGCGGCGCCGTCGCGGGAGAACAGCTCGGGGGCGGCCGTCGCCGGCACCGCGGACCCGAAGTAGCGCGGGCGGGCGACGAACGTCCCGTCGCTCACCGCGTCGACGCGGATGTCGCCGACCTGCACCGCCCCACCTCCCGCCGGGTCCGCCGGGGCCTCCGGCCGGGTCCATCGTGGCGCACCCGGCACGGCACGATGACCCGGGTGAAGCTGCTGCTGCCCGACTCGCTGCCCCTGGCCCCGGAGCTGCCGGAGGGGGTGACCGCCGTGACCTACGCCGCCGGCGCGCCCGTCCCGCCGGAGCACCGCGACGCCGAGGCGCTGGTCGTGTGGGGCAGCTCGGCCGCCGACCTCGCCGCCGTCGCCGGCGACATGCCGCGGCTGCGCTGGGTGCAGTCGCTGGCCGCCGGGCCGGACGCCGTCCTGCGGGCCGGCTTCCCCGGGGACGTGGTCGTCACCTCGGGCGCCGGCCTGCACAGCGCGACGGTGACCGAGCACGCGCTGGCGCTGCTGCTGTCGCTGGTGCGCCGGCTGCCGGCGGCCGGGCGGGCGCAGGCCGAGCACCGCTGGGCCCGCGAGCTCGGCGGGTTGCAGCCGCTGCACCCCGAGGGCGCGGTGACCACGCTCCTGGACGCCCGGGTGCTCGTGTGGGGGTTCGGCGCGATCGGGCAGACGCTGGCGCCGGTGCTCCGGTCGCTGGGCGCCGAGGTGCGCGGTGTGGCGCGCTCGGCGGGGGAGCGCGCGGGGTTCCCGGTGGTGGCCGAGGACGACCTCGAGGCCGAGCTCGCGGGCGCCGACGTGCTGGTCATGGTCCTGCCGGCCACCGACGCCACCCGGCACGCGCTGGACGCCCGGCGGCTGGCCGCGCTGCCCGACTCCGCGCTCGTGGTGAACGTCGGCCGGGGGACGACGGTGGACGAGGCGGCGCTGGCCGGGGCCCTGGCGGCCGGCCGCCTCGGCGGCGCCGCCCTGGACGTCACCGAGACCGAGCCGCTGCCGCCGGACTCACCGCTCTGGGACGCCCCCGGCCTCGTGCTCACCCCGCACGCCGCCGGTGGCCGGCCGGTCGGGGCCGACGCCCTGGTCGCGGAGAACGCGGCGGCGCTGCTGGCGGGGCGGGAGCTGCGGAACGTCGTCGAGCGCTGAGCGCCTCAGGCCGACAGCGAGCGGCGCTGCAGCTTGAGCCGGCGCCGCTCGCGCTCGGACAGGCCGCCCCAGATGCCGAACCGCTCGTCGTTGGCGAGGGCGAACTCCAGGCACGCGGACCGGACGGCGCAGCCGCTGCACACCCGCTTGGCCTCCCGCGTCGAGCCGCCCTTCTCCGGGAAGAACGCCTCCGGGTCGGTCTCGGCGCACAGGGCGTCCAGCCGCCACGGCTCCTCGCCGGCGTCGGCGTCGGCCCACGCGGGGGCGGGCAGCTCCTCGGCGGCCGCGAAGCCGTCGTACACCTCGGGGTACTCGGGCGCGTACCAGTGCTCGGGGGCGGTCGACTCGGTGATCAGGCTGAGGTGGGAACGCGTGGGGGAAGGCACGGGGAGCTCCTCGGGAGGGGGCGTGGCGCGGCTCCGTCTCGATGTGACGGAGGGGTACGCCCTGACTGCTGTCGGTCACGTTACGGAACCGAGATGTGCCCCGGCACCCGCGCTTCTCGACGAAACGGCGCCGTCCGCTCGTCAACACCTGCCCCCACGCGTGACACGGGTCAGGCCGTGCCGGACACCCCCGGGCGGGCCGGGCGCAGGTCGCGCAGCCGGCCGAGCCAGGCGGTCAGGCCGCCGCCGGGCGGGACGGCCGCGGGCGCGGGCAGCTGGTCCCGCAGCGCGGCGCGGCGCTCCTCCAGTGCGGCGACCTCGGCGAGCAGGGCGGACCGCCGGGCCGCGGCCTCCCGGTCGAGGCGCTCGCGCGCCGCGGCCGCCTGCTCGTCGGCCCGCCGCCGCTGCTCGCGCCCGGTGCCGTGCAGGGCGACGACCTCGGCCCGCGCCACCAGCAGCGCCGCGGCCGCGTCCCCGGCGGCCCGCCGGCGGACCTCGGCCGCGTCGTCGGCGGCGCGCCGCTCGCACCAGCGGACCTCGGCCAGCCGAGCCGCGGCCTCGGCGCCGGCCCGGTCCTGGGCCGCCCGTGCGGCGGCCAGGACCCGGTCGGCCTCGGCGGTGGTCCGGGCCGCGGCGGCGGCGGCCTGCGCCGTCAGCGCGGCGGAGCGCCGGTGCGCGTCGGCCAGCGCGCGGGACGCCTCGGCGCGGAGCTCGTCGGCCGCCGCTCCCGCGGCGTCCCGCTCGGCCCGGGCCTCGGCACGGATGTCCTCGGCCTGGTCGGCCGCGTCGGCGAGCAGCGCGCCGATCCGGCGGGAGACCCGCAGGAGCTCCCCGCCGCCGGCCGAGTGGGCGCCCAGCGTCCGGGCCTCGTCGAGCTCGGCCTGCAGCCGCAGGTGCCGGGCCATGAGGTGCTCGCGCTCGCGCTCGGCGGTGGCCAGCTCCTCCTCCGCCCAGCGCACGTAGGTGTCGACCTGGAAGCGGTCGTAGCCGGCGACGGCGCGGGCGAACATCGGCGCGGCGCCGAGGACGTCGGCCAGGTCGCCGGCCACGTTCGGCCGGCGCTGCGCGGGGTGGGTCTCGGTGTCCAGCTGGGTGCTCAGGGGTGCCTCCCTCGGCCGTGGGGCCCGAGATCCGGACGGTACGGGCCCGGAAGGGTCCGCTGGAGGGAGCGGCGCGGACGGCTCACCCGCCCGGCCGCGCGCGCCGCCCGATGGGAGTGCGGGTCCGCCGGCCGGTCGCTCAGCGTCACGCCGGACCGCCCGACCGCCACCGCCCCGGGGGATGGGCGCGCCGGCCGGGGGCGGGGAGGCTCGGGCCGTGACCGACGCGCCGACCCCGCCGGTGCCGGGGGAGATGACCGTGCCGCCGCTGTTCGGCTGGGAGGCCGTGGCGGCGGTGGTGCTGCTCGTGCTCGCCGTCGCCGTCCTCGTGGCGGTGGCCGGGGCGGCGTCGGGCCGCCGCGGCGGGCGGCGGGAGTGGGAGGCCTGGCTGGCCGGGCGCTCCCGGTGGACCGGCGTCCCGGAGCCGTCCCCGGGAGCCGATCCGGGCGACTGACCCGGGACCTTCGTCCCAACCCGGTGTCCACCGGCCCCCGGTGTCCCTACGCTCGGCGGGGTGCTGCTGCTGGAGCGGGAGCAGGCCCTGGACGCCCTCGCCGAGCACGCCCGGCACGCGGTCGCCGGGCGCGGCTCGGTCGTCCTCGTCGCCGGTGAGGCCGGCATCGGCAAGACGGTCCTGCTGCGCGCCTTCCTCGACGGGCTCGGGCAGCGGACGCAGCCGCTGTGGGGGATGTGCGACTCGCTCAGCACGCCGCGACCGCTCGGCCCGCTCCGGGACGTCGCCGACGACCTCGGCCCCCCGGTGCCGGACCTGCTCGCGGGGGCCGCGACCCGCCACGAGCTGTTCGGCGGCCTCCTGGAGGTGCTGCGCGGGCGGCCCCGCGTCCTCGTCGTGGAGGACCTGCACTGGGGCGACGAGGCGACGTTCGACCTGGTGCGCTTCCTGGCCCGGCGGATCGTGCAGCTGCCGCTGCTGCTCGTGGTGTCCTACCGCGACGGGCTGACCGCCGAGCACCCGCTGCGCGCCGTCCTCGGCGACCTCGTCTCCGCGCCGGACGCGCGCCGTCTGCAGCTGGCCCCGCTGAGCCGCCCGGCGGTGGCCACGCTGCTCGACGGGCACCGGCTGGACCCGGCCGACGTGCACCGGCGCACTGCGGGGAACCCCTTCTTCGTCAGCCAGATCCTCGCCCAGCCCGACTCGCCGCTGCCCGAGAGCGTGCGGGACGCCGTGCTGGCCCGCGTCGCCGGCCTCGCCCCGTCCGCGCGGCACTCCCTGGAGCTGCTGTCGTGCACGCCCGAGCCGGTCAGCGGGGAGCTGCTCGGCGCGCTGGGGATCTCCACGACCACGGTGGGCGTGCTCGCGGCGACCGGCCTGCTCGACCGACGCGGGCGCGGCGTGGCCTTCCGCCACGAGATCGCCCGCTCCGCCGTGCTCGAGGCCACCACCCCGGGCGCCGAGCCGGCGCTGCACACGGCCATGGTCGGCGCGCTGGAGGCGTGCGGCGGGGACCCCAGCCTGCTGGCCCACCACGCCGCGGCGGCGGGGGACGTCGCGCGCGTGCTGCGGTACGCCCCGGCCGCGGCGGCGGAGGCCTCCTCGTCGGGCGCGCACCGGGAGGCGGTGGCCTTCTACGAGACGGCGCTGCGGCACGCCGGCCGGGACGCGGCCCGGCGCGCGGCGCTGCTCGAGGCGCTGTCGACCGAGCTGTACTTCACCGACCGGCTCGCCGACGCCATCGCCGCCGGGGAGCAGGCGGTGGAGCTGCGCCACGCGCTGGCCGACGACGTCGCGGTGGGCGCCGGGCACACCGCGATCTCCCGTTTCGCCTGGTTCGCGGCCGACCGCACGGGCGCCGAGCAGCACAACCGGGCCGCCGTCGAGCTGCTCGCCCGCGCCGACGACCGGCGGGCGTTGGGGTTCGCCCTGGCCAACACCTCGTTCCTGGCCTCCCAGCGGGGTGACGGCGAGGAGGCCCGGCAGGCCGGGACGCGGGCCGAGGCCATCGCGGCCGAGCTCGGGGACGACGTCCTGCGCAGCACCGCCGGCATCGGGCTGGCGGTCACCCGGCTGCTCGAGGGCGACCTCGGTGCCCGCGCGGACCTGCTGGCCATCAGCGACGCCGGGCTGCGCCACCGGCTGGACAACCTGGCGACCACCCCGATGACCAACCTGTGCCACCTGGACGTCGAGCAGGGCCGCTTCGCCGACGCCGAGGTGTCGCTGGCCCGGGGCCTGCGGATCAGCGGCGAGCGCGACACCCCCATCTGCACCGCGTGGCAGCTCGGCGTCCGCGCCCGCCTGCGGCTGCGGCAGGGCCGGTGGGCCGAGGCGGAGGACGACGCCCGCGCCGTGCTCACCTCCGGCGACCTGCCGCTGAGCCACCTGTGGCCGCACCTGGTCCTCGGCCTGCTCCGCGTCCGCCGGGAGGGGGCGCCGGAGAACGCGCACCTGGACGAGCTGTGGCGGCTGGCCCGGCGGCTGGACACCCCCGGCACGCTCGCGCCGGCCGCGGCCGCCCTGGCCGAGCAGGCGTGGACGACCCGGCGGCCGGACCCGCGGCTGGCGACGCCTGCGGTCCGCGAGCTGGTGACCCGGCCCTTCGCCGGCCGCGAGGTCGCGCTGGCCCCGCTGCTGCGGTGGACCCGGCGGCTGGCCGCCGACGGCGTGCAGGACGCCGGCCCGGCCGACGACACGGACGCCGGCTCCCCGGCGCCCGGACCGGAGGAGCCCTTCGAGGCAGCGCTGGCCCGGTGGGACGCCGGCGGCGCCGACGACCTGCTGGCGGCGCTGGCCGTCCTGGACGAGCTCGACGCCCCCGCCCCGGCCGCGCTGGTGCGTGCCCGGCTGCGCGAGACGGGGGTCGGCAGCGTCCCGCGGGGGCCGGCGCCGGCCACCCGGGCGAACCCGGCGGGGCTGACGGCGCGGCAGCTCGACGTCCTCACCCTGCTGGCCGACGGCTGCAGCAACGCCGACATCGCCGCCCGGCTGGTGATCTCGCGCAAGACCGCCGACCACCACGTGTCGGCGGTGCTCGCCAAGCTCGACGTGCGGTCCCGGGGCCAGGCCGCGGCGGTGGCGCGGCGCCTGGGCGTCCGGGCGGGGTAGGCGCAGCTCAGCCGCGACCGGGGACGAGCAGCGGCCGCCGCGTGGCCGACCGGAGCCGGGTGCTGGTGCGGAAGGCGCCGGGGGCGACCTGGTCGAGGTCGCGCTCGGCCGCGGCGGTGCGGGCGGCCTCGGCGACGACGACCAGCACGGTGGCCGGGCCGCCGGGGCCGGAGGCGGGGTGGGCCGTCACCGGCCACCCGCGGGCGGCCAGCCGGCCGGCGGCCGTGGTGCCGTCGCCGGGGAGCACGACGCGGTGCTCGACGGGGTCGCCGGCGATCCGGCCGTCGGCGACGATCCCGAGGTAGACGCCGGCGGCGACGCCGACCGCGTAGCCGGCCACGTTGGCGGGCCGGTCGAGGTTCGTGACCACCTGGCCGAGCGCGACGACCGAGAGGACGGCGTTGACGGCGCCCAGGCCGGCGGCGATCCGCTTGCGCCCGCGGGTGGCCAGCGCGACGCGGAGCTGCCACACGGCCACCTCGAGGACCACCAGGACGGCGATCAGCAGCGGCTGGGCGGGGACGCTTCCCACGGGGTGCTCCTCGGCGGGGTCGGGCCCGGGTCCGGGCGGTGAGGACCAGGTACTCCCAGTCCATGACGGTGCTGCCGCCGGTGCCCCGGTCGAAGCGGGCGGCCAGGTCGGTCAGGTCCCGGTCGAGCGCGGCGGTGCGCTCCGGGTCGTCGGCGACGTTCCGGTAGGCGGCGATGGTCGGGCCGTAGACGGTCTTCCACCACTGCGCCCACTCGGCGGGGCTGGTGAACCGGTCGCAGGTGAGCAGCTGCTTGCGGGCGGTGACGTCGGTGACCCGGTCGCCGAACAGCCCGCGGACGTGCTGCTCGTCGCCCCACAGCGGCGGCGGGGAGGCGCCCGGCGGCGGCGGGGGCGCGTAGGCCTTCATGAGCCGGAACAGCTCGCCGACGAAGCCCTCCGGCGTCCAGGCGATGAGGCCGATGGTGCCGCCCGGCCGGCAGACCCGGACGAGCTCGTCGGCGGCCTGCTGGTGGTGCGGGGCGAACATGACCCCGACGCAGGAGATCACCACGTCGAAGGAGCCGTCGGCGAAGGGCAGCGCCTCGGCGTCGGCCTCCTGCCAGTCGAGCTCCACGCCGTGGCGGGCGGCGAACTCGCGCCCGGCGACGAACAGCTCGGGGGTGAGGTCGGAGGCGGTCACGCGGGCGCCGGTGAGCGCGGCCGGGACGGCGGCGTTGCCCGTGCCGGCGGCCACGTCGAGCACGCGGTCGCCGGCGCGGACGCCGGCGGCGGCGACCAGCTCGGGGCCGAGCTCGGGGATGAGGTCCATGGCGACGGCGGGGTAGTCGCCGAGGGCCCACATGGCCCGGTGCCTCGCCTTGAGCGCGCGGTCGGCGGTGGGGTCGATGGTGGTGGTGGCCTGGGTTGGCGTTGTCATGCGGCAAAGCTAGGAACGGGAGGGGGTGGGCCTCGTCGGGAGAACTCCCCATCTCGGCCGGCGCGGCACCCCATCTCGCGGGCCCGCGTCCGGGACCGGGACCCGTGGCCACCCACGTCGTCGACCCGGTGCCCACGGGCGGCTGCGGCTGCCGGACGCCATCCGGTCCGGGACGCACGGAGGCCCCGGGGCGTCCGCCCCGGGGCCTCCGTCGCGCCTGGTGTCAGGCCGCCGCGTGCGCGCCGTCCCGCGGCGGCGTGCCGCCGGTCCGGCTCGCCGCACGACGCGCGAGGAGCAGCGCGACGAGCAGGCACAGCACGCCCAGCGCGGCGGCGACGACCGGCAGGACCGTCCCGACCAGGGCCAGCAGGCTGGAGTCGTCCCCGACGTCGCTGCCCCGCTCGTCGATCGAGTCGTCGGTGGAGTAGACGTCGATCGTCGCGAACTCGACGACCACGGGGAACCCGCCGAGGTCGAGCGTGCCGGTGATGACCTGGGTGCTGCCCCCGGCGATGGTGGCGCCGAGCTCCTGGTCGGCGTCGACGAACGTCGTCGTGCGCGAGGTCCACGCGATCGGGATCTCGTCGGGCAGGGTCGGCAGGATCGCGGGCAGCTGCGCGGTGAGCTCGGGGTCGACGTCCCGGGCGAGGCTCGGCGCCAGGCCGGCCAGGTCCCGCGGCAGGGCCGTGGGCAGGCCGAGCGCGGCCGGGTCGGCGAGCTCGCCCTCGGCCACCGACTCGTAGCGGTAGACGTCCCGGCCGCCGAAGCGCTCCTCGCCCTCGAAGGTCACCGGCGCGGCGGTGCGGGTGTTCTGGTCCCAGTACTCGTAGGCGCCGTCGGCGGTCGAGGGGTCGACGGGCAGGGTGAACACGAGGCCCTCGGCGTCGGTGACGCCCTCGGCGCCGTCGGGGGCCGGGCCGGCCTCGGCGGTCTCCCGGTCGACCGCGAAGAGCACCTCGGTCACCGACGGCTCGGCGTCGCCGACGGTGCGCTCGTCGGTGCGGCTGACGATCTCCGTGTCCCCGTCGGAGGACTCGGCCTGCACCCGGCGGGTGGCCTCGATGGGGACGTCCTGGAGGAGGAGGTCGCCGCCCGCACCCGAGAGGGCGCCGGGGTCGACCCCGTTGTACGTGCCCTCGAAGCGGAGGGTGACGTCGAGGTCCTCGGGCAGCTTGGTGACGGTCGGGACGACGACGAAGCGGACGACGGCGGCGGCGACGATCAGCAGCACGCCGACGACGGCCAGGACGAGGGAACTGCGGGTGGCTCTCACTGCGAGGGGGCTCCGGGGTCGTTCGGTTCGGTAACGACCCCGAGTCTGCGCCCCCGACCTGCGGCTCCGTCGAGCCGGGGGTGCCGGTGGGGGAGGAGGTCAGCGCTCGACGTCCATCCGGGCCACGAGGTCGCCGTCGAACGCGTAGACGTGGCGCACGTCGGTGCGCTCGAGCACCGTGCCGGCCGGGCCCCGCACGACCAGCCGCACGCGCACCTCGACGGTGCCGTCGGGGCGGTCGGCGAATCCGGTCGGCTGCAGCCACGGCCGGATCTCGGCCCACTGCCGCTCCCAGTACGCGCGGACGGCCTCGGCCCCGGAGAGCCGGCCGCCCTCCCAGCCGTTGGGCCAGTCGACGTCGGGCGCCATCGCGGCCAGCACCGCGTCGACGTCCCGGGAGTTGAACGCCCGGTACAGCGACCGCAGCCGCTCCTCGTGGCGGGTCGTCACGGTCGGCCTCCTCGGGTCCCGGTGGGCCCCGCCATCCTGCCCCATTCACGCTGCGTCACCGGCTCTGCGCGCTCTGGAGGAACCTGCCGAATGGTCTGCCCGCCGGCCAGACGTCCGTGGCAGGTGTTGCCCGCGCGACCGGTGGGCTTCGGCGAGATGTGAGGCCAGATCCCCTGGTGACGAGCCGCTGACCTGCTGTTCCTTACGGGCCTCACACACCGAGGAGGCCCCGATGTACCGCTCCGCTCTCGTCCCGCCGCTGCTGGCGGCGGCCGTGCTGCTCACCGCCTGCGGCGGGGACGACGACGCCGACGCCACGTCCGACGACCGCTCCACCACCTCCGCCGCGTCGTCCGCGCCCGCGACGGACGAGCCGACCGGCACGGCCGGCGACGGCGGTGCCGAGGAGGCCGCCGACGAGGACACCCCGGCCTCCGGTGGCGGCAGCGGCGGGAGCGGTGGCGCCCCCGCCCCGCAGTCGACGAGCCGGCCCGCGCCGGGCACCCCGGACGCCCCGGCCCCCGGCACCACCCCGGACGGCGACCGGCTGCACGACCCCGACGGCGCCGGCCCGCTCCCGGCGGAGGTCCTCGTCTCGCAGGGGTCGGTCGTGTGGGCCGTCTACCTCGACACCGGCTCGCCGGTCGACGAGTGGCAGGCGGCCTCGCTGGGGGAGACCGAGAGCTACCTGACCGGCCTCTACGGCTACACGGGCTCCGGCATCGGCTCGGTCTCCTGCGACGCGGGCGCCGCCGAGCAGCTCGGCTTCGTCCCCGACGACAACCGGCTCGCCGTGTACTTCGCCACCGCCGAGGACGCGACGACGTTCGTGGCGATCTACGACCGGCAGGACGTCGGCTCCGCGGAGGTCACGACGTACTGCCTGGACTGACCGCCGTGCCCCCGCGGTCGGGAGGCGGCGCCCCGGGTCCCGTCGGGCCCGGGGCGCCGTCGCGCAGGGGCCGCTCCGGGGAGGCGCCCTGCGGGTTTGCATGTCAAACCGACTCGGGGCTACGGTTTCGGCGTCCGCCCGACCGACCGACAGGGGCCCGTCGTGTCCGCACCCGCTCCCGCGAACGTGAGGGTCCAGCGGCGCACGCTGACCCTGGCCGCCGCGAGCACCGTCCTCGTGCTCGTCACCTTCGTGACGCCGCTGGCCACCGGCGTCCGGACCGCCGCCGCCCTGGACTCCGGGCTCGGCGCCCAGGCCTGGGCGCTCAGCGCGATGAGCGTCGGGCTGGCGGCGACCCTGCTCACCGCCGGCGTGCTCGCCGACGACCTCGGCCGCCGGCGCGTGTTCACCGCCGGGCTGGGGGTGCTGGCCGCCGGTGCGGTGGTCGCGGGGGCCGCGGGGTCGGCCGGCCTCTTCATCGCCGGCCGGGTGGTCCAGGGGGTCGGGGGCGCGGCGGTGCTGGCCGCGGCGCTCGGCCTGATCGGCGCCACCTTCCCCGCCGGGCCCGCCCGGGCGCGGGCGGCGGCGGTCTGGGGCGCCAGCGTGGGCGCGGGCACCGGCGTGGGCGGTGTCGCCGCCGTCGTGCTGGACCCCGGCGACGGCTGGCGGGTCACCTACCTGGTCACCGCGGCCACCGCGGCCGTCCTCGCGGCGGCCGCCGCCCGGCTGCTGGGGGAGTCCGGCGGCCGGGCCGGCAGGGCCGTCGACGTGGCCGGTGTCGTCCTGCTGGCCGGCGGGACCAGCGCCGTGCTCGCCGGGCTCGTCGAGGGCCGCGCCGGCTGGGGGCGCCCGCCGGTCGTGGTCCTGCTCGTCGCCGGGGCGCTGGCGCTCGCCGGGTTCGTCGCCGTCGAGCGGCGGGTGCGCGCGCCGATGCTCGACCTGCGGCTGTTCGGCGCGCGGGGCTTCACGTCGGCGACCGTCGGCGCGGCCGTCACCGGCGCGACCGTCATCGGCCTGAGCTCCTACCTGCCGACGGTCCTGCAGCGGGGGCTGGGGGAGAGCCTGCTCGCCGCGACGCTGCTCGTGCTCGTGTGGTCCGTCGTCGGGACGGCCACCGCGCTGGCGGTCCGGTGGGTGCCCGGCGTGGACGGCGGCGTGCTGCTGGCGGCGGCGCTGGCGGTCTCCGCGGCCGGGCTCGCCGTCCTCGCGGTGCTGGGCCCGGGGGCGACCAGCGCCCGGCTGCTGCCCGGGATGGTGGTCCTCGGCATCGGCTACGGGGCGGCCAACGCGGCGCTGGGCCGGGAGGCGGTCGCCCACGTCCCGCCGGAGGCGGCGGGGATGGGCAGCGGCGCCAACAACACGGCGCGCTACCTCGGTGCCGCCGTCGGCGTGACCGTCGTCGTGCTGGTCGTGGGCGCCGGCGAGCCCGGTGGCTCGGCCGCCGGGCTGCTGTCGGGGTGGAACACCGCGGCGCTGCTGGGGGCCGCGACGGCCCTGGCCGGTGCCCTCGTCGTCGCCGTGCTGCGGCCGCGGCGGCCGGCGGGCGGTCAGGCGCCGGCGGGCCCGTCGGCTGCCGGGGTCAGCAGCGGCGCCACCATCGCGTCGACGTAGCGCGCCAGCACGTCGAGGTCGGCCTCGGCGATCGCCCGCGTGCCGATCGAGTCGCGCAGCGAGGAGATGCCGGTGAGCAGCGCGGCCACCAGCTCGGCCCGCAGCGCGGTGTCGTCCCCCTCGAGGCGCCCGGCCAGCTGGGCGGTGTAGCCGGCGTGGATGCGGTCGCGGGCGATGGCCCGCACCAGGTCGGAGCCGGCGCCGGCCACGAGGGTGGACATGCTGCTCGCCCGCATCTCGGCCGGCGCGTCCGGGTCGAGGGCGCGGCGCAGGAGCGCGTGCGGCAGGTCGGCCAGCGGCGTCTCGGCGATGGTGGTGTCCGGACCCGTCGGCTGGAGGGCCTCGGTGAGCAGCGCCTCCTTCGAGCCGAAGTAGCGGTACACCAGCGCCTGGTTCGCCCCGGCCGCCGCGGCGACGTCGCGGGTGCTCACCGCGGCGACGCCGTCGCGGGCGATGAGGTCGCGCGCCGCGGTGAGCAGGGCAGCGCGCGTGGCGGCCGCGTCACGGCGCCGCGGGCCCCCGGCGGCGGGTGCTCCGTCGGTCACGCGGTCCTCCTCGTCGGGCGTCGTCGGGCGTCGTCGGTCGGCGTCACCCTAGTGACCCCGGCGGTGGCGCCGGACCGCCGTCCACCCGACGTAGTCAGGTGTTGACTTGCTGTCGAACCGCCGCCTAGAGTCGAAGTCATCAGTTGACTACATGGCCGTGCCGCACTGACGGCACGCGGCAGGGAGGCCCGGCGTGGACGTCCAGGACATGATCATGATCAGCATCGACGACCACGTCGTCGAGCCGCCCGACATGTTCGCGAACCACGTGCCGGACCGATGGCGGGACCAGGCGCCGAAGTCGATCGTCGACGAGAACGGCTACGAGAAGTGGTGGTTCCAGGGCAACTCGATGGGCACCATCGGCCTCAACGCCGTCGTCGGCTGGCCGAACGAGGAGTGGGGGCTCAACCCCGCCACGTTCGCCGAGATGCGCCCGGGCGCCTACGACATCCACGCCCGCGTCGAGGACATGAACCGCAACGGCATCCTCGCGTCGATGTGCTTCCCCTCCTTCGCCGGGTTCAGCGCCCGTTACTTCCAGGAGGCCAGGGACAAGGACGTCGCCCTGGTCATGCTCAAGGCCTACAACGACTGGCACGTCGACGAGTGGTGCGCCGCTTACCCGGGCCGGATGATCCCGTGCGCGATCATGCCGGTCTGGGACCCGGCCGCGATGGTCGAGGAGGTCCGCCGGGTCGCGGCGAAGGGCGTCCGCGCGGTGACGATGCCCGAGCTCCCGCACGTCCAGGGCCTGCCCAGCTACCACGACCTGGAGTACTGGGGTCCCTTCTTCTCCACGGTCTCCGAGCTCGGCGTGGTCGTGTGCCTGCACATCGGGCAGGGCTTCGGGGCCATCAACGGCGCGCCCGACGCGCCGATCGACAACATGATCATCCTGGCCACCCAGGTGTCGACCTTCGCCGCGCAGGACCTGCTGTGGGGCGGGGCCATGCGGAAGTACCCCGACCTGAGGATCGCCTGGTCGGAGGCCGGCATCGGCTGGATCCCGTTCTTCCTCGACCGCTGCGACCGGCACTACCTGAACCAGCGCTGGCTGGGTCACGACTTCGGCGGCAAGCTGCCCAGCGAGGTGTTCAAGGAGCACTCGCTGGCCTGCTACGTCACCGACCCGACCGCGCTCAAGGTCCGCCACGACATCGGCGTCGACGTCATCGCCTGGGAGTGCGACTACCCGCACTCGGACTCGATCTGGCCCGACGCCCCGGAGTTCGTGCACGCCGAGATGGCCGGCGCCGGGGTGCCCGACGACGAGATGCACCAGATCCTGTGGCAGAACACCACGCGCTTCTTCGGCCTCGACCCGTTCGCGCACATCGCCGAGGAGGACGCCACGGTCGGCGCCCTGCGCGCGCTGAGCCCCGACGTCGACACCACCATCCGCTCCAAGCACGAGTGGCGGAAGCTGTACGACCTGCGGCAGCGGTCGCGGACCGCCTGAGGTCGCGTCAGGCGAGGACGGCGGCGAGGACGCGCGCGGGCGGGCCGCTGCCCGACCGCCGGTCGCCGAGCACGCGCCGGGGGAGGTCACGGTGCCCGATCCCGGTGAGGGGATACTGGGTCCGTGCCGAGAGCCCTGCTGCTGGAGAACATCGACCCGGTGGCGGCCGACCTGCTCGGCTCCGCCGGGTACGAGGTCGAGTCGCTGCGCGGGGCGCTTGACGAGCCCGACCTGGTCGACGCGCTCGAGGGCGTCGACGTCCTGGGCATCCGGTCCAAGACCCAGGTGACCGCGGAGGTCCTGCGCCGGCGCCCGGGCCTGTCGGCGGTGGGCGCCTTCTGCATCGGCACCAACCAGATCGACCTGGGCGCGGCCGCCGGCTGCGGGGTCGCGGTGTTCAACGCGCCGTACTCCAACACCCGCAGCGTCGTCGAGCTGGCGGTCGCCGAGATCATCGCCCTGGCCCGGCGGCTGGTCGACCGCGACCGCTCCCTGCACGAGGGCACCTGGGACAAGTCGGCCTCGGGCAGCCACGAGGTGCGCGGCCGCACGCTGGGCATCGTCGGCTACGGCAACATCGGCAGCCAGCTGTCGGTGCTGGCCGAGGCGCTGGGCATGCGGGTGCTGTTCTACGACCTCGAGGACAAGCTCGCCCTCGGCAACGCCGAGCGGTGCGACAGCCTCGACGAGCTGCTCGAGCGGGCGGAGGCGGTGACCCTGCACGTCGACGGGCGGGCCGGGAACGCCGGGCTGTTCGGCGCGGAGCAGTTCGCCAAGATGCGCCGGCGCAGCCTGTTCCTCAACCTCTCCCGCGGCTTCGTCGTCGACCACGAGGCGCTGCGGGAGAACATCCTGTCCGGCCACATCGCCGGCGCCGCGGTCGACGTCTTCCCCGACGAGCCGCGCGAGCAGGGCGACGCCTTCGACTCCGTGCTGCGCGGCCTGCCCAACGTGATCCTCACGCCGCACGTCGGCGGCTCGACGCAGGAGGCCCAGCACGACATCGGCCGGTTCGTCGCCGGCAAGCTCATCGACTACACCGCCACCGGGACGACGACGCTGAGCGTCAACCTGCCGGCGGTGGTCCTGCACGGCTCCTCGGCGGCGCGGTTCTCGCTGCTGCACCGCAACGTGCCCGGCGTCCTCGCGCGCATCGACGCGCTGGTCGGCGAGCACGGGCTCAACGTCGACGGCCAGGTGCTGGGCACCCGCGGCGAGCTCGGGTACGTCGTGACCGACGTCAGCGCGCCGCTGCCGCCGCAGCTCGTCGCCGCCCTCCAGGAGTTCCCGGAGACGATCCGGCTGGTCACCCCCGGGCCCAACCCGCGCTGACCGGTCAGCGGCGCAGCGCCAGCGTCGTGAGCTCGCGGGCCGTGGCGGCCGTGGGCGCGGAGGCGACGGCGTGCTGCAGGGCCCGCTCGTCGCGCAGCGACCGCCGCCACTCCCGGCGGCGGGCGAGGCGGGCGCGCAGCCGCTGCAGCGGGCCCTCGGCGGTCTCGCGGGCCGGCCGGGCGACGACCGGCCCGGGGACGGCGGCGGCGGTGCGGACGGCGGCGGGAAGGGTCGAGGCGGTCATCGGTCTCTCCTGACGGGTGTCCCCCGACTCGGGGCGGGCCCCCCTGCGGGGCCGGTGCGGACACCGTCCCGCCGGCCGCTTGCACTGCTGTTGCAAGCCGCTGGCAGCCCACGTCCGGGCGGGGACGGACGACGGCCGGGCGTCCGCCGGGTGAGGGTCCCGTGCACGGTCGGGGGCCCGGACGCCAACACCCTGCTGTCGGTGGCCGACCACTGCGGGCCCACCTCGGCGTCGACCTCGACCCGGCGGCCAACCGGGCGGCCACGACCGACGCGGAGATCAGCGCGGCCGGAGCGGCCGCACGGACCGTGGTGGTGACCGCCCGCGAGGACCTCGGGATCCGCCGGCAGGTGCGGGGGCTGCTCGCCTCCTGACGCCGGGGGGCTCAGGCCCCGGGGAAGCGGACCCCGGTGATGCGGGCCCGGAAGAACTCGCCCTCGGCCTGCCGGTCCGTGCCCCACCACCAGCCGGCACGAAGGCTCGAGCCGATCGTCACCCCGGAGAAGGTCTCCTCCGCCTCGATCGCCACGCCGAAGGGGTACCGGCCGAACGGCTCCCCGCCCGGGTCGCCCCACCGCTGCATGACGACCCCGACCAGCCGGCCGTCGGGGCCGACGGTGAACTCGGCGCTCTCGTCCTGGTCGCCGATCCGCCACCTGGCCACGGCGGAGCCGTCGTCGGCCCCGGCGGTCCAGGCGGCCCCGAGGGCGGTGGTGGGGGCCAGCGCCGCCTCGCCGGCCAGGCGTCCCGCGGCGCTGCGCGTGACGTCGGGCCCGCTCGCCCGCATGACGGGCACCACCCCGCCCAGCCGCCAGTCCATCTGGCCGGAGCCGGAGCTGTACCGGTCGAAGCCGGCGACCCGCAGGCCGGCGAACCGGGCGGTGGCGGCCCAGACGAAGCCGTTCGGCGGCGCCAGGACCTGCGTGGCGGTGAAGGGCCGCCAGGCCCCCAGCCGGATCTCCCCCCGCATGTCCAGGACCACCGACGGCCACAGCGGCGTGCCCGGCGCGACGGCGTGGGTCAGCCAGCGGCGCGCGGCGGCGGGCAGGCCGGCGACCAGGGCAGGGTCGAAGACCTCGGCCGGCCGGTGGCCGCCGGCGAGCCGCTGCCAGTCGCGCCGGACGGCGCGGGCCACCCGTGGCACCCCGGGAGGGGCCACGGGTCAGGCCCGCGCGATCGCGTCGAGGACCTGCAACCGCGCCGCACGCCGTGCCGGGCCGAGCGCGGCCAGCACCCCGATGACCGCGGCGACGAGCAGGAACACCGCCAGGCGCGGCACCGGCACCGACAGCTCGGTGATGCCCTGGTCGGCCAGCGACCGGCTCAGCGCGATCCCGAACAGCGTGCCGAGGACCAGCCCCAGCACCGCGCCGTAGACGGAGATGACGACCGCCTCCAGCCGCACCATGCGGCGCAGCTGCCCGCGCCCGAGCCCGACCGCGCGCAGCAGGCCGATCTCCCGGGTCCGCTCGATCACCGACATGGCCAGGGTGTTGACGATGCCCAGCGCGGCGATGACCACCGACAGCACCAGCATCGCGTTGATCAGCAGCAGCAGCTGGTCGACCTGGCCCTTCTGCTCGTCGGCGAACTCGCCCTGGTCCTTGAGGTCGACGATCGGGTAGGCGGCCAGCGCCTCCTCCATCGCCGGCCGCACGTCGCCGGGGGCCACGCCGTCGGCCAGGTCCACGTAGAGGTACCGGTCCAGGGCCACCCCGCCGAGCGCGGCGTGCGTGTCCAGGGAGACGAGTGTGGAGCCGACCACCTGGTTGGCCGCGTAGACCCCGCCGACGACGAGGTCCCGCTCCCGTCCGTCGATGCTCAGCGCCTGCACCGTGTCACCGACCGACCAGCCGCGGGCCTGCGCGGTGCTCTCGTCGACCACCAGCCCGTCGCCGGTCAGCCCCTCGGCCGAGCCGTCCACCCAGTCCAGCTCGATGCTCCGGTCCACCCCGGCCGGGTCGATGGCGGTCAGGAACACCGTCTCGCCGTCGAGCTGCACCTGGCCCCAGCGCATCACCGTGACGCCGTCGACCCCGTCGATGCCGCCCAGCTCGCCGGCGACGTCGGGGCTGAACGGCTGCCCGACGGCGCTGGAGACGACGAACTCGCTGCGCACCGAGCCGCTGATCAGCGCGTCGATGCTCCTGTTCGTCGAGGCCCCGATGACGCTGAACGCGCTCACCAGCGCCAGGCCGATCATCAGCGCCGAGGCGGTGGCCGCGGTGCGGCGCGGGTTGCGGATCGCGTTCTCCCGGGCCAGCCGCCCGGTGGTGCCCCAGACCCGGGGCAGCACGGCGCCGACGACCCGCAGGAACGGCCGGGCCAGGACCGGGCTCAGCGCCGTGGCGCCCAGGATGAGCAGCAGGGCGCCGATGCCCACCAGGGACGCGGCGTTGCCGCCGTCGTCCACCAGGGTCCCGGCGACCAGCGACGCGGCGCCCACCACGGCCAGCACGGTGCCGGTCACCGTGCGCCGGCGCAGGCCCCGCTCGGTGGCCACGACGTCGTCGCGCATGGCGGCCACGGGCGGCGTCCTCGCCGCGCGGCGCGCCGGCACGTAGGCGGCCACCAGGGTGACCACGATCCCGACGACGTAGCACCACAGGACGGTGTCGGCGGCGAACACCAGGGCGCCGTCGAGGGTCAGCCCGAAGGAGCCGAACAGCGCGCGCAGGCCGGCGGCGATGCCGTAGCCGGCGGCGAGCCCGACGGTCGAGCCGAGCACGCCCAGCACCAGCGCCTCGCCGAGGACCGAGCGGGTCACCTGCGCCCGGCTGGCACCCAGCGCGCGCAGCAGCGCGAGCTCGCGGGTGCGCTGGGCGACGAGCATCGAGAACGTGTTCACGATGATGAAGGCGCCGACGAACAGCGCGACGCCGGCGAAGACGAGCAGGAAGACGTTGAAGAAGGCCAGCCCCTCGGAGAAGTCCGAGGCGAGGCTGTCGGCCTGCTCGGTCGCCGTCTTCACGTCGTAGTCGTCGCCGACCGCGGCGGCCACCCGGTCGGCGAGCTCGTCGTCGTCGACGCCGTCGGCGGCCGCGACGCCGATGCCGTGGAACTGGCCGGGGGCGGTGAGCAGCTCCTGCGCCGTCGCGGTGTCGAAGGCGGTGAGCGTCGCGCCGGCGAGGCCGCCGGAGTCGCCGAACCGGAACGTGCCGACGAGCTCGGCCTCGATCCGCGGCCCGGGGGTGAGCAGCGTGATCGTGTCGCCCACCCGGAAGCCGGTCTCCTCGGCGGCGTTGGTGTCGATCGCGACCTCGCCGGGCCCGGACGGCGCCCGCCCGTCGACGAGCGTGTTGGGCGAGACCGCCTCCTCGGTGTTCCAGTTGATGCCCAGGCCCGGGGCACCGCCGGTGTCGAGGACCTCGCCGTCGCGCTCCAGGATGTAGACGCCCTCGGCCTGGACGTAGCCCTCGACGGCCGCCACCCCGTCGACCCCGGCGATCTCCTCGACCAGCTCGGCCGGGACGTAGGACGCCGAGCCGCCGGGGCCGGTCAGCCCCTGGTCGAAGGCGGCCGCGCGGGCGACGTTGACGTCGGCGGAGGTGCTCTCGAAGAGGCTGTTGAAGGTCTTGCTCAGGGTGTCGGTGAAGATCAGCGTCCCGCCCACGAAGGCGACGCCGAGCACGATCGCCAGGCCGGACATCGCCAGGCGCAGCTTGTGCGCCAGCAGGTTGCGCCAGGTGGTGCGCCACATGTCAGCGCACGCCCGCGGTGGTCCCGTCGCCGGCCGGCGAGGTCTCGGGCTCGAAGGCCTTCATCCGCTCCAGGACGCGGTCGGCGGTCGGGGCGGTCATCTCGTCGACGATCCGCCCGTCGGCGAGGAACAGGACCCGGTCGGCGTAGCCGGCTGCCAGCGGGTCGTGGGTCACCATGACGATCGTCTGGCCCATCTCGTGCACGGAACGGCGCAGGAAGGCCAGGATGTCGGCGCCGGCGCGGGAGTCGAGGTTCCCGGTCGGCTCGTCGGCGAAGACGATCTCGGGCCGGCCGGCCAGCGCCCGGGCGCAGGCCACCCGCTGCTGCTGACCGCCGGAGAGCTCGCTGGGCCGGTGCGCCAGCCGGGGCCGCAGCCCGACGGTGTCGATCACCAGGTCGAGCCACTCGCGGTCGGGCTTCCTGCCGGCGATGTCCATCGGCAGCGTGATGTTCTCCAGCGCGGTCAGCGTCGGCAGCAGGTTGAAGGCCTGGAAGACGAAGCCGATCCGGTCCCGCCGCAGCGCCGTCAGGTGCTTGTCGTCGAGCGCGCCCAGGTCGGTGTCGCCGATGAGGGCCCGGCCGTCGGTCACCGCGTCGAGGCCGGCCATGCAGTGCATCAGCGTCGACTTGCCCGACCCGGAGGGGCCCATGATCGCGGTGAACTGCCCGCGCGGGAAGTCGACGTCGACCGCGTCCAGCGCGACGACCCGGGTGTCGCCCTCGCCGTAGACCTTGGTGAGGGCGCGGCCGGAGGCGGCGGGGGCGGACGGCGGGGCGGGGTCGGTGGGCGGAGCCTGGTGCACGGTGTCTCCTCGGGGCGGGGGTCCTCGGCCCGGCCGACCCTAGGGACGCGGTGGGGCGACCCGGAAGGGACTTTCGCGGGCGGGCCGGGGTCCGCCGGCCCCGGCCCGCCCGCCCGGCCGCCGGGTCAGCGCCGGGTCGTGAGCGCGGCGATCTCGTGGGCCGACTCGAGGGTCGGCGCGCCGGCGAGCGCCTGCTGGAGGGCGCGCTCCTCGCGCAGGTGCGCGCGCCGGTCGCGGGCGCGGGTCAGGGCGGTGCGGATGCGGGTCATGGCGGTGTCCTCTCGGGTCAGCCGGCCACGGGAGCCGGCACGGGTGCGGGGGAGCGGGACGGGACGGGGCTGCGCACGGTGAGGACGCCGGCGTCGGGCTCGACCGTGGCGCCGGGCAGCAGCCGGCGGACGAGCGCGAGCGTGCGGAGGTTGTCCTCCTGCACCGTGGCGGTGAACCGCCGCACGCCGGAGCGGGCGGCGCGGTCGAGGACGTCGCGCAGCAGCTGCCGGCCCAGGCCGACGCCCTGCCATCCGTCCTCCACGACGACGGCGAACTCCGCGGTGCCGGGGTCGGCGGGGGAGCGGTCGTAGCGGGCGACGCCCACGACCTCCCCGCCGACGACGGCGACGACGGCCTCGCGCAGGTGGTGGTCGACGTGCACGAGCCGGCGCACGTCGGCCATGGGGAGGCGGTGCACCGGGGCGTGGAAGCGCCGGTACCGGGTCTCCGCGGACAGCCGCGGCCAGAGCCGGAGGAAGCGCGCGAGGTCGTCGGGCTGCACCGGCCGGGTCGTCACCGTCAGGTCCATCGCCGCCTCCTGGGTTCGCTACCTGAACTCTGCTCTCCTCTCCTCGGTTCGTCAAGCGAACTCAGGGTGACTATGCTGACGTCGTGAGCGAGCTCGCGATGGACCGCACCCGGTGCTCGGTGGCCGGCACCCTCGCCGTCGTGGGGGAGAAGTGGAGCCTCCTGGTGCTCCGCGAGGCCTTCCTCGGGGTCCGCCGCTTCGCCGACCTCCAGCGGAACCTCGGGGCGCCGCGCGCGGTCCTCACCGACCGGCTGGCGCGCCTGGTCGAGGAGGGCGTCCTCCGGCGGGTGCCGTACCAGGCCGAGGGCGAGCGGCAGCGGCACGAGTACCGGCTGACGCGCAAGGGCGTCGACCTCTACCCGGCCCTGGTGGCGCTGATGGAGTGGGGGGACCGGTACCTGGCCACCGACGGCGGCGGGCCGATGGAGCTGCGGCACCGGGACTGCGGGGCGCCGGTGCACCTGACGCTCACCTGCGAGGAGGGGCACACCCTGGCGACCGCGCGCGACGTGCACCCGGTGCCGCGCGGCTGATCCGCGCCCCCGGCGGTGGCCGGCAGGGCGGTGGTGGGCAGGGGCGGTGGCCGGTCAGCGGGCCAGGAAGTGCACCCCGAGCCAGGCCCAGGCCAGCAGGACCGTGGCCCGCCCCGGAGCGGTCCGCATGGCGGCCTGCAGCGCGCGGCCGGCGGTCACCGGGTGCCCTCGGCGGCGCGCGGTGGTCTCGAGGACCGCGCCGGTGACCAGCAGCATGACCACGGCGGCCGCGGACAGCAGCGTGCCGGTCACGGCCGTCGTGGGCCGGGCCGGGCGAGCAGCCAGGCGCCGGCCGCGACCCAGCCCACCGTCGCGGCCGCCCGTACCGGCGGGTGCGCCAGCAGGGGATCGGCGAGGTCGCTCACCGTCGGCAGGTCGTCGGCGGCCAGCGTGACGACCTCCCAGACGAGGCCCGCGGCCAGCCAGCCGAGCCACGGCAGACCCCGGCGGCCCACCGGCGGGGCGGCCGCGCCGGTGCGCCGAGCCAGCCCGGTGCCGGCGACGGCGAGGCCGACGCCGGAGAGCACCAGCAGCGCGCCGGTGGACAGCTCGCCGGACCCGACGACGGCGACGACGCAGACGACGGCGACCGCGGCCCACGTGAGGCGGCGTGCGGAGCGGGAAGACACCACGGGTGCATGCTCGTCCACCCGGTCGGCGCCGGGTGCTGGCCCTGGCGGTTCCGCTGGTCCTGGTCCTGTGCCTGTGGAACAACGTCGTCGTGACCCGGCTGCCGGGGTCCCCCGTCGCCGCGAACCTCACGGCGACGGCGGCGCTCCTGGCAGCCGCCCGGGCCGGCGGCCTGTCGTGGGCGGAGCTGGGGCTGTCCCGCTCCCGGCTCGGCGCCGGGGCGCGGTGGGGTGGGGCCTGCGCCGCCGTGGTGGCCACCGGCTACGTCCTGGCGGTGACCGTCCCGGCGCTGCGCCCGCTGCTGGCCGACGCCCGGGTGGCCGACCTCGACGCCGCGGCCGTGGCCGCCCGGGTGCTCGTCCACGTCCCCCTGGGCACGGTGCTGTGGGAGGAGGTCGCCTTCCGCGGGGTGCTGTGGGCCGCCCTGACCCGGCTCGTGCCCACCCGCGCGGCGGCGGCGACGTCGGCCGCCCTCTTCGGGGTCTGGCACGTCCGTCCGACCCTGGGCGCGGTCACGGCCAACGACCTCGCGGGCGGCCCGGCCGGGCAGGCGCTGGCCGTGGCGCTGGGGTGCCTGTCCACCGGCGCGGCCGGGCTGCTCTTCGTCTGGTTGCGGCTGCGCAGCGGGAGCCTGCTGGCGCCGGTGCTGCTGCACCTGGCCACGAACTCCCTCGGCACCCTGGCCGCCGCCCTCGCGCACCGCCTCGGCTGACCGTCCGGTCCGCGCTTGACCTCGAGTGCGCTGGAGGCCGGAGGGTCGTCGGCAGCACCGTCGGGCCGTCCCGCCGGGAAAGTCGGTCGCGTCCGATGACTTCCTGGCGGACAGTCCGTCAGAGCTCCCGGAGATGCCCGAGCAGCGCACGTGGTGAGGAAACCGATGACCGTCCACACACCCCTCGCGATCGAGGCGAGCGGGCTCGGCAAGTCGTTCGGCGAGAAGCGCGCCGTCGACGGCGTCGACCTCGCCGTCCCGGCCGGCTCGATCTACGGGGTCCTGGGCCCCAACGGCGCCGGGAAGACCACCACCATCCGCATGCTGGCCACGCTGATCCGGCCCGACGCCGGCAGCGCCCGGGTGCTCGGGCACGACATCGTCACCGAGGCCGACGCGGTGCGGGAGCTGGTCAGCCTCACCGGCCAGCTGGCGTCGGTCGACGAGGAGCTGACCGGCCGGGAGAACCTCGTGCTGCTCGGCCGGCTGCTGGGCTACTCGCGGGCCGACGCCCGCTCCCGCGCCGACGAGCTGCTCGAGGCCTTCGACATCAGCGAGGCGGCCGGCCGGCTGGTCAAGCACTACTCGGGCGGCATGCGGCGGCGGCTCGACATCGCGGCGAGCATCGTCGTCACCCCGCGGCTGATGTTCCTCGACGAGCCCACCACCGGGCTGGACCCGCGCTCGCGCAACCAGGTCTGGGAGATCGTCCGGGCGCTCGTGGGCGAGGGGACGACGATCCTGCTCTGCACCCAGTACCTGGAGGAGGCCGACCAGCTCGCCGACGGGATCGCGGTCATCGACCGGGGCCGGGTGATCGCCGAGGGCACCCCCGGGCACCTCAAGGCCTCGGTCGGCACCGGCTCGCTGCACGTGCGACTGCTCGACCCGGCCCGGCGCGCCGAGGCGGCCGAGCTGCTCGAGCGCGCGGTGGGGCCGGTCGTGCTGGAGCCGGAGCCGGCGGCGCTGTCGGCCACCGGGGCCGACGCCGAGCGGGCGGCGATCGCCGTGGCCGAGCTCGCCCGGGCCGGCGTCCCGCTCGCGCACTTCTCCCTGCAGCAACCCAGCCTCGACGAGGTCTTCCTCGCGCTCACCGGCCACGCCGCCGAGGAGCAGTCCGAGCAGACCGCCCCGTCCGCCGACGTCCTCCAGGAGCGCCTGTCATGACCGCGACCACCCGCGCGCCGGGCGCCGCCGACACCGCGGCGGTCCGCCGGGCCATCTCCTCCCGCCCCCGGCCGCCGCGGCCGGGCCCGCTGTCGACCAGCCTGGCCTTCGGCTGGCGCGGCATGCTCAAGGTCAAGCACGTGCCCGAACAGCTGCTGGACGTGACCGTCACCCCGGTCATGTTCCTGCTGATGTTCACCTACCTGTTCGGCGGCGCCATCGCGGGCTCGACCAGCGCCTACCTGGACTACACGCTGCCGGGCCTGCTGGTGATGTCGGTGCTGTTCACGACCGTCTACTCCGGCGTCTCGCTCAACACCGACCTGACCAAGGGCGTGGTCGACCGCTTCCGGTCGCTGCCCATCTGGCGGCCGGCGCCGCTGCTGGGCTCGCTGCTCGGCGACAGCGTCCGGTACGTCATCGCCGGCACGGTGATCATCGTGGTCGGCGTCGCGCTGGGGTTCCGGCCCGAGGGCGGGTTCGTCGGCGCGGTGGCGGCGCTCGCGCTCGTCGTCGTCTTCTCGTTCGGGCTGTCGTGGGTGTTCTCGGTGCTCGGGCTGCTGCTGCGCTCGCCGAACGCGGTCATGAACGCCGGCTTCATGGGCATCTTCCCGCTGACGTTCCTCTCCAACGTCTTCGTCGACCCGGCCACGCTGCCCGGCCCGCTCGAGGCGTTCGTCGACGTCAACCCGATCTCGATCCTGTCGACCGCGTCGCGGTCGCTGATGGCGGGGGAGCCCGACGGCGGGGCGGTCCTCGTCTCGCTCGCGGTGGCGGCGGCCCTCGCCGCGGTGTTCCTGCCGATCACGACGCGCCTCTACCGCAGCCGCTGAACCCGCGCGTCCCGGGGGCGGCCCCGGGGGGGGGCGGGGGGCGGCGGGGGGGGGGGGGGTGGGGTGACGGTGGGGGGCGTCGCGGGGGGGCGCGCCGCCCCACCGAAACGACCACCCCCCCCCCCCCCCCCCCCCCCCCCCCCCCCCCCCCCCCCCCCCCCCCCCCCCCCCCCCCCCCCCCCCCCCGGGGCCCTACGGTGCGTCGGCATGGTGCACCGATCGGCGCTGGTGGCGGTCGCGTCGGCCCAGCTGGCGGCCCAGGCGGCCGGCCACGTGGTCGCCCTGCGGCGGCAGCGCTGCTTCGACGTCCCGTTCATGAGGGGGCGTCCCGAGCACATCGTCCGGGACTGGCTGTGGTTCGGCACCGCCTACAGCGGGCCGCCGTACCTGCTCGCGGCGCAGGTCTGGGCCATCGCCCGGCTGCTGCGCGGCCCGGACGACGGGGCGCGGTGGGTGCTGCAGCGGCTGGGCGCCGGGCTGACCGTCGGCTACCTCAGCGAGCGGTGGAACCGGGTGCGGGTGCGCCCGGGCGGCCTCGACCCGGTGGAGACGCCGGTCGTCGTGACGGGGTGGGCCGGCGCCGCCGCGCTGGCCGTGCTCGCCCGGCGCTGACCTCGCACCGGCCTCGCACCGGCCCCGCGCCGGCACCGCACCGGCCCGGCGCGGCCGGGTCAGGCGGGCTCGGGCACGCCGCCGGGGTCGCCGCCGGGGTCCTCCGGCGTGGCCTCGATGGGCGGCGGCGGGAGCGGCTCCGGCGCGTCGGGCAGCAGCTCGCCGGGGTCGTCGGGGACCGGCTCGGTCGGGTCGATCTCCCGGTCGGGCTCGGGGAGTGGGGACACCATCGCCCCAGTCAACCAGCGCCGACGCCGTTCCGCGGCCGGACCGGGCCTCAGACCGAGCCGCGCTCGACGACGTGGACCGCCTCGGGCGGCGGGGGCAGGTCCCGGCCGGCGAGCAGGCCGGTGACCACCGCGGCGACGTGGCGGGCCGTGGCCTGCGCGTCGACGGCGACCATGGTCAGCGGCGGGTCGGCCAGCGCGGCGGCGGGGGAGTCGCCCACCCCGACGACGGCGAGGTCCCGCGGCGCGGACAGCCCGGCGGCGCGCAGCCCGGCGAGGACCGCCAGCGCGGCGACGTCGTCGTGCGCGCACACCCCGGTGACCGCGGGCTCCGCCGCCCGCCAGGCGTGCACCGCCTCGGTGGCCGGCCGGGCGCCGTCCCCGACCGGCGGCGGGGCGACGGCGACGGGCTCGGGGAGCCCGTGCCCGGTGCACGCCCGGCGCAGCGCCTCCAGCCGGCGGCGGCCGGCGTCGGCCAGGCGGTCGTCGAGCGGCGGCGCGTAGCCCAGCCGCCGGTGGCCGGCCCGGACCAGCCGGCCGACCTGCGCCGCGGCGATCGCGTCCTCCCGCGCGCCCCACAGCCACCGCGCCACGGGGTCGGCGGCGTCGTCCAGCGAGACGACCGCGCCGACGCCGTTGGCGCGCATCGCCGCCACGTCGTCCTCGGCCACCTCCCAGGCCAGGACGGCGACCGGGGTCACCGCGGTCCAGGCGTCGCCGTCGGGGCGCCGCGCCCACGGGTGCACCAGCATCGTCAGCCCGGCCCCGGCGAACTCCGCGGACAGGTGCTCGACGAACGCCCCGATCGCGGCGGTGACCGGCTGCTGCGGGGCGCCGTAGAGCAGCACGACGTCGCTGCGCCCGCGACTGAGCGTGCGGGCCTCGGCCGAGGGCGCGTAGCGCAGCCGGGCCGCGGCCTCGCGGACCCGGCGACGGGTGGCCTCGGGGATCGTCTGCCCCGGCGTGCCGTTGAGCACGAAGCTCACCGTCGACCGGGAGACGCCGGCCTCGCGGGCGACGTCGGCGCTGGTCGCGCGCCGGGCGTGGAGGGGCGCGGTCTCCCGCGACACGACACCTCCTCCGGACATTGCGACCCGTGTCACACAGGCCTTACGGTACCGCCCGGTCGCTGACGCGCGTTAGTGGCCGCCACCACAGTCCGCCGTCCCGGCCCCCGGGCATCGGGGCGCCGGACGTCCCCGCGAGCACCCGGTTCCCCCGGGGAAGGGACGACGATGACCTCCACGACAGTGCCGTCGCGACGCGAGGGCGAGCCGGCACCGGCCTCCCGGGGGCGGGGCGGGATCTGGGACCGGCAGCTGCCGCACTACCCGGAGAACGGGCCGCGGTCGCTGTACCTGGGCATCACCGTGCTGGCCACGGTGATCCTGTACTACGAGCTCTACGTCGGGGGCTCGGTCGCCACCCAGATCATCCGGGACCTGGACTTCTCCTTCACCCTCTACGTCTTCGTCTCGGTCATCGGCAACCTGGTCGGCGCGTTCGCGTCCCTGTTCGCCGGGCTGGCCGACCGCTGGGGCCGGGCGAACCTGGTCGTCTACGGGCTGCTGGCCACGGGGCTGATCACGCTGGTCGGGCTGCCGCACTCGCAGAACAAGACGCTGTTCACCGTCCTGTTCGCGCTGCTGAGCTTCGTCGAGGGCGTGGTGCTGGTGGCCACCCCGGCGCTGATCCGCGACTTCTCCCCGCAGGTGGGCCGCGGCGTGGCGATGGGCTTCTGGACGCTGGGCCCGGTGCTGGGCAGCCTGGTGGTCACCCTGGTCTCCAGCAACACCCTCGACGACCACCCCGACTGGCGGTTCCAGTTCTACGTGTGCGGCATCGCCGGGCTGGTGGTGTTCGTGATCGCGTTCTTCGGGCTGCGCGAGCTGTCCCCGGCGCTGCGCGACCAGCTGATGGTGAGCATGCGCGACCGCGCGCTGGTCGAGGCCCGCGCCGCGGGCATCGACCCGGAGGAGGCGCTCAAGGGCCACTGGCGGCAGATGCTGCGCTTCGACGTGATCGGCTCGGCGTTCGCGATCAGCGTCTTCCTGCTCCTGTACTACATCCTCGTCGGCTTCACCGTCGTCTACTTCGCCACCGTCTTCGGCTACTCCGAGGCGCGGGCCAACGCGCTGGCCAACTGGTACTGGATCACCAACGCGATCGCGCTGGTCGTCACGGGTGTGCTCAGCGACCGGTTCCGGGTGCGCAAGCCGTTCATGATCGTCGGCACGCTGATCAGCCTGGTCGGCGGCGTGCTGTTCGCGCTGGCCGCCACCGACCCCGACACCAGCTACTACACCTTCGCCTTCTACTTCATCCTGTCCGCCGGCGGTGGCGGGATGGCCTACGTGGCGTGGATGGCGAGCTTCACCGAGACCGTGGAGCGGCACAACCCCGCCGCCACCGCGACCGGCCTGGCGATCTGGGGCTGGATCCTGCGGCTGGTGGTCACCGTCTCCCTGGCGGTGTTCACCCTCGTGGTGCCGGCCACCTCGGTGCTGGTCGACGACGCCGAGCCCATCCAGGAGATGCAGGCCGAGCACCCCGAGGAGTTCGCCGTCATCACCGGCATCGACCAGGAGCTGGTCGCCCGGGTCGAGGAGGACCCGGCCGACGCCGAGGCGCTCGGGCGGCTGCTCGGCCAGGTGGCCGCCATCCGGGGCGCGGACGCCGACACGGTGCAGGGCATCGAAGCCGTGTCCGAGGAGGTCGTGACCGCCCAGGCCATCGAGCCCGACACCCTCGCCGCGCTGCAGGCCGACCCGGGCGACGGAGCGGCCATCGGTGCGGCGCTCTCCCAGATCCAGGAAGGGCTGGGCGTCGACGCCGACACCGCGCTGCAGCGGCTGGTCGCCGTGGGCGAGGCCGACCCGGCGGCCCTGCAGGCCGCCGCCGAGTACGGCGCCCAGCTGCAGGCCGCCCCGGCGGTCTTCTCCGAGGAGCAGCTGGAGTACCTGGCCGCCAACGGACCCGAGGTCGCCGAGGCCGCCGAGGACAACCCCGGGCAGTGGCAGACCTGGTGGTGGGTCTGCATCGCCGGCCAGGTGCTCTTCCTGCCGTTCGTCTTCGTGATGGCCGGCCGGTGGAGCCCCCGCAGGGCCCGCGAGGACGAGCGCGCCCACGAGGAGGCCGTCGAGCGCGAGCTCGCCGCCCTCGGCAAGCAGGGCTGAGGGCGCCGGGCCCGGGCCGCTCCGGCCCGGGCCCGGCGGCGGTCAGCCGCGGCGGCGGGTGGCGACGACGGCGACCAGCAGGACCGCCGCCAGGCAGCCCACCTGCAGGACGGGGGCGGTCATCGGTGCCACCTCGAGCAGGGCGGCGCCGGCGGCCGCGCCGGCCACCAGCCCGCCGAGGATCTCCAGGCTGCCGCGGACCTCGCGGACGCCCCTGCCGGACGCCAGTCTCATGACGACGGTGGTGAGCGTGCCGGTCAGGTAGGTGGTCGACAGCCCGTTGACGCCGAAGCGCTGGACGGTGCTGCTCTGGATGCCCAGGGCGCAGGACATGGTGAACAGCAGCACCTGGGTGAGCACCGGCCCGGGCTCACCGCCGCTGACCCACCACCCGACGGCGTAGCCGGCCAGCAGGACCAGCTCGACGGCCAGCCCGAGCGTGACCGGGCGGGGCCAGACCGAGTCCCCCGGACGCGCCGCCCCGGCCAGCCGCACCCCGGCCCACGCGCCGATGCAGAAGGCGACGATGGCGCCGCCCGAGGCGATCGCCAGCGCGCCGTCGGCCGTGCTGGCCGAGACCCCGAGGATGACCAGGTTGCCGGTCATCACGCTCGTGAAGGCGCCGCCCAGGGCCAGCAGGCCGATGGCGTCGGTGGCGCCGCTGACCACGGCGAGGACGACGACGAGTCCTTGGCGCAGCCACGTCGTCATGCGCCTCGAGGGGCGGGTGCCGGCCTCGGCGGAGGGCGGGGACGGAGCGGCGGTGGCGGCGTGGGACACGGGGAGCAGTCTCCCGGCGCCGGCTCCCGGAGTCTTGGTCGAAGTGCCCACGCGTGGGGCGCAACCATGTGCACCTTGACCGTGAGCCCAGGCACGTCCGGCCGTCATGCTTGGTCCTGCAAGCCACCGACCGGAGCCGTTCGAGAGAAGGCGATCCCATGACCCAGACGCTCGCTCCCACCACCGAGCTGCTCGGCCCCGAGGAGTTCCGCGCCGCGATGCTCGACGCGATCAAGGGCCGCGAGGCCAAGAACGCGTCCTTCAGCAAGGCCTGGGCCGAGGGCAAGCTGCAGCGCCACCACTTCGCCCGCTGGGCCGAGAACCACTACCAGTACGTGGGCCCCTTCGCCGACTACCTCGGCATCGTCTACGCCAACACCCCCGACACCTGCACCGAGGCGAAGGACTTCCTCCTGCAGAACATGTACGAGGAGGAGCTGGCCGACATCCGCCACACGGACCTGCTCATCCGCTTCGGCGAGGCCTGCGGCACCACCAAGGAGCGGATCGAGGACCCGAACAACGCCAACGCCGTGACCCGCGGTCTGCAGGCCTGGTGCTACGCCACCGCCTACCGCGAGCACTTCGTCGTGGCCACCGCCGCCCTGGTCGTGGGCCTGGAGTCGCAGGTGCCCGACATCTACAAGAAGCAGATCGTCCCGCTGCGCGAGACCTACGGGTTCACCGAGGACGAGATCGAGTTCTTCGACCTGCACATCACCTCGGACGTGGTGCACGGCGAGCGCGGTTTCCAGATCGTGCTCGAGCACGCCAACACCGTCGAGCTCCAGCAGCGCTGCCTGCAGTTCATCCGCTGGGGCGCGGAGATGCGGTTCAGCTACACGAAGTCGCTCTACGACTCCTACGTGGCCCCCGACCTCGAGGCCGCCTCGGCCTGACCCCACCGATCGGCCACGAGCGGGGTGCCGGGGACGCCCGTCCCCGGCACCCCGCTCGGCCGTCTCGGCGCCCTCCCCGTCACCGCCCCAGAACCGCCGCCGCCCCAGGACCACGGAGGAACCCATGAGCGAGTGGGTGCACGTCGCCGAGCTCAAGGAGCTCACCCGGCGCAAGAAGAAGCAGGTGACCGTCGCCGGCACGCCCGTGGCGCTGTTCCTCATCGAGGACGAGGTGTTCGCGCTCGACGACGTGTGCGTGCACAAGGAGCGCTTCCTCTCCAAGGGAACGGTCCTCGACGGGCAGGTGATCTGCCCCGGGCACCAGTGGAAGTTCGACCCGCGCACCGGCCGGCCCGAGGACCAGCCCGGCTGCCAGGCGACCTGGCCGGTGATGGTCACCGAGGAGGGCGCGGTGCTCGTCGGGACGGCGCCGGCCACGGCCCGGGAGAGCAGCGGCCTCGAGGACGTCCCGGCGGTGACCCCGTGAGCGCGGAGCAGACCCTCGTCGTCGTCGGGGCGGGGCACGTCGCCGCCGCGCTCGTGCGGTCCGGCCGCCGCCGGGGCTTCGCCGGCCCGGTCGTCGTCGTCGGCGACGAGCCGACCGGCCCCTACCAACGGCCGATGCTGTCCAAGGAGCGCCTGGCCGGGGACGGCGAGGCCGGGCTCTGGCTGCTCGACCCCGAGTGGTGCGCGGCCAACGACGTCACCCTCCGCACCGGGTCCCCGGTCGAGCGGGTGGACGCCGGCAGCGCCTCGGTGGTGCTGGAGGACGGCGGCAGCATCCCGGCCGACCTGGTCGTGCTCGCCACCGGCGGCCGGCCCCGCCGGCTGCCCGGCGTCGAGGGCGACCGGGTGCACACCATCCGCACCCTCGCCGACAGCGACCGGCTCCGGGAGCGGCTGGTCCCCGGTCGCCGCATCGGGGTGCTGGGCGGCGGGTTCCTGGGCACCGAGGTCGCGGCCGCGGCGGCCGGCCGGGGTGCGGAGGCCGTCGTGTTCGACCGCGACCCGCTCATCCTGGCCCGCGGCCTGGGCGCCGACATCGGCACCGCCGTGCAGGCCCTGCACGCCTCCCGGGGCGTGCAGTTCCGGCTCGGCCGGCCGATCGAGTCGATCGACGTGGGTGCCGAAGGGGTCACCCTGACCACCGCGGCCGGCACCGAGACCGTCGACGAGCTGGTGGTCTGCATCGGCATCGAGCCGAACACCGAGGTCGCCGTTCGCTCCGGGCTCGTCGTCGGCAACGGCGTCGAGGTCGACGCCGGGTGCCGCACCTCGGTCCCCACGGTCTTCGCCGCCGGCGACGTCGCCGCCCACGACCACCCGCGCTACGGCCGGGTGCGGGTGGAGCACGTCGACGTCGCCCAGCAGCAGGCCGCCGCGATCGGGAGGACGATCGCCGGGAAGCCGGCGACCTTCGCCGATCCGCACTGGTTCTGGACCGACCAGTACCACGTCAACATCCAGGGGCTCGGCCTCGGCGGCGTCCGCCCGACCGACGAGCTGGTCAGCCGGGGCGACCTGTCCGCGCTCGACGGCACGGTGTTCTGGCTGCGCGACGGCGTGGTGGTCGCGGCCGCCTCGGTCGAGCGCGGCGAGGACGTCGCCGTGGCGCGCGAGCTGATCGACCTGGAGATCCCGGTGCGGGCCGAGCAGCTCGCCGACGAGGGGGTCGAGCTCGACGAGCTGCTCGACGCCGAGGAGGTCAACGCCTGATGGGCACCACCACGACGGCCACCGTGCGGAACCTGGTCGACGGCCAGTGGGTCGACTCGCTCACCGGCCGCACGCAGGAGCGGCGCAACCCCGCCGACGAGCGCGACCTGGTCAGCGTCTTCCCCGAGTCCGACGCCAAGGACGCCGAGGCGGCGATCGCCGGCGTCCGGGCCGGCTGGCAGGAGTGGGCGGCGAAGAGCCCCGAGCAGCGGGGCACGGTGCTCGAACGGGCCGCCGCCGTGCTGGAGGGACAGCGGGCCACGCTGGTCGAGGAGCTCGTCCGGGAGGAGGGCAAGACCCGCGCCGAGGCCACCATGGAGGTCTCGCGGACCCCGATGAACCTGCGCTTCTACGCCGGTGAGGCCCTGCGCCTGACCGGGCAGACCATCCCCAGCAGCGACGGCAGCCTGCTGTTCACCCACCGCGCGCCGGTCGGGGTGGTCGCCGCCATCACCCCCTGGAACTTCCCGCTCAACATCCCCTCCCGCAAGCTCGGCCCGGCGCTCGCGGCCGGCAACGGGGTGGTCTTCAAGCCCAGCGAGGTCACCCCGCTGCTGGGCGTCCGCCTGGTCGAGGCGCTGCTCGAGGGTGGGGTGCCCGCCGGCGCCCTCGCCGTCCTGCACGGTGGCGCCGAGGTCTCCAGGGCGCTGGTCGCCGACGACCGGCTCGACGCGGTCACCTTCACCGGCTCGACCGCGGTGGGGGAGTCGATCCACTCGGTGGTGCGGGCCAGCCAGCGGACCCAGCTGGAGATGGGCGGCAAGAACCCGATGATCGTGCTCGAGGACGCCGACCTCGACCGCGCGGCCACGCTCGTCGCCAAGGGCGCCTTCGGCCTCGCCGGGCAGGCCTGCACCGGCACCAGCCGCCTGCTGGTGCACGCCGACGTCCACGACGCGCTGGTGGAGCGGGTCGCCGCCAGGGCGGCCGCGCTCCGGCTGGGCAACGGCCTGACCGAGGGCGTGGACGCCGGCCCGCAGGCCACCGCCCGGCAGAAGGACAACGTCGTCGGGCACGTCCGGCGGGCCCTCGACGACGGCGCCACCCTGGTCACCGGCGGCCCCGAGGCCCCCGAGGGCGAGGAGCTCGCGCACGGGCACTTCGTGCGGCCGACCGTCTTCACCGACGTCGACCCGGCCTCGGCGCTGGCGAACGAGGAGGTCTTCGGCCCGGTGCTCGCGGTGCTGCGGGTGGGCTCGCTCGACGAGGCGATCCAGCTCGCCGGCGCCACCCGCTACGGGCTGTCGGCCGGCATCGTCACCAACGACCTGGCCCGGGCGATGCGCTTCGCCCGCGAGGTGCCCGCCGGGCTGGTGAAGATCAACCAGACCACGACCGGCCAGTCGATGAACGCCCCGTTCGGCGGCCTGAAGGACAGCAGCACGCAGACCTCGAAGGAACAGGCAGGAGAGGCGATGATGACCTTCTACACGGCCGACAAGACGGTGTACCTGAGCGCATGAGCACCTCGGAGAACACCCGGCCCACCCCCGTCAGCGACGCCGAGCTGGCCGCCGCCAGCACCGAGTGCCGGTTCGTCCGCATCTGCCGCAAGGGACAGGTCCCCGAGGGCTACGTGCGGCGCTTCTACGCCGAGACCGACGCGGGGCAGCTCGAGATCGCCGTGGCCCGCCTCGACGGCAAGGCGTACGCGACGTCGAACTACTGCACGCACCTGGACTGCCTGCTCAGCTCCGGGAAGCTGCAGGACGACGGCATCCGCTGCTCCTGCCACAACAGCGTCTTCGACCTGGAGACCGGGGCGCCGATCCAGCCGCCGGCCACCGAGCCGATCCGCACCTACCCGGTGCGCGAGGAGGACGGCCAGGTGCTGGTCGGGCTCTCCGAGCGCGACGTGCTGGAGGGCGGGCCCCGCCGGCGGAAGCCACCGGCGGCCGGCTGATGGCGGCCCGCACCGGCACCTGGACGCCCGGGGAGGAGGCCGGCCGCGGGCCGACCGTCTCCACGGGCGGCATGGTCACCAGCAGCTCGCCGGCCGTCAGCCAGCTCGGCGCGGCGGTGCTGTCCGGCGGCGGCAACGCCGTGGACGCCGCCCTGGCCATGACGGCCATGGCGTGGCTGACCCTGCCGGGGCAGTGCGGCATCGGCGGGGACGCCTTCGCCGTCGTCCGCGAGCCCGACGGCCGCGTCTGGACCGTCAACGGCAGCGGCTACGGCCCCGACGGCGCCTCCGCCGAGACCTACCGCGACGAGGGGCTCACCGCGCTGCCGCTGGGCGGCGCGCGCTCGGTCGCCGTTCCCGGCGCGATGGGCGCGCTGGCCGCCCTGCACGCCGCCGGCGCGACCCGCTCGCTGGCCGAGCTGTGGGCCCCGGTCGTCGCCGCCGCGCGCGCCGGGGTGCCGTGCTCGGTGAAGAACCGCGCCGACATCGGCGAGCACGCCGGCTCGCTGGTCCGGGACGAGGCGCTGGCCCGGTGGCTGCTGCCCGGCGGGCGGGTCCCCGCGGTGGGCGACCTGCTCCCGGCGCCGGAGCTGGCCGACAGCATCGAGCTCCTGGCGGGGGACCCGCTGGCCCTCTACCGCGGCCCGCTCGCCGAGCGCGCCGTCGACCTGCTGCGCGCCGGGGGTGCGCCCTTCTCGGGGGACGAGTGGGCCGCCGCGGCCGACGTCCCGGTGCTCGAGCCGGTCGTCGGCCGCTACGGGGACCTGCTGGTGCACCAGACCCCGACGCCCACCCCCGGGTGGATGGTGCTGCAGCAGGCCGGGCTGCTCGACGGGGAGCTCACCGGGCTGCCGACCCTCGGCGCCGAGGCCGTGCACCGGATGGCGCTCGCCGCGCGGCGGGCCTTCCGGGACCGCTACGAGCGGTGCGGCTCGGACACCGACGAGTGGCGGGCGCTGCTCGACCCGGCGAACCTGGCGCAGGCCCGCCGCGAGCTGGCCGGGGAGCCGGCCGTCGCCGGTCTCGGGGTCGGCATGGCCGGGGACACCACCAGCTGCGTGGCCGTCGACGGCGACGGCCGCGCGGTGAGCGCCATCTCCTCCCTGGCCTTCACCTACGGCGCCCGGATCTCGATCCCGGGCACGCAGATCGCCCTGAACAACCGGCTGGGGCGGGGCGCGTACCTGGTCCCGGGCCACCCGAACGCGCTGGCGCCGCGGCGCAAGCCGCTGCACACGCTCAACGCCTGGGTCCTCACCGACCGGGCCGGCGGCCTGCGGCACGTCGGCAACACCCCCGGCGGCGACGGCCAGGTGCAGTGGAACACGCAGCTGATCTCCCACCTGGTCGACGGCGGGCTGGACCCCCAGGCGGCCGTCGCCGCGCCGCGGTTCACGGTGCACCCGGGCAGCGACGCCGACGCCATCGACAGCCCCGAGACCCTGCAGGTCGAGAGCCGGCTGGGCGCGGTCACGCTGGCCGAGCTCGCCGACCGCGGCCACGTCGTGCGCGACGTGGGGCCGTGGGGGGCCGGCGGCAGCGCGCTGGTGGTGTCGGCCGACGACGAGCGCGGCGTGCTCGCCGGGGGCGCCGACCCCCGCCAGGACGGGGTGGCGCTCGGTGTCTGAGCAGCGGGTGCCCGAGGAGCGGGCCGTGTCCCCGGCGACCGCCGTCCCGCCGCAGGGCGCCTACGTGCCCGCGGTGGTGCACGGCGGGATGGTCTGGACGGCGGGGATGACCCCCCGGCGCGACGGGGTGCTGCTGGTGCGCGGCACGGTCGGCCGGGAGGTCGACGTCGCCACCGCGCGCGAGGCGGCGGGGACGGCGGCGGGCAACACGCTGACCGCCGTCGAGGAGGCGCTGGGCTCCCTCGACGCCGTCGAGCGGGCCGTGAAGCTGACGGTGTTCATCGCCGCCGTCGAGGGCTTCACCGAGCACGCCGCGGTGGCCGACGGCGCCTCCGCGGTGCTCCGGGAGCGGCTCGGCGACCGCGGGGTGGTGGCCCGGGCCGCCATCGGCGTGGCCACGCTGCCCGGCGGCGCCCCGGTCGAGGTCGAGCTCCTGGCCGCCGTCCGCCCGTCCTGACCACTTCGCGCGCGAGAGCCCCCCGTGGGGGAGGGACTTTCGCGCGCGAAGTGCTGCGGGACGGCGTCGTCAGGGGCGGTCGGTGAGGCCGACGGCGGCGATGTGGTCGGCGAAGCCCTGCAGCGCGGCGGCGCCGACGGCCTTGTCCTGCTCGCCGTTGCCGCCGCTGATGCCGACACCGCCGACGATCTGGCCCTCGTGCAGGATCGGGAAGCCGCCGACGAAGATCGCGAACTTCCCCGGCAGCATCTGGTTGATCCCGAACGCCTCGTTGCCGGGCAGCGCCGGGCCGTTCGGCGGCTCGTTGAACAGGTGGGTGGCCCGCTCGTGGCCGGCGGCCGTGAACGCCTTGGCGATGGAGATCTCCACGCCGGTCAGCCGGGCGCCGGGCAGCCGGTGCAGGGCGACGACGTTGCCGCCGTCGTCCACCACGCAGATCGTCTGCTTCACGCCGATCTCCTCGGCCTTGGCACGGGCCGCCTGCAGGATCGGCAGCGCGTCGTCGAGGGTGATCCGGAAGACCTGGTGCACGGGGGTTCTCCTCCTCCGGCCGAGGGGCCGGGTGGTCGGCTGCCGTCCCGCGGGGCGAGGACGGCCGGGACCCCACCCTCACGGGCGGCTGCGCGAGCGGCAATGGTGACACTGCCCGGCCGACCGGGTAGATACGTGTGCACTCTGACCGAAGGGGCCTCTCATGCCGCACGCGCATTCCGATGACGCCCTGACCCTGGCCCGGCTCCTGCAGGAGCCCGCGCTGCGCCGGGCGCGGATCCACGCCGGTCGCGCCGGTGCGGTGACCCGCCTGGACTGGGTCGTGCCGTGGGGCGCGGCCCTGACCGACGAGCCCCTGACCGGCGTCCTGGTGCACGCGCACGCGGCCGACCTCGCCGAGGAGGGCACGACCCTCGAGCGGGCCGCCGCCCGGCTCGCCGACCGCGGGGCCGCCGCGCTGCTCGTCGACGGCCACACGGCCGGGCCCGCCGACGCAGGGGCCGCGGCCCGGATGCCGCTGGCCACGATGGCCGAGACCGTTCCCTTCGCCACCGTCAGCCGGCTGGTGGCCGAGCTGACCCTGGCGCGCGAGACCCACGACCTGCGCTACGGGCTCCAGGTGCACCGGGCGCTGGCCGAGCTGCTCTACCGGGGGGCGGAGCTGTCGGCGCTGTGCAGCCAGATGTCGCGCATGTCCCGGCGGCCGGTCGCGGTCTTCGACAGCTCCGGGGCCCTGGCGGCGCTGGAGCAGCCGACCCCTCGGACGGTCGAGCCCGCCGTGCTCGTCGACGCCTTCGCCGCGCAGGCCGAGGCGCTGGGGGTGGCCGGGGAGCCCCAGGAGCTGCACCCGCGGCTCGCCGACGTCGTCCTGGACGGACGCGAGGTCGCCTGCACGCTCACCCCGATCGTGCTCGGCGGCCGGCACGACGGCTGGGTGCTGCTGCTGGAGGAGAGCGACGACCCGCACCCGCACGACCTGGCCCAGCACCGGGTGCTCATCGAGCAGGCGGCGCCCATCATCGGCACCGAGATGCTGCGCCTGCGCAGCGTCCAGCGGGCGAAGGAGCAGGCGCGCGGGGACTTCGTGCACGGGCTGCTGCACGGCCGGTTCGCCACTCTCGAGGACATCAGCGCGCGCGCGGCCCACTACCAGTTCCCGGTCCGCTCCTGGTTCGGCGTCGTCGTCGCCTCGGGGCTGACCACCGCCGCCGACGTCGACTCGCCGGCCCGGCTGCAGGGCATCGCGCTGCAGGCGGCGCGGCTCCTGCCCGAGCAGGACCGGCACACCCAGGCCGCCATGGTCGGTGACGTGCTGGTCGTCGTCCGGGAGGCGGCCCGCCGCGGGACCATGGGCACCCCGGACAACGCGGTGGCCGCCGTCGGCGAGTACGCGGCCGCGCTGCACCGCTACCTGTCCCACCGCAAGGACCAGGGCGGCCGGCCCGTCCGGGTCGCCTACGGCCGCCCGGTCGTCGGGGCGCTCGCCATCCCCGACAGCTACCGGGAGGCCCGGCTGGCGCACGGCCTGCAGGGCAGGCTGGAGCTCGCGCCGGTCTGCGGCTACCAGGAGCTGCGGGTGCACGCGGTGCTGGAGGAGGTCGCCGCCAGCCGCACCGGCCGCTCCTTCGCCACCGACGTCCTGACGCCGTTGCGCGACCCGGCCGCCGGGGAGCTGGAGGCCACGGTCCTGGCCTACGTGGCGGCCGGCGGCAACGTCAACGCCGCCGCGCGCGACCTGCACATCCACCGCAACACGATGCTCTACAAGCTCGACCGGGCCTCCCGGCTGCTGGGCATGGACCTGCGCCAGGCGGAGAACCAGTTCGCCGTCTGGCTGGCGCACACCCTGGACCTGCTGGCCGTCACCGGCGCGGAGGTCGACCGGGTGGTCCGGCCGGCCTGACCGGCCGGGACCACCCGGCCCCGGGTCATGCCGGGGCCGCGGCGAGGGGACCGGGCTCGGGCGTCCGGAGGTGGTGGCCGGTCAGGCGCTGGTAGCCGGCGGCGGCACCGAGCACCGTCGGCACGTCGCGGCCGACCAGTTGCAGCCCCACGGGCAGCCCGGCCGCCGTGGTGCCGCAGGGGATGCTCGCCGCAGCCAGGCCGCACCAGCTGAACGGTCCGCACAGCCGCATGAGCGTTCCCACCAGCGGGGAGCGGCCGTCCCCGTCGGCGCGGAAGGCGCTGTCGACCACCGTGGGCGCCGGGATCGCGGTCGTGGGGAGGACGAGCACGTCCACCTCGTGCAGGCCGGCCAGCAGCTCGGCCCCGAGTCGCTGGAGCTCCCGCACGGCGGCGTCACGGGCCTCGCGGGTGATGCCCTCGGCCACCGCGAGATAGCTGGCCACCTCCTCCCCGTAGCGGTCCCGGCGGCCGGGGTACCAGCCGGCCGAGCGGTGCACGTCGAGGAAGTCGTGCAGCACGTACGTCGTCCGCGCGGCGCTCCACGCGGCGAAGTGGGGCACGCGCACCGGCCTGGTCGCGGCGCCGGCGGCCGCGAGGACCGCCTGCGCCTCCTCGACCGCCGCCAGCACCTCGGGATCGACCTCGCCGAGCCGCTCCACCGGCACGGTGCCCACGCGCAGCCCGGCCGGCTCCTGGTCCAGCGGGCACGAGGAGCCGGCGAGGACCTCGTAGAGCAGGGCCAGGTCCTCGGCGTCGGCGGCCAGCGGGCCGCACGTGTCGAGCCGGGCGGAGAACGGCAGGCAGCCCTCGGTCGGGATGTCACCGCGGCGCGGTCGCAGCCCGGAGACGCCGCACAGAGCGGCCGGTACGCGGATCGACCCGCCGGTGTCGCTCCCGAGAGCCGCGGGACACTGCCCGGCGGCCACCGCGGCGGCGGACCCGCCGCTCGAACCGCCGGGGATCCGCGCGGGGTCCCACGGGTTCCGGGTGGGCGGTGTCGTGACGCCGTGGGCGAACTCGTGCGTCGCCGTCTTCCCCACGATGAGCGCACCCGCCCCGCGCAGCCGCTGCACGACCGGCGCGTCCTGTGCGGCGGGCCGGTCGTCGGTGACCGCAGACCCGCCCCGGGTCGGCAGCCCGCGGACGTCGATCAGATCCTTCACGGCGATCGGGACGCCGTGCAGCGGTCCCCGGAGGTGTCCACGAGCGGCCTCCTCGGACAGGGCCGCGGCCTCGGTGCGCAGTGCTCCCTCGTCGAGGGAGACGAAGGCATGCACCGTGGGCTCGCTCTCAGCCATCCGGGTGAGGCAGTCGTCGAGGATCTCCAGCGGTGAGCGGTGCCGGTCGCGGACGGCAGCCGCCAGCCCGCGCACGGTCGGCCGGGCAGCGAGTGCGCTCACCAGATCACCGCCGCGACCGCCACGCTGATCACGAGCCCGCTGACGACGGGTACGAAGAGCTTGCGCGCCAGGGTGCTGACGGGCACCCCGGTCAGGCCGGCGACGGCGATGAGCGAGGACCAGATCAGCAGCGTGCCCCCGCCGGTCCAGCTGGCGCCGTTCTGGGCGATCGCCGCCAAGGTGGCGGTGTCGGCACCGGTCGAGCTGGCGAAGGCCTCGGCGAGACCGCCGGTGAACGGCAGGCCCGCCCAGCCGGAACCGTCCAGGCCGATCAGCATGCCGGCCAGCAGCATGGCGAACATGACCACGACGCCGTTGTCGGGGATGAAGCGCTCACCACTGGCGATTGCGTCGAACAGGAAGCCCGGTGCCTCGGCGTCCTCCGGCAGCAGCATGATCCGGCCGGCGAAGTCGGAGATGCCCACCAGCACGAAACCCGCCACCGGGATGACCACTCCCATGGCCTTGAAGGCGAAGACGAGGCCGCCGACGAAGTGCTCACCGGCGCGCTCGAGCCCGTCGCCGCCGGAGCTGACGGTGACGCCGAGCATGAGGAGGACGGCCAGGCCGCCGACGAGCGCCGCGCCCCAGCCGGCCTCGACCTCGGGCACCAGGTCGGTGGTCTTGCCCAGCAGGATGTAGCCGACCAGCACCGCGAAGGCCGCCGGGACCGCGATGGCGAACAGGCGCGCCTGGGGATGCTCAGGCCCGGCGGTCCCGGCGCGGCGGGAGAAGCCCACGATGCCGCCGGCCGGCGCGTCGTCGGCGTCACTCGTGCCGGTGCCACCGCCGTCTCCGCTGCCGGCGTCGACGGCGGGCGCGGTCGACGGCGACCGCGGTGCCGCCGTGAGCTGCGGCTCGTGCTTGGTGGTCATGGCCTCGCCGACCGCGACGGGCACGCTCTCGACGGTCAGGCTGCCCGCGGCGGCCTCGCCGGCCGTGCCACCGGCCGCCGCTGCTGCCCGGGTGCGCCTGCGGACGTGCAGGACGTACGTCATGCCGATGGCGACGGCTCCGACGATCCAGCTGAGGACCAGCGCTCGGTCGGCGATGTCGTCGGCGGGCACGCCGGCCCCCGCGGCGGACAGGCTCGGGGCGACCCCGATGACGTAGTCGGAGGCGAGTGCCATGCCCTGGCCGGCGATGGCGATGGCCATGGCGGCGGCGAGGGGCGAGAGGCCCGCGCGCACCGCCGCGGGGAGGACGACCGCGGCCATCAGGGCCAGCGTCGGGGTGGGCCAGAACACCAGGGAGAGCAGGTACGTACCGACGAACAGGACCGCGAAGGCGACGGGCCCGTTCTTCATCAGCGACGCGATCGGGGCGATCATGCGCTGGTCGGCGCCGATCGACCGCATGGCCGACAGGAGCGCGAAGACGACCGCCAGGACAAGGAAGATGTTCAGCAGTTCCGTGGTGGCGACCATGCTGGCGCTGAACACCGAGCCCAGCGCGTTGAGGAAGTCCCCGGTGTGGACCCAGGTGGTGAGCAGCGTCGCGACGATCGCCGGGATGATCACGTTCTTGCGCATGACCATCACGACGATCAGCGAGGCGACTCCCGCCAGGTAGACCCAGTGTGCAGCAGTCACGATGCCTCCGGTCCGTGTTTGATCTTGAGGCTGGACGCTAGCGAGCGCCGTGAGCTGGGTCACGAGTGAACTGCACAAAGGGGTCCGCCCCGCAATGTGCACGATGACCACTGCGGACCCGCCGTCGCACGGGCGCGGTGACGGCGCTGTCGTCCGCCCCGGCCACCCCGGTGCCGGGGCTCGGCGGACGGGGGCAGGCTGCGCGTCCGACAGTCAGGCGGTCGCGGTCAGCGGGCGGCGGGGGCCGGCGCGTCGGCGACCTCGCGGCCGGCGAAGCTCACCGCCAGGCCCAGCAGGGCGACCGCCGCGCAGCCGCCGAACAGCCAGCCGAGGTGACCGGGGTAGGCGGCGGCCACCGCCGCCGCGCCCACCGAGGCGCCCACGAACCGCATCATGTTGAACAGCCCCAGGCCGGCGCCCTTCTGGCCGGCGGGCGAGCGGGTCGCCCCGCCCAGCGACGGCGTCTGCACCAGCGCCACCCCGAGCCCGGCGACGACGAGCACGGCGCCGAAGGCCGGGACCAGCGTCGAGCGCAGTCCGAGCAGCACCGACAGGGCGACCGACGTGGCCAGCAGCACGAGCAGGCCGGAGCGCAGCACCGTCCGGGGACCGATCCGGTCGGCCAGGCGCCCCACCAGCGGCGCCGACGTCGCCCACACCACGGGGAGCAGGAACACCAGCAGCCCGGTGGCGGTCTGGGAGAGGTCGACGACGCCGGTGAGGTGCAGCGGGACGGCGACGAGCGTGGAGAACAGCGTCACCTGCTGCACGAAGACGCCGACCGCGCTGCGCAGCCAGCGCATCTCGACCAGCAGCCGCGGGTCGATGTAGCCCTCCGGCCGGCGCAGCCCGGCGGTGACGAAGGCGCCCAGCGCCACCACGCCCAGACCGGTCGCCGCCAGGGGCAGCCACGCCGGGACGCCGTCCTGGGGTGCGACGGTGATCGCCGTCATCAGCGCGGCGACGCCGAGCGTCAGCGAGCCGATGGCGGGGACGTCGACCGGTACGCGCTGCGCGGCGTCGCGGGGCATCATCGCCGCGGCCAGCACGAGGACGCCGACGGTGATCGGCAGCAGCAGCCAGAAGATCGACCGCCAGCCGAAGGCGTCGGCCAGCAGGCCGCCGATCGGCGGGCCGACCGCCTGGCCGATGCCGTTGGCCGCGCCCCAGGCGCCCATGACGCGGTTGCGCTGCGCGGCCGGCCAGAGCCGGGCCAGGGTGCCCATGACGGCGGTCGGGACCAGGGCGCACCCGACGCCCTGCAGTGCGCGGCTGGCGACCAGCAGGGGCAGGGTCGGTGACAGGGCGGCGCCCAGGGTGCCGACCAGCAGCACCGACATGGCGAGCACGAGGGTGCGCCGGCGGCCGAGCCGGTCGCTGACCCAGCCGGTCGTCGGCATCGCCACGGCGAGCACCAGCACCGTGGCCGAGGCGACCAGCACGCCCTGGCTGACCGGGGCGGCGAAGCCGTCGGTGATCTCGCGCAGCGGGACGTTGACGATGTTGTTGCTCACCGTGCCCAGGAACGTCGCACCGAGCAGGGCGGCGAGCAGCCAGCCGGCCCGTGCCGGCGGCCCGTCGGCGCTCCCGCCGGGGGAGGCCGGGGGGCGGGACCTGACCGGTCTCGTCGAGGTCACGAGGCGTCCTCTTCCTGTCCGCGTGGCCAACACCCTGTCAACAGCGGGGAAACGTTCCTACGGCACGCTGCACATTCCGGGGCGGAGCGGATGTGCACTTCGTTCATGGACGGGCCCCCACCCGTCGGGGACGGTGCTCGTCATCACATTGGGCTCACACCCCTAGGGGCGTCGATGCAACTCGAAGCAGCGCACTGGGTCTTCCTGGCCGGGGTCGTCGTGATCCTGGCCACGATGATCATGCGCAAGAACATCGTGGTCCCAGCCGTGCTGGCCACGTTCCTGACCGCGCTCGTGTGGTCGGGGAGCCTCCTGACCGGGTTGGCGTCCGTGTTCAACGCCAGCCTCGCGGCGGCCACCGCCCTGTTCAACATCTTCCTGATCATCGCCATGGTCACGGCGATGCTCCGGGCGCTGGAGGGGCTGGGGTCCGACCGCCGGATGGTCGCGCCCTTCCGGAAGGTGATGCGCAACGCCCACCTGTCCTGGTGGACGCTGATCATCGTCACGTACTTCATCTCGCTGTTCTTCTGGCCGACGCCGGCCGTGCCGCTCGTGGGGGCGGTCCTGATCCCCGTGGCGGTCCGGTCCGGTCTGCGCCCGCTGGCGATCGGGTTCACCGTCGCGGTCGCCGGGCAGGGCATGGCCCTGTCGTCGGACTACATCATCGGGGTGGCGCCGCAGCTGTCGGCCACCACCGCCGGGATCGAGGACGTCGGGCTCGTCGCCGACCGGGCGCTCGTCCTGTCCCTGATCGTCGGGGCCGTGGCGATCGCCATCGGCTACGCGATGGAGATCCGCAAGATGCGCCGGCCCTCCGATGCCCTGCTGGCCGAGTGGGAGGCCGCGGGCGACCGCCGGTCGGGCACCGCGGACGCGGAGGCGATCGAGGACGCCGCCGAGGGCCGGGCGGACGGCCGCGACGGCGACGGCCCGTCCGGTGGCGGTGCGGGTGGCGCCGGTGGCATCCCGGTCGACGAGACCGGTGGCGGCGGCCCGTCGGCGACCGGGCAGCGGGAGCTGGTCGGCGCCGTCAGCGGCGGGGGCCGCACGGCGCCGCGCGACGAGGCCGAGACCGTCGCCACCCGCCTCGGCAAGGGCCGCGCGCTGATCGGCACCCCGGCGGGTGGTCCCGTGCCGCCGGAGGCGCACACGATCCAGCCGGTGGAGAAGCCGCTGGCCTCCAAGGCGTTCGCGCTGCTCGTGCCGCTGGCCTACCTGGCGCTGGTCGTCTACCTCATCGTGGCCACGGTGTCCGACGACGTGGACGACCTCGCCGGCGGCGAGGCGGCTGCGCTGGTCGGCGGCATCGCCCTGTTGGTGATGTTCGGTGCCGCCTACGCCCGCAGCGGCCCCAAGTTCCTGGAGACGGCGGCCGACCACATCATCGACGGCCTGGTGTTCGCCTTCAAGGCGATGGGCGTGGTGCTGCCGATCGCCGGGTTCTTCTTCATCGGCAGCGGCGACTTCTCCGGGCAGATCCTCGGCGTCGCGGAGGGTGAGACCGGACCCAGCCTGCTGTTCGACCTGGTCACCAAGGTGCAGGAGCAGCTGCCCGAGAACGGGCTCATCACGGCCCTCGGCATCATGCTGGTCGGCGTGGTGGCGGGCCTGGACGGTTCCGGGTTCTCCGGCCTCCCGCTCACCGGGGCGCTGGCCGGGTCGCTCTCCGAGGGGGCCGGCGTGAGCAGCCCGACGCTGGCCGCGATCGGGCAGATGGGCAACATCTGGTCCGGCGGCGGCACGCTGGTGGCGTGGTCCTCGCTGCTCGCCGTCGCCGGCTTCTGCCGGGTGTCGGCGGTGGAACTGGCCCGGATGCTGTTCTTCCCCGTCATGGCCGGCCTCGTCGTCGCGACGGTCCTGGGGGTGCTGATCTTCGGCTGACCCGGCCCGGCCCCGCGCCGGGCACCCCCCGAGAAGCAGCAGCCCCGGACCGCGTCTTGCGGTCCGGGGCTGCTGCGCGCGGTGCGGGGGTCAGCGGCTGCCGGTGAGGTGCCGGGTGCTGAAGGCCTCGTGCCAGACGACGCGGACGGCGTGCACGGCGAAGAGGGCGGCGGCTGCCGGGCCCAGGACCCGCCACACGCCCGGGGCGTCCCAGAGGAACGGGAGCACCCCGAGCACCAGCACGAGGAGCGCCGTGGTGGCGAGGGTCTGCGCCACGCGGGTGCGCGGTTCGAACACGGCCATGCCGGCAGTGTTACCACCGCGTTCCGCCGCTCCGCCCGGTTCCGAGCCCGGCCGGGCACGGATGTGGTCAGCCTCACGGCGCCGCCGCCCGTGCCGGCGACCGCCCCGCGGCTGCGTGGCGGACGGCATGATCCCGCGCCGTGTCCCCGTGCCGCCGCGCCCGCCCGTCGCTGTTCGCCCTGCTCGCCGGGCTGGCGCTGCTCACGCCGGCGTGCAGCTCCACCGCCGACGGCAGCGCCGCGCCGGCCGGGCAGGACGGCGGCGCCGGCACGGGAGCGGCCGACGACTCGATCACCGCCATGCTGGCCCTCCTCCCGCCCCTGGACGCGGCCGACCTGGGCGTCGTGACCGTGAGCCGCTGGCACGCCGCCGCCGAGGCCTACGGCGTCGACGTCCCACCCGTCGGGGTGTCCTCCGACGAGCTGCTCGACTACTTCTCACCGCTGACCCTCGACGACGGCGGCCTGACGCAGGCCAGCGACCTGGTGAACCTGGTGACGGTGGTCACCGCCTCGGCCGAGGAGGAGTTCGGCTTCGGGCCGCAGCAGGTCGCCGCGGACGTCTCCGCCGGCGTCGCGCCGCGGCTGCTCTCCGCCGCCCGGGGCGACTTCGACCCCGGCGCGATCGCGGAGACGACGCTGGCCGGGCCGGTGGGGCCCGACACCGAGCAGGTCGAGGTGGACGGGGTGCCGGTGCTGCGCTGGCGGGAGGACCTGGAGACCGACCTCGAGCAGCAGCACGCGCTCTCGCCGACCGGCAGCGCCGGCCGGCTGGGCACGCCCGACGACGGCACGCTGCTGCACGCCGCCTACGACGACGGCATCGAGGGACTGGTCGGCGCTGCCATGGGCGGGCCGAGCCTGGCCGACGACGAGGACCTCGCCGCGGTCGCCGCCGCCCTCGACGCCGAGGGCGTGCTCTCGGCGCAGCTGACCAGCCGCCCCGACGGCAGCGACCTCACCTACGACACCGTCGGCCTCGGGCTGGTGTGGGACGGCCGCGGGCGGGCGGTGCTCGCCTACTCCACCGGCTCGGGCCTCGAGGCGGAGGCCCTGGCCACCGAGCTGGAGGAGCTGCTGACCTCCGGCTCCAGCGCGGTCGCGGACCGCCCGTGGAGCAGCCTGCTCAGCGACCCCGACGTCCGCGCCGAGGGCTCCCTGGTCACGGTCACCGCCACCATCGAGGGCCCGCCCGCGCGGTGGGCGATGTTCCTGCCGCACGGGGAGAACCTCTTCTGACGCGTGCCGCGCGCGCCGGGTGGCGCACGGCTGGCACGATGGACGGCGGACCGGGAATCGCGCACGCGCCCAGGCGTTGGTGCAGGAGTACCGGTCCGGGAGCCGCACGCGACCCGACCGAGGTCCGCGCGCAGCCGCGCCCCAGCCCGCACCGGCGGCTGCGGCGCCCGGCTCGAGGCCCGCCGGCGTCCGTCGCCGGCGGGGGACAGGGACGTCCGGTCCCGGGGCACGAGACCCCGGGGACGTCCCCGGCCCGTCCGCGGGCCGCAGCACGCTGCCGGGGCGACTCCGCCCCGGTGAACGGAGGAGGATCCGTGGCTCGAACGGGCCAGCGCCCGACCGGCGCCCGCCGCACCGCACCCCGGGGACAGCGCCGGGTGCCCGCCCGCGGCGACGTCGTCGGGATCCTGGCGCGCGGCGCCCGCCACGTCGAGGCCGCCGCCCAGCGCGGCCGCGTCACCCCCACCGTGCGGGCGGAGTTCCAGGCCGTCGCGCTGCTGCTGCGCGAGGAGCGCGCCCGCGTCCGGACGGCGGAGGGCAGCGACGCCTGGCGCTCCGAGCAGCTCAAGCGGCTGGACGGGATCGCCACCATCCTCGCGACCACGGCCGTCCGGGACGCCGGGCTGATGGCGCTGCTGGCGGAGGACGCCGTGGTGACCGACGCGGCCCGCACGCTCAAGCGGGAGATGCTGCGCGAGATCGGCATCGAGCCCGAGCCCGAGGAGACCGCTCCACCGGAGCCGGTGGCCGCGCCGGCCGCCGAGCGGCGGGTCGTGCCGCAGTCGGTGATCTCCCGGCAGCTGGCCAACCCCTTCCTGGCCCCCGACTTCTCCGCCGTCGCCCAGCGCCCCGCCGCCCCCCGCCGGCTGGCCGGGTGGGAGCTGATCGGCCCGCTGCTGAGCTCCTTCGAGCGGGCCGGCGGCGCCCCGGCGTGCATGGACCTGCCCTTCCCGACCTCCCGCTTCACCCCGGCCGGGCTGGAGCTGATGACCCACCAGGGGCAGCTGGTGGCCGCGGCCGCCGCCGGGCACCGCACCTTCCTGCTGGCCGACGAGCCCGGCCTGGGCAAGACGGCGCAGGCGCTGCTGGCCGCCGAGGCGGCCGACGCCTACCCGCTGCTCGTGGTCGTCCCGAACGTGGTCAAGACCAACTGGGCCCGCGAGGCCGCCCGGTGGATCCCGCACCGGCGGGCCACGGTCGTGCAGGGCGACGGGGACACGGTGGACGGCTTCGCCGACGTCGTCGTCGTCAACTACGAGGTGCTCGACCGGCACGTGGGCTGGCTGGGCGGGTTCGGCTTCGGCGGCATGGTGGTCGACGAGGCCCACTTCATCAAGAACAAGACCTCGCAGCGCAGCCAGCACGTGCTCGCGCTGTCCGAGCGCCTCCGCGAGCGCGCCGGGCGGCCCCTGCTCATGGCGCTGACCGGCACCCCGCTGATCAACGACATCGACGACTTCCGGGCGATCTGGCAGTTCCTCGGCTGGATCGACGACAGCAAGCCGCTCGGCGCGCTGATGGAGGCCCTGGAGGCCACCGGCCTCACGCCCGCCGACCCCGGCTTCTACGCCGCCGCCCGCCGCTGCGTGGTCGACCTCGGCATCGTGCGCCGGCGCAAGGTCGACGTCGCCGCCGACATCCCCGCCCGCCGCATCGCCGACCTGCCCGTGGAGCTGGACGGCGCGGCCGGCCGGTCGATCCGGGCCGCCGAGCGGGAGCTCGTCCGCCGGCTGGTCCGGCAGTACGAGAACGCGCTGGCCGCGCGCACGGTCACGACCGAGGGCATCGACACCGAGCTGGTGCGCCGGATCGCCCGCGCGGAGCTCAAGGACGCCGCCACCGGCACCGGTGAGAACGTGTTCGGCATGATGCGGCGGATCGGCCGCGCGAAGGCCGAGCTGGCCGCCGACTACGCGGCGCAGCTGGCCCGCAGCGCCGGCAAGGTCGTCTTCTTCGCCAAGCACGTCGACGTGATGGACGCCGCGGAGGAGGCCTTCACCCGCCAGGGCGTGCGGTACTCCTCGATCCGCGGCGACCAGACCCCCTCGGCGCGGCAGCGGGAGGTCGACGCCTTCGTGACCGAGCCCGACGTCGCGATCGCGGTCTGCTCGCTCACCGCGGCCGGGGTGGGGCTGAACCTGCAGGTCGCCTCGAACGTCGTCCTCGCGGAGCTCTCCTGGACCGACGCCGAGCAGACCCAGGCCATCGACCGCAGCCACCGCATCGGGCAGACCGAGCCGGTCACCGCGTGGCGGATCATCGCCGCGCAGACCCTCGACGCCCGCATCGCCGAGCTGATCAGCAGCAAGGCGGGCCTGGCCGCGCGGGCGCTCGACGGGTCCGACGACGAGGTCGCGCCGGCCGCCGACGTGCAGCTCGAGGCGCTGGTGGCGCTGCTGACCGACGCCCTGCGCGAGGGCGCCGGCCAGGAGGCGGGCGCGGCCTCCTGACCGCCGGCCGGCCGCCGCTCAGCCCACGCCGGTGAGCCGGCCCGGGCCGAGCGCGGCGTGCCCGTTGCGCGCCTTGGTGGACAGGTAGGCCGCGTTGGCCGCGGACAGGTGCACGCCCGTGGGCACCGACGCCGCCACGGTGATGCCGAGCCGGGCCAGCTGGTCGGCCTTGTCCGGGTTGTTGCTGAGCAGGGCCACCCGGGAGACGCCCAGCGCCCGCAGCATCTGCGCGGCGACCGTGTAGTCGCGCTCGTCGGGGGCGTGGCCGAGGGCGACGTTGGCCTCGTAGGTGTCCAGGCCGGTGTCCTGCAGCGCGTAGGCGTCGAGCTTGTCGTAGAGGCCGATGCCGCGGCCCTCCTGGCGCAGGTAGAGCAGGTAGCCGCCGGCGGCGGTGATCCGCTCGACCGCCTCGCGCAGCTGCGGCCCGCAGTCGCAGCGCTGGCTGCCGAAGACGTCGCCGGTGAGGCACTCGCTGTGCGGCCGCACCAGCGGGACGGACGGCGGGCTGCCGCACGCGAGGGCGAGGTGCTCGCGGCCGTCCGCCAGGCCGGAGAAGCTGCTGACGAGGACGGTCGTGGCGTACCCGTCCGGGAAGCGCAGGGGCACCCTGACCTGGGTGCGCACCGTCGCGTCCGGGGGCCGCGCGGTCGCCGGCCGGGCGGTCATCGGGCGGCACCCGCGGCGTGCTCGGCGCAGAACCGCTCCGACAGCGCGTACCGCAGCAGGACCACGTCGCCGATCGCGCGGGCCTCGGCCAGCTGGGCCCGGTGGGTGGCGGTCCACGGGAAGCAGGCGTTGCCGACCAGCCGGGGGGCGCGGGAGTCGCCCACGAACAGCGGCGCCACCACCAGCTGCAGCTCGTCGACGAGGTCGGCGGCGAGGAACTGGGTGAGGACGGTCCCGCCGCCCTCGACCATCAGCCGGTCCACGCCCCGGGCCGAGAGGTGCTCGAGCACACCGGCGACGTCGACGTCCGGACCGGGGCCGGTGCCGACCACCTCGCCGGCCTCCCCCAGCCGGGCCCGGAGCGCGGCGGCGGCGGGCTCGGGGCAGTAGACCAGCTTCGCGGAGTCCCCCGTGGTGAAGAAGGCGGCGGCCGGGGAGAGGTCGCCGCGGCGGGTCAGCGTGACCTTCGCCGGTGAGGCGGGCAGCCCCCGGGACAGCCGTTCGGCCCGCCGGTCCGCCGAGCGCACCAGCAGGCGGGGGTCGTCGGCGCGCACCGTGCCGGCGCCCACGAGGATGGCGTCGCAGCGGGCGCGCTCGGCGTCGACCCGGTCGAAGTCGTCGGCGTTGGACAGCAGGAGCCGGGTGGCGCCGGCGCTGTCCAGGTAGCCGTCGATCGACATGCCGCAGCTGAGCAGGGTGTAGGGCCGGTCAGCCATGGGCCGCTCCGTTCTCTCGGATCCCGGCGGGCACGGGGGCGGGTGCGGCCGGCGGCTCCCGGGACGGGACGCCCGCCGGCCGCGGGACCGGCGGCGGGGACCGCCGGCCGGCGAGCAGGACCAGGGCGCCGGGCAGCACGGACACCAGGGCCAGCACGCCGAAGGCGGTCGCGGTCGCCGCACCGGCGGCGGCGCCCGGGCCGGCGGCGGCGAAGACGGCGGCGGCCGCGCCCTCGCGCGGACCCCAGCCCGCCACGCTGAGCGGGACGGCGGCGGCCAGCAGGACGACCAGGGCGAGGGGGAGCAGCCGCGGCAGCGGCGTGGCCACCCCGGCCGCCCGGGCCGCGACGGCGAACAGGGTCACGTGCCCGGCGAGGGCGAGGACGGACGCGACCACGACCGGCCGCAGCGCGGGCGGCCGCACCAGCACGTCGCGGCCCTCGGCCGCCGCGGCCCGGAGGGCCCGCCCGAGGCGGGCCGGCCCGCGCCGGACCACGCCCCGGCCCAGGACGAGGAGGACGACGAGGGCGCCGGCGGCGACCAGGACGACGCCGGGCACCGCGGCGCGGACCGGCGACGGCAGGGCGAGCAGCACCACCACCGTGACCGCGGCCTGGACGACCTGCCCGGCGACGCGCTCCCACACCACGGCGCGCACCGCGGTGCCGAGGTCGCCGGCGTCGAGGCCGTGCCGCAGCCCCCGGTGGACGTCCCCGACCACCCCGCCCGGCAGCGTGCTGTTGAGGAACTGCGACCGGTAGTACGCGGCGGTCGCGGCAGGCAGCGGCAGCCCGACCCCGAGTGCGCCGGCGACGACCCGCCAGCGCCAGGCCGAGCAGACCGTGGTGACGGCGCCGACGGCCAGGGCGGCGAGCAGCGTGCCGGGACCGAGACCGCGCAGGCCGGCGAGGAACGCGCCGGGTCCGACCCACGCCACGACGACCGCGAGGAGCAGGGCACCGCCGACCAGGCGCGCCGCCGCCTCCGCACGTCGTCTCACGCCGATCGGCCCTCCGTCCGTCTCACTGGGCAGCACGGATCCCCGCCGGGTCCGGTTCGATCCGCACCCGGTCCGGTGCACCCGGGTGCCGGTCCACCGCGCCGGCCGTCGCCAGGGCGCGGCGCAGGTCGGCCCCGGTCCGCGACCAGCCCGGCAGACCGGCCCGGCGGTCGAGGGCGGCGCGGCGGAGGCGGGCGCGCAGCCGGGCGTCGCCGAGCCACCGCCGGAGCGCGGTGGACAGGGCGGCGGGGTCCTCCGGGGGGACGAGCAGCCCGGGGACGCCGCGCGCCGTGCGCCCCAGGGCCTCCGGGAGCCCGCCGACCGCGGCGGCGAGCACGGGCACCCCGGCGGCCAGCGCCTCGGTGACGACCATGCCGTAGGTGTCGGCGCGCGAGGGCACGACGAGCAGGTCGGCGCCGGCGTACTCGCGGCGCAGCGCCGCCCGGCCGGCGGTCCCCGGCACCGCCACCCGCGCGGCGATCCCGGCGGCCGCGGCCTCCCTCGCCAGCGACGCGGCGAAGGGCGGGTCCCGGTCCAGCGGGCCCACCAGCCGGCAGCGCCAGCGCAGGTCGGGGAGCCGGCCCAGCGCCGTCACCAGCAGGTCCTGCCCCTTGAGCGGGGACAGCGCCCCCACGCAGAGCAGCCGGCCGCCGTCCGGCGAGGGCACGGTCGGCGGCGCCGGCTCGGTGCCCGGGCGGGCGACGTGCACCCGCGCCGACGGCACCCCGTACCGGCCGACCACGCGGCGGCGGGTCCAGGCGCTGGTGGTGACGACCGCGCGCGCGGCGGTCAGCACCGCGGCCTCGTCGCCGGCCGGGACACCCCCACCGGGCGCGTCCCCGCCGAAGAGCATGTGCACGAGGACGACGAGCCGCAGCCGCCGCGCGCAGGGGACCAGCACCGGGCGGGCCGCGGAGGCGACCAGGCCGTCGACGAGCACCAGGGCGCCGTCCGGGACGGCGTCGAGGGCCCGTGCCAGCGCGGCGAGGTCGGCGTCGCGCGGTCGCGGCCAGGCCCCCGCGGCGCGGACCTCGGTCACCGTGGTGCCGGCGGCGCGCAGGTCGTCGCACACCGCGCGGTCGTAGCGGTTGCCGCCGCTGACCCGTGCCGGGTCGTCGACCCCCGCCGGCACGACGACGGTCACGGCGGCCACGGCGGGTGCGTCCACGGCGGGGGCTCAGAGCGACCGGTCGTAGCTGGCCCAGGCGACGTGCGACTCGTGGAGGGTGACCGTGAGCCCCGCCAGGCCGCGGCCCCCGTCACCGAGCGCGCCGTCGCCGATCCGGTGCGCCAGCCGGTCGGCGACCACCCGGGCCAGGACCTCGGTCGTGGTGTTGGTGCCGGCGAGGTCGGGCTCGTCGTCGAGGTTGCGGTAGGTGAGGCCGCCCAGCACCTCGTGCAGCAGCTCCGCGGCGGCGCCGATGTCGACCACCACGCCGTCGCCGTCGACCTCGGCGCGGCGGAAGGTCGCGTCGACGACGTAGGTCGCGCCGTGCAGGCGCTGCGCCGGTCCGAAGACCGCGCCGGTGAAGCTGTGCGCGATCATCATCGAGTCGCGGACCGTCACGGCGTACACGCGGCCTCCCCGGCGTAGCGGATGGTGTGGCAGAGGGCGGGCAGCCGGCCGTCGGCCAGCCGCGCCATCACCTCGGGCAGCTCCTCGAACGGCGAGGAGCCGGTCAGCAGCGCGTCGAACGCGTCGTCGCGCAGCAGCTCGAGGGCGAGCGCGAGGCGGTCCCGCGCCGTCCGGGAGGACCGGCGGGCCGGCGCCACGGACCCCACCTGGCTCGCCCGCAGGGCCAGCCGGCCGGAGTGGAACGCGCCGCCCAGCGCCACGGTCACCTCCCGGTCGCCGTACCAGCTCAGCTCCAGCACGGTGCCCTCGGTGCGCAGCAGGTCCAGCGACAGCTGCAGCCCGGCCGCGCTGGCGCTGGCGTGCACGACGAGGTCGCGGCCGGTCGTGGCGCCGGCCGGTGCGACGAAGGGCACGCCGAGCCGCGCCGCGACGTCCGCCCGGCCCGCGTCGACGTCCACCAGCTGCACCTCGACGCCCGGGAAGCGGGCGAGCAGGCGGGCGACGCAGCAGCCGACCATCCCGGCGCCGACGACGGTCACCCGGTCCCCGAGCAGGGGAGGGGCGTCCCACAGCGCGTTGACCGCGGTCTCCACCGTGCCGGCGAGCACGGCGCGCCGGGCGGGGACGCCGTCGGGGACGGGGACGACGGCGGCCGCGGGGACGACGTAGGCCGTCTGGTGCGGGAACAGGCAGAACACCGTGCGCCCGAGCAGCGCGGGCGGGCCGTGCTCCACGACCCCGACGTTGAGGTAGCCGTACGCGACCGGGCCGGGCAGGTCGCCGTCCTGGAACGGGGCGCGCATGACCTCGCGCTGCCCGGCGGGCACCTCGCCGCGGAAGACCAGCGTCTCGGTGCCCCGGCTGATCCCCGAGTGCAGGGTGCGCACGACGACGTCGTCCGGGCCCGGCTCGCGGAGCCGGACCGGCCGGATCTCCCCGGCCCCGGGCCCGCGCAGCCAGAAGGCCCGCGCGCCGGTTCCCGGGCCGGTCACCGCGGGGGCCGCAGCGCCTGGGCCGCCGGCGCGGCGGTGAAGGCGTCGAGGAACCGGTCCCGGAACGCGTCCATCGGCCACAGCGGCGCGGCCGGCCCCGGGACGAGCCCGTCCTGCCACTCCCACGACGTGACGCGGTCCAGCACGGCCGGGTCGGAGGCGACGAGGGAGACCGGCACCCGGGTGCCGGCCTCGGGACCAGTGACGGCGGTGATGGGCTGGTGGTCGCCCAGGAACACGACGACGAGGTCGTCCTGCCGCGCGACCCAGGAGAGCAGCGCCTCCAGGGAGTACGCGACGGCCTCCCCGTACAGCCGGCGGACGGCGCCGGTGTCGGCCAGGACCTCCTCGGCGGCCAGGCCCTGCGCCGGCATCGGGTCGTAGACCGAGCCGTCGCCCAGCGCGCCGTCGGGCACCATCCGCGGCAGCGGGGTCCACGGCCAGTGCGAGGAGACCAGGTCGATCTCGGCCATCACCGGCCCGTGCCCCGGCGCGAGCTCGAGCCGCTCGAACGCGGCGAGGGTGAACTGGTCGGGCACCGGCGCCCAGCCGAACTTGGGCCCGGCGTAGCCCAGGTCGTGCTGGTCGTAGACGTGGTCGAAGCCGTAGAAGGTCGCGCCCTCCTGCCACTCCTCCTCGTGGGCGGGGTTGACCCCGACGGTGCGCCAGCCGGCCGCGCCGAAGGCGTCGGCGAGGGTGAGCCGGTCGCTGGCCATGAGCTGGTCGTAGCTCACCTGGTTGTCGACCCACAGGCCCGACTGCAGGGTCGCGTGGGCCAGCCAGCTGAGGCCGCCGAAGGTGGGGGAGTCCAGCCAGGCGCTGCGCGCGGCCATGCCGGCCCGGGTCAGGGAGGCGGTGGCGTCGCGCAGCACCGCGGTGACGCCGGGGGAGATCGCGGGGTCGGTGAGCGCGACCTCCCCGTAGCTCTCGACGAAGACGACGAGGACGTCGGTGCCGCGCAGCGAGGCCAGCAGCTCCGAGCCGGCCAGCCCGCCGAACGTGTCGGGCGCGCGGCTGGCCTCCTCGAAGCGCCGCTGCTCGGCCAGGGTCGCCGAGACGTCCCGCCCGTGCTGCACGGCCAGCGCGACGCTGCTCGTGGAGGCGACGGGCCCGGCCGGCGCCAGCTGCAGCGACAGCGCGGCGCACACCGCCCAGACCACGCCCAGTCCGGCGAGGCCCCGCGCCGAGCGGGACCGGTGCCGGGCGGCGACGCCGGTGAGCCGGACCGTCGAGGCGGCGACGACGGCCACCAGCAGGGCCACGAGGAGCCCGGCCAGGACCAGGACGACGTCGGTCGACCCGGCGCCCAGCACGTCGCGCGCGGCGCCGATCGCCGGGCCGAACGAGCTCCAGTCCACCACCGGGTCGAACCGCCGGCCCAGCTGCGCGGTGAAGCCCACGTCGAGCAGCTTGACGACGACGAGCACGCCCAGGACCACCCCGGCCCCCGCCGCCACCGCCCGCCGGGCCCGGGACGGCAGGGCCAGCGCCACGGCGACCAGGACCAGCCCCTCCAGCGGGATGCGGGCGAAGGCGGCCGGGGTGAGCAGGTCGAGCCGGGGCGGCAGGACCAGGGCGGCCCACACGACCGCGCCCGCGGCCAGCGCCGACCCCCACCGCACCGCCGTCCGGGTCCGCGGGCCGGCGCCGGCCCGGAACAGCCAGACGACGCTGCGGCCGAACGACTCGGTGAGCAGCACCAGCGCGACGGCGACCGCGACCAGGCCCACCGGGCGGGGCAGCGCGCCGGAGGCGGCCGCGGTCAGCACGGCGCCCTGGACGGCGGCGACGACCTTGCCCCAGTACCGGTAGGGCAGCGGCGCGGCCAGCCACCGGACTGCCCACCCCGCGACCAGGAACACGTACCGGGCGGCGCCGATGGCCAGCACCCACGCCCCGTACTCGCGGGACACCGCGACGCTGAGCACGAGGATGAGGTAGGCGTCGACCTCGCCGTCCAGCCGCGCCCCGAACGGGGTGGCGGTCCCCGTCCGCCGGGCCACCCGGCCGTCCACCGCGTCGAGCAGGAGCGCGACGGAGGCGAGGGGGGCCAGCGCGGCGACGGGCAGCGGGCCGCCCGCCGAGCCGGCCACCAGCCCCGCGACACCGGCGGTCAGGACGGCCCGGGCCAGCGTCACCCGGTCCGGGGGGAGGACCGCCTCCCCGCGGCGGGCCCGCCCGCGGTCGAGCAGCGCGCTGGCGCCCCAGCCGGAGGCCAGCCCGACCGCCCAGCCGGCGGCGCCGAGGCCGGCGGTCGCTGCGAGGACGCCGAGCAGGGCGGGGGTGGCGACCGCGCCGAGGACCGTCTCCCGCCGCATCGAGCGCACGGCACCCCCTCAGCGTCCGGCCGCCTCGAAGGGGAGCACGGACGCGCAGCCGCCCCGGTTCAACCGGCGGGCGCGCGCCCGCAGAGGTCGAGCTGGTGGGCCAGGTACACCAGCTCCCCGGCGGCGAGCTGCCGGCGGCGGGCCGCGAGCCAGTCGGCGAGCCCGGCCGGCGCGCCGGGGCCCTCGAGCTCGTCCTGGACCGTCTGCAGGACCGCCTCGACGAAGGCCGCCTCGTCGGCGGGGTAGGCCCCGTCCGGCCCGGCGAGGACGACCCAGTCCGACGAGCCGGCCGCCACCGCCGGGGCGCCGGCGGCGCGCAGGTGGCCGAACAGGTGGCGGCCGGTCCGGCTCTCACCGGCGGGCCGGCCGTGCCGGACGCGGGTGTCCATGCTGCGGTGGTAGGCGCCGAGGACGTCGTCGTCGTGCGGGTGGCCGGGCTCGAAGACGCTCTCGCCGTCGAAGTTCACCGTGAACCAGTACGCGCCGCCCGGGACGAGCAGCCGCAGCAGCCCCGGCAGGACGGCGGGGACGTCGACCAGGTCCAGGAAGGCGTGCGCGACGAGCAGGTCGGCCGGCTCCCCGTGCCCGCCGTCCAGGTACCCGCCGAGCTCGGCCTCGACCAGCCGCACCCGCAGCCCGCCCAGGCGGACGCCGTCCGGCAGGGCGTGGGCGGGCACGCCGGCCGTGCCCGCCCACGCGCACAGCCACTCGCGGGAGTCGGCGAGGAGCCGGCGGTCGACGTCGAGCAGGGTGTACTCGCCGTCGGTGAGCACCCCCCACTCGAGCAGCCGGGCGACCATGGTGCCCAGCCCCGCGCCGACCTCGAGGACCCGCAGCGGCGCGGGCGGGAGCAGCCGCCGCAGCTCGTCCAGGACGGGCCGGTTGAGGGCCCGGTCGTCGACGGTCCGCTTGGCGGCCAGGTAGCGCGTGTAGGCGTAGGCCGTGCCGGTCGGGGTGGTGCCGGTCGGGGTGGTGCCGGTCGGGGTGGTGCCGGTGGGTGTCATCGCTTCTCGGCCACCAGGGCGTACTTGCGCACCCGGCCGCCGGCCAGCCACCCGGCCCACAGCTCGTGCGCGGTGAGCAGGTCGGCGAGCGCCCGCGGCCCGAGCGCCCCGGCGAGCGCGTCGGCCTCGGCGCGGTAGGCGTGCAGCAGTGCGGCCGCCGTCGCGGCGTGGGCGGCGGTCCAGTCCTCCCGGTGGGTGACCGTGAGCCCGGCGGAGCCGAGGAGAGCGGTCAGCTCGCCGAGCTCGACGAGCCGGACGGTGTCGGCGGCGGGCATCCGCGCCCGCTCGCCGGCCGTGAGCGGCGGCCCCTCCTCGACGGTGCAGGCGAAGCGGCCGCGCGGCCCCAGCACGCGGGCCACCTCGGCCAGCAGGGGGGCCTTGTCCGCGAACGCGAGCAGGGTCTCGAGCAGGAGGACGACGTCGGCGGGGCCGCCCGGCAGCGGCGGGACCTCCGCCTGCTCGAAGGAGCAGGGCAGGTCCCCGGCGAGCTCCCGGGCGGTGGCCAGGGCGGCGGCCGAGGAGTCGACGCCCCGGTACCGGCAGCCCAGCTCCGCGGTGAGGAACCGGCCGGGGCCCGCGGTGCCGCAGCAGACGTCGAGGACGGCCACCCCCGGCCCGATGCCGGCCCGTGCGGCCAGCCGGCGGATCTCGGTCGCCCGCACGAAGCTCTCCTGCCCCACGTACTCACCGGCCGGGAAGGCGGCCTCCGCGGCCCGGGCGAGCGCGGCGCGCTGCGCCCGCGGCGGGTCCTGCGTCGCCGTCGGGGGTCCCGGGTCCATCGCACCTCCGCGTGTCCACCTGCCGGGGAACACGGAGCGGCGGGCCGGACGGTTCACCCGGGGACGCTGACGCGCGCGGCGACGCCCAGGTGGTCCGACGCCCACAGCGGAGGCGGCGCGGCCCGGAACGGCCGGTCGCCGGTCCGCGTCACCCGGTCCACCCGCAGGCCGCCGGAGACGAGGACGAGGTCCAGGCGCACCGCCTGCCGGCCGACCGGGTCGGCGAGCGAGGGCGTCTGGCAGCACGTCCAGCCCGGGTCGCCCGGGCGCGCGGCGGCCCACGCGTCGGTCAGCCGCGCGGTGAGGTCCCGGTACACCGGGGTGCCCGATCCGTCGGCCGGGGAGTTGAAGTCGCCGAGCGCGACGACCGGGTGGGGGCTCGCCGCCACCAGCGCCAGGAACTCCGCCGCCTGCTGCTGCTGGGTCGTGCCGGTGGCCGGGTCGAACACCTCGAGGTGGGTGTTGAGGACCCGCACCGTCGTCGCCGCGTCGAGCCGGTAGTCGACGGCGGTCCAGCCGCGGGTGGAGCCGACCGGCCCGAGCAGCACGGGCTCGACGAACTGCGCGGTGTAGCGGCCGTCCCGGGCGTCGCCGGCGCGGTCGGCCCGGTCGGTCCGCACCAGGAGGACGTCGCGGTCGGTCAGCCGGAGGTCGGCCGGGGCGGCCGCGCCGTCGGCCCGGGGGAACTCGACGTCGGCGTTCGTGGACGTGGCCACCACGGTGTAGGGCAGCCCCCGGCCGGCGAGCTCGGCGCGCAGGATCGCGACGAAGTCGAACACGACGGTGGTCGCGTCCGGGGCGGGGCGGGTGAGGACGTCACCGGGGGTCTCGGTGCGCCAGAGCGTCGCCTCCTGCAGGCCGACCACGTCCGGCCGCACCGCCGCGACCTCGTCGGCCAGCGCCTCGGCCCGGGCGGGGAAGTCGCTGGCGAGCAGGTCGGCCCAGGCGCGGCTGCCGGCGGCCACGAGCTCGGCCTGCGACCGGGCCCCGAAGACGTCGCCGACCCCGGTGCCGACGTAGAGGTTGCGCGTCATGACCGTGACCGAGCCGTCGCCGGCGTCCGCGAGGGGGACGGGGGCGTCCGCGGCCGTCGCGCCTGCGCCGGAGGCCAGGGCGGCGACCAGCACCGACTCGACGGCGAGCAGCGACGGGGAGCGGAGCCGGTGGGGTCGATCAGGGGTCATGCGGCCTCCGGGGGCGAGGCGACCGCGCCGGGGGCGGTCGGCGCGCCCGGCCGGATCGCGCCGCCGCGCGCGGCCCGGTAGGACGGGGACGGGGTGCCGCCCGCGCCCCGCCGAGCCCGGGAGGACCTGCATGCCCACCCCCGACCTGGAGACCGACCCCTGGCAGGTCCGCGAACCGCGCGTCGGCCTGGCCACCCTCGCCGCGACCGAGTCGCTGTTCAGCCTGTCCAACGGCTACCTCGGCGTCCGCGGCACCCTCGACGAGGTCGAGCCCTCCGGCATGCGGGCCACCTACCTGTCGGGCGTCCACGAGACGCACCCGCTGTCGTACCCCGAGGGCGGGTACGGCCATCCCGAGGAGGGGCAGGCGATGGTCACCGTCGCCGACGCCACGCCGCTGCGCCTGCTCGTCGACGGTGTCCCGCTCGACGTCCGGGAGGTCCGGCCGCAGGCACACGAGCGGACGCTCGACCTGCGGACCGGCACGCTCGACCGGCGGGTGTGCTGGACGACGCCGGCGGGCGCCGCGGTCGAGGTGACGTCGCGGCGGCTGGTCTCGCTGGTCGAGCGCGGCGTGTGCGCCGTCCGCTACGAGGTGCGGGTGCTCGACGGCTCCGCGCACGTGCTGCTGCGGTCGGAGCTGGCCGGCGGCGGGGTGACGCCGACGGGGGTGGACAACGACGACCCACGCGTCGCCGAGTGCCTGGACGACGCGTTCGCGCTGCTCGCCCGCACCGTCGGCCCGGCCGGCGGCGCCCTCGTCGAGCGGACCCGGCGGTCGGGGATCACGATCGCGGCCGCGGTCGACCACGTCGTCGACGGCGGGCGGGTCGACGCGGACGCCGACGACGACCACGTCGTGACCACGGTCGCCGCTCACCTGCGCGCCGGGGACGTCCTCACCGTCGTCAAGCTGGCCGGGTACAGCTGGTCGTACGACGCGGCGGCCGACTCCGTCCTGGGTGAGGCGTCGGCGGCGGTGCGCTCCGCCCGCGACCTGGGCTGGGACGGGCTCCTCGCCGCCCAGCGCGGCGAGCTCGACGAGCTGTGGGCGACGGCCGACGTCGAGGTCGACGGCGACCCGGAGCTGCAGCAGGCGCTGCGCTTCGCCGTCTTCCAGCTGTGCTGCGGCACGGCCTGCATCTCCGGCGCCCCGGTCGGGGCCAAGGGGCTCACCGGCCGCGGCTACAGCGGCCACACGTTCTGGGACGTCGAGGGGTTCGTCGTCCCGGCGCTGACCCTGCTGCGTCCCCGGGCCGCCGAGCAGCTGCTCCGCTGGCGGGCCGGGACGCTCGACCTCGCCCGGGAGCGGGCACGGACGCTCGGGATGGAGGGCGCCGCCTTCCCGTGGCGCACGATCAGCGGCCGGGAGGTCTCCGCCTACTGGCCGGCGAGCACGGCGGCGCGGCACGTCAACGCCGACGTCGCCCGCGCGTTCTGGCTGTACCGGAACGCCACGGGCGAGGACCTTGACGAGCTGGGCGGCCTGGCGGTGCTGGTCGAGACGGCCCGCACGTGGGCGTGCCTGGGCGCCGAGGACGCCGCCGGCGGCTGGCACCTGTTCGGCGTGACCGGCCCCGACGAGTACACCGGCGTCGTCGACGACAACGTCTTCACCAACCTCATGGCGCGGCGGAACCTGCGGTGGGCCGCCGACGCCTGCCGGCGCCTCGAGGCGCGCGCGGCCGAGCTCGGGGTGGACCACGCCGAGACCGCCGCCTGGCGCGCGGCCGCCGACGCGGTGCACGTGCCGTGGGACGAGGGCCTGGGGGTGCACCCGATGAACACCGGCTTCACCTCCTACCGGGAGTGGCCGTTCGAGGAGCTGCCCGACGGCGCCGCGGTCCAGGACCACCACCACTACGCGACCTTCTACCGGCGGCAGGTGCTCAAGCAGGCCGACCTCGTGCTGGCGCTGTGGTGGTGCCGCGACGAGTTCACCCCCGAGCAGGTGGCCCACGACCTCGCGTACTACGAGGCCCGGACGGTGCGGGACTCCTCGCTGTCGGCCGCCGTGCAGGCGGTGGCCTGCGCCGCGGCCGGCCACCCGGACCTGGCGCTGCGCTACCTGCGCGAGTGCGCGCTCGTCGACCTGCGCGACGTCCAGGGCGACACCGGCAAGGGCCTGCACCTGGCCGCCGTCGGCGGGGCGTGGCTGGCCCTGGCGGCCGGCCTCGGCGGGCTCCGGGAGGACGGCGAGGAGCTGGAGCTGGCGCCGCTGCTGCCCGCGGCGCTGTCCCGGACCGCGTACTCGGTCACCTGGCGCGGCCGGCTGCTGCGGGTGGAGACGACGCGGGAGGGCACCACGGTCGCCCTCGTCCGGGGCGAGGGGCCGGTGCCCGTGGTCGTCGACGGCACACCGCTGACGGTGGCGGCCGGGGCGCCGGCGTCGGCCGCGCTGCGCGCCCCGGCACCGCTGCTGCCCGAGCCGCGCCAGCCGGCCGGCCGGGAACCACGGACGTGAGCGTGTGCGCCCACGCGGCGAGGACCGGCCGTGGACGCGGCGCCGGCGCACACGCCGGGCCGGCGGGGGAGACGACCGCGCCGGACGCCCACGGCCCGGGCCCACGGGGGATGGCCCGGGACGGACGCCGGCGCGGCCGCCTCACCCCTGTCATCGCCGGCGACGGCCGCAGGGGCGCGCGCCCGTCCCACGCGCCTCTCCCGCCCCTCCCGTCCCACACCTCCCGTCCCGCCCGACCGGTGCCGCCGGGGGACCGTCGGGCCCTTCCCCCGGGCGAGCGGAGACGCGATCGTGGTGTGCGTCACACGCCCCGGGGAAGCGGGAGGAACGATGACGAGGGTCTGCGAGGAGGTCGTGGTCGACGGCGGGGTGGTCGTCGGTCACGACGGGTCCGCGTGCGCGCAGGAGGCACTGGTCTGGGCCGCCGACCTGGCCGGGAAGGCGGGGCTGCCGCTGCACGTCGTCCGCTGCTGGTACATGACGTCGGCGCCCCGGCCGCGTACCTGGGAGCCGGGCTACGTGCCGCCCCTGACCGACTTCGAGCAGGCGGTGCGCGAGGAGCTGGAGTCCTGCGTGGCGCACGCGGGGCTCGACCCCCGGCTGGAGGTGCACACCCACGTGGTGCACGGGCCGCCCATCGCGAAGTTGCTGGCCGCGGCGGCGCACGCCGACCTGCTCGTGGTCGGGGCGCGCGGGCACGGCGGGTTCGCCCGCCGGCTGATGGGCTCGGTGAGCGACTCCTGCGTGCACGCCGCCCCGTGCCCGGTCACGGTCGTTCGGTCCGGCGCCCGCCGGCGCACGAGGTCCACCGCCGGAGCGGCGGGCGCGGCGTCGCCGGGCTGAGTCCCGCGGGCGCCGGGGGACCGGTCAGGCCCCGTGCAGCACCTCGACCGGGTCCCGGACGCCGACCGGGCCGGGCTCCTCGACGGTCGCGTACACCCCGAAGACCGCGGCGCCGTTGTCCGGCAGGTGCGCGACCGGGGTGGTGAGGTCGCGGGCGAGCTCGCCGCGGTAGCGGACGATCGCCTTCAGGGTGCTGAAGTCGACCTCGCCGGTGTCGGGGTGCTCGTTGGTGACCACGCAGCGGGGCACCGGCCCGACCACCCGGACCGTCGCCCCGCCCAGCCGGACCCGGCGGCCGGCCCAGGTGTCCTCCTCGTGGACCTCGCACCCGTCCAGCTCGACCAGCATCCGGAAGCGCCGGTGGTCGAGGACCTCGCCGCCGGGGGCGACCCGGCGCAGGTGCTCGATCGTCGCCGAGGACACCAGCGTCACCGGGTGGACGTCGACGCCGTGCCCGGCGACGTCGGTGGCGACCAGGTGCACCGGCGCGCCGACGAACTCGCTCAGGGCCGCGTCCCACGGGCCGGTCACCAGGTGGCCCGGCACAGGACGCCCGTAGAAGTCGGTCACCACCGCCTCGCCCAGCTCCGCCGTCGTCCCCTCGACCGGGTCGCGGCCGGGGAGCCGCAGGGTGAGGTGCTGCCGGCCGGCGTCGTAGTCGGCGGTGATCCGGACCAGCGGCCCGTGGTGCTTGCCGTTGAACAGCCGGCCCCGGGCGTCGACGAGGTGGAAGCGCCGGTTGTCCTGGACGCCGTCCGCGGTGAGCTGCACGCGGCCGGGGGAGTGCAGCGCGGTGCCCTTGACGGGCGTCGTCGACAGGCGCGAGACGGCGGGCATGGAGCTCCGATCCGGGGGGAGGGGACGACGACCGAGCCTAGGCAGCGGCGCCCGGCCTCAGCCGACCACCCAGGTGTCCTTCGCGCCGCCGCCCTGGGAGGCGTTGACCACCAGGTCGCCCTCGGCCGGCGACACGCGGGTGAGGCCGCCCGGGAGCACGACGGTCTCGTCGTCGGCGCAGAAGGCGAACGGCCGGTAGTCCACGTGCCGCGGCACGAGCGCGCCGTCGACGACGGTGGGGTGGGTCGACAGCGCCACGGGCTCCTGCGCGATCCACCGGCCGGGGGCGGCCACCACGGCGGCGCGGGCCCGCTCGAGCTGCCCGGCGTCGGCACGGGGGCCGATCAGCACGCCCCAGCCGCCCGAGCCCCACCGCGGCTTGAGCACCAGCTCCGGCAGCCGGTCGAGGGCCGCCCGTCGCTGCGCCGGGTCGCCGAGGTCGTACGCGGGCACCGAGCGCAGCAGCGGCTCCTCGCCGAGGAAGAAGCGGACCAGGTCCTCGACGTAGACGTAGGTGCGCTTGTCGTCGGCGACGCCGGTGCCGAAGGCGTTGACGACGGTCACCGTGCCGGCGCGCAGCGGCCCCAGGAGCACCTCGCCGAGCTCGTTCGGCCGGCCGTCGTCACCGGTGAGCCGCTCCTCGCCGGTGCGTCGCCAGAGCAGGTCCACCCGCCGGCCGTCGGGCAGGTGCAGCGCGTCCCCGCGGACGGCGAGCTGCTCGGGCAGCACGACGGGCGCGCCGGCCATCTCCCCGAGCCGGTCGATCTCCCAGGGGATCCCGCCGCGCGGCCCGTCGCCGAGGACGGCGACGACCGGGTCGGGGCGGTCGGTGGCCGCCGCCAGCATCCGGCGCACCGCCGACACCGCGGCCTCGCGCACGGGCGCGGGGCCCGGCCGCACGCCCAGCCGGGGCTCCACCAGGTCGCGGACGGCCAGTGCGTAGGCCAGCAGCGACGGCGTGCGGACGTTGTCCTCCAGGACCACCAGCCGGCCGTCGGCGCCGCGGACGAGGTCGGGCCCGGCCATGCCGATCCAGCGGCGGGGCGCCGGCAGGCCCGGGGTCAGGTAGATGCTGGTGTCGAGCACCTCGGCCGGGACGACGCCGGCGCGGACCGCCTCGCGCGGTCCGTGCGCGTCGGCGACGACGGCCTCCAGCGCCCGCAGCCGCTGGCGCAGGCCGGCGGCCACCTGCTCCCACTCGGCCCGCCGCAGCACCCGCGGCACGGGGTCCAGCCGGAACGGGTGCTCCTCCCCGGCCATGCCGTGCTCCAGGCCCAGCGCGGCCGCCGCCCGGGTCACGTCGGCGGCCAGCCGGCCGGGCCCGTACGCCCGGACGGCGGCCAGCGCGGCGGCCGCGTGCTCCCGGTCGCCGCCACCGGGCAGCAGCGCCTCGTCCAGCGACGCCGGGATGCCGGCGAGCCGCTGGGGGCTCACGCCGCCGCCCGCCGCCCCGCGGCCCGTTCCGCCGCCGCCAGGGCGGCGCGGGCCACCCACCGTCCCTGGTGGGGATCGGTGACGTCGAAGCCGAAGGGCGCGTTGGCCTCCAGCGCGACCAGCCGGCCGTCCGGCTCGACCAGCACGTCGACGCCCATGAGCCCGCCGCCCAGCGCGGCGACCATCCGCTGGGCCAGCCGCGCCATCTCCGCCGGCGCCTCGTAGACGCGCGGGTAGACCGTGCCGTGCGTGACCAGCGCGCCGTCGGCCCGGGACTTCTCGTAGGCCAGGGAGGTGTCCGTGGGCGTGGCGAACAGGCGCACGCAGGCCGGCTCGGCGATCCACTCCTGCAGCACCGAGGCGCCGCGCCGGTGACCGCCGGCGGCCTCGTCGGCCCGCCAGCCCGCCTCGACGGCGCGGGCGGCGCCGAGGTCGCCGACCAGCTCGATGTAGCGGGCGCCGTCGCCCAGCGCCGGCTTGAGCACCATCCGCCGTCCGGGCATGGGCCACTCGCGCACGTGCGCGAGGTCCCACGCGGCCGGCTGCGGCAGCCCGGCCGCCGCCCACACGGCGTGGGTCACCAGCTTGTCGGCGGAGGCGACCAGCGAGGCGACGGGGTTGAGCAGCGGCACGCCGGCGGCCTCGAGCAGGGTGGCCAGGGCGAAGGTGGGCGCGTAGGCGACGACCTCCTCGACCAGCACGTGCGCGATCGCGAGGTCGTACCGGCCCGGGGGCGGGCCGCTGACCGGCCAGTCGGCCGGCACCCGGGCGAGCCGCTCGACCTGCGCCCCCTGCTCCTCCAGCGCCCGGACCCACGCGGCCGCGTACCCGGCCGCCTCGTACCAGTCCTCGTCGGTGATCACCAGCAGCACGCGCACCGTGCCCCTGTGCCCGGCCGCCGGCGCGGCGACACCCGCGCGGGCCCGGGGTCAGCCGGCGGCGGTGAGGGTGCGGGGACGCCGGCGGGGGAGGACGTGCGGGAGGCCGCGGCCGACCATGCCGAGGGTGTTCCCGATGCGCCGGGGCCACGAGGGGTCCGGGATGGGCAGCAGCGGTGCAGCCATGTCCGTGACGTCGACGAAGTACGTCTGCACCGGCCCGATCCCCTCGAGGTCCTGCGCGACCTCCCGCATGTCCAGCTCGCCGGCGGTGGCGCCGCCGTCGCGGTACAGCTCGTCGGAGACGAGGAGGTACTCGGGCACCTCGACGGGGTTCTTCAGCAGCCGGTGGACGTAGATGACGTCCACGCCGACCAGCTTCCGCCGGCGCCGGATCGTCTGCGTCGCCACCTCGCCGACGTGCGCCACGAACTTCAGCGTCAGGCCGTTGGTCTGCGTGCAGCTCCCGCACGGGCACATGTTCAGCTCGACGTACCGGCGCTCGGTGTGGAACGCGCGGTGCATCGCGACGGCCGCCTTGCTGACGGCGGCCAGCGTGGCCGGACCGTCGAGGCCGTCGGCGTCCCGGGAGAGGAAGGCCGCGTCGCCCTCGATCTCGATCAGGTCGAAGTCCCGCGCGGCCCCGACCACGCGGTCGAGCATCCGCCGGGTCGCTGCCTCCGCGTGCCCGAGGACGCTGCGGTGGAACTGCATGTACTGCGTGTAGCCCCCGATGTCGGCGATCAGGAGCAGCGCACGGCGGGTCGCCATCCCGGGATCCAACCGGACGGGGCAGGTGGTGACCAGCGGTCCGTGCGCGCCCGGCGGCGGCCGGCTCAGCCGCCGGCGTCGTCGAGCAGCGAGGTCCGCAGCTCCTGCTCGGGCAGCACCTGGACGAAGTACTCGGCTCCGAACATCTCGCGCAGGATCGACTCCGGGAACATCTGCGGGTCGATCGGGTACTGCGACCGGTGCGCCGCCGTCGCCCGGATCCTGTGGCCGACGAAGTCGGAGACGTCGATGCAGGTGGTCACCCGGGCGTCGATCCGGTCCCCCGACGGCAGCGTCCGGGTGAGGGCGGGCGACGGGTCCTCCCGTCCGCCGCCGCCCAGCGCCAGCGGGTCGGAGGAGGCGAAGGCGAGCGCGGTGACGTCGTCGAGGGCGACCACGTGCGCGTTGCGGGGCCGGCCGGTGGCGATGCCCTGCTCGCCGATGAACTCCCCGGCCCCGGACCGGTCGACCACCCGGACGACCCCGTCCGCGCCCTCCCGCCGGATCTCCACGTGGCCGGAGAGGAGGAAGTACATGACCGTGGCCGCCTCGCCCTGCTCCACCAGGTAGGAGCCCGCGGGGAACCACTCCACGGTCACGAAGTCGGCTGCGTACCCGAGCGCCGTCGTCTCGCGCGAGAAGACCGACAGCGCGCGCACGAAGTCCGCCGTGCCACGGAAGCGGCTGGTCAGCTCCACGACCCAGTCGGCCAGCCGGTCGCGCAGGAGCACCCGGCTGCGCGGCAGGTGGCAGTGGAAGAGCCGGACCGGGACGGCGGACCGCAGCTCGTGGCAGGCCGCGGTGACCGCCGCCCCGACGGCCACGTGGTCGGGGTGTCCGGAGAACCCGTCGGGACCGAAGGTCAGCACCACGTCCGGGGTGAGCTCGCGGAGCAGGTCCGCGGCCAGGTCGGTCAGCACGCGCGGGTCGAGGGCCGCCAGCCCGCCGTCGGGGTGGTCCAGGCACCGCGTCTCGGTGAGCCCGAGCTCGGCCCCCGCCGCGGCGAGCTCCCGCTCCCGGACCGCGCGCAGGGTGCCCCGGGTCGCCACGCCCGCGTCCCTGATCTGGCCGGCGCCGCCCCGGGTCAGGGACACCACGCGGACGTCGGCGCCGGCGCTCGCGTACCGGGCGAGCGTGCCGCCGGCGCACACGGTCTCGTCGTCGGGGTGGGCGAACACGCCCAGCACCCGCGGCGGCCGGCCCGCCGGGACCTGTGCCGGGGGCTCGTCGACCACCCCGCAGATTCTGCCGGTCGGGACCCTCCCGCGCTGCTAGCGTGCGCGCGGTGCGCGGTGCCTACCGCGAGGCCTGGGCCTCCGTCGCCGGGAACCGCAACCTGCGGCTCGCGCAGACGTCGTCGGTCTCGGCCTGGACGGGCGAGTTCCTCTTCCTGACCGCGATGACGGTCTACGCCTTCGACACCGACGGCGCGGTCGGCGTCGGCCTGATCGGGTTCCTCCGCGTGCTGCCCGCGTCGGTCGCGCTGCCCTGGCTGGGAGCGCTGGCCGACCGGGTCTCGCGCCGCCGGCTGCTGGTGGTGACCTGCGCGCTGCGCGCGGCCACCGCGGCGGGCGCGGGGGTGGCGGCGGCGGCCGGGCTGCCGCTGCTCGTCTACGCGCTGCTGACCGTCTCCACTGTGTGCCACGCGGCCTACCGGCCGGTGCTCGGCGCGCTGTTCCCGACGCTGTGCACCACCCCCGACGAGCTGGCCGGGGTGAACGCCGTCCGCTCGATCCTGGACGGCGCGGCGGCGCTGGTCGGCCCGCTGGCCGCGGCCGCCCTGCTCGCGGCCTCCAGCGCGGCCGTCGCCTTCGGCGCCGTCGCGGTGCTCGCCGGCGTGGCCGGCCTGCTCGCCGCCGGGCTGCGCTACGAGTCGCCCCGCCGGACGGCCGCGGCGCCCGGGAGCCGTCCCGGGGTGCTCACCGACGTCGCCGAGGGGCTGCGCGAGCTGCGCCGCCGTCCCCGGGCCGCCGATGTCATCCTCCTGGGCGGCGTCCAGTGCCTGGTCCGCGGCGCCCTGACGGTGCTCGCCGTCGTGGTGGCGGTCGAGGTCACCAGCCTCGGCCGGCCGGGGGTGGGGCTGCTGTGGGCGGCCTTCGGGGTCGGCGGCCTGGCCGCGGCCATGGCGTCGATCGGCGCGGCGGGCAGCTCCCGGCTGGGCAGCCTGTTCGGCGCCGGCATCGCGCTGTGGGGCCTGCCGCTGGTCCTGGTCGGCCTGCTCACCGGCAGCTGGGTGGCGGTCGGGGCGTTCCTGGTCGTGGGCTCGGCCAACGCCCTGGTCGACGTCACCGGGTTCACGCTGCTGCAGCGCCTCGTCCCCGACGAGACGCTGGCCCGGGTGCTGGCCCTGACCGAGGCCGTGTTCTCCCTCGCGCTGGCTCTCGGGTCGCTGGCCGTCCCCCTCCTCGTCTCCGGCCTCGGCGGCAACGGGGCGCTGGTCGTGACCGGCTGCCTGCTGCCGCTGGCGGTGGCCGTGCGCTGGGCCGGGCTGCGGTCCACCGACGACGAGATCGGGGTGCGGCGGGACCGCATCGTGCTGCTGCGGCGGGTGGGCATGCTCCGGCTGCTGCCGGTCCCGGCCGTCGAGGGGCTGGCCCGGCGCGTGCGGCGCGTGCCCGTCGCGGCAGGCGCCGACGTCTTCCGCGAGGGGGACCCCGGCGACGACTTCTACGTGGTGGAGTCCGGCTCGGTGGCGGTGGTCTCCGACGGACGCGAGGTCCGCCGGCTGGGCCCCGGCGACGCCTTCGGCGAGATCGCGCTGCTGCGGGCGGTGGCGCGGACGGCGACCGTGCGCGCGCTGGAGGACTCCGTGCTGGCCGCCCTCGGCGGACCCGACTTCGTCAGGGCGGTCACCGGCTCCTCGGCTCCCTCCTCGACCGCCGACCGGCTCGTCAGCGGCTACCTCGCCGACGACGTCCAGCGGCGCGTCACGCGGGCCAGGACCGACGCCGACGGCAGCGCGGCACCCCCCGCTGCCTGACCGCCGGTCAGGTCGGTCCGGGACCACCCTCCGGGGTGACGACGTACCAGGTGCCGCCGTTGAGGTCGACGTCGTGGCAGAGCACCTCGCCGGGGTCCTCGCCCACGTAGAAGTACAGCGGGTGCCCGGCGTAGGTCACCTGGGTCGAGCCGTCGGAGCGCCGCGTCGTGCCCAGCAGCGCCGGGTCGGCGTCCCCGGCGGCCCGCGGGACGCCGTCGGTGAGCACCGGCGGCCAGTCCTCCTCGCACTCCCCGTAGCAGACGGGCGTGCTCGTCGTCTCCTGGTCGAACAGGTAGATCGCCTGGCCGCGCTCGTCGAAGAGCATCGGCCCGAACTCGCCGTCACCGACCGTGACGACCGTGCCGGTCGCGGGTGCGGAGGTGGTCGGCGGGGACCGGGACCGACGCCGACGGCAGCCCGGCACCCCCGCCGCCTGACCGCCGGTCAGCCCAGCCGGGAGTAGGCGGTGAGCGCCGTGTCGACGCTCAGGGCCGCGGCGAGGACCAGGCCGGCGAGCGGATCGGCCAGGGGCCGGGGGATCTCGGTGACGTACCGGGGCGCCGGCGGGCCGGCGTCGTGCACGATGCGCGCGACCACCGCCCCGGAGGCGTCGGTGACGTCGTATCCGTCCGGCACCCGCCCGCGGTCCCGCACCCGGCGGACCGTGCCGACGCGGCGGCCCCCGGACACCAGCCGGGTGCGTCCGCCGAACAGGAGCGAGCCCACCACCGCGCCGACCTCCGACCCGTCGGCCCGGTCCACGCGCAGGAGGACCCGGTCCAGGCCCAGGCGCGGCCGGGTGAGGACCAGCACGACCCCGCCGGCGTCCCGCACGACCAGCGTCTGCGGCAGCTGCCCGTCGATCCCGGCGAACCGCCGACGCGCGGACCCCGTGCGGTCCAGCCGGTGCGCGCCGTCCCACCTGACCTCGCCGACCTCCCGGCCCGCGGCGTCGAGCACGGCGAACCGGGCGAGCTCCGCGAGCCCCGTCTTGACCGCGACGGCGACGACGCGCTGCTCGAGCAGGCGGGCGCCCGCGTCCGCGGGCGGCGGCGGGCCGGACACGGCCGGCACCGTAGCGCCGCGCGCGGTCCGTGAGCGGCCTCCGCCGCCCGGCGGCGGTCAGGTCGGTCCGGGACCACCCTCCGGGGTGACGACGTACCAGGTGCCGCCGTTGAGGTCGACGTCGTGGCAGAGCACCTCGCCGGGGTCCTCGTCCACGTAGAAGTAGAGCGGGTGCCCGGCGTAGGTCACCTGGGTCGAGCCGTCGGAGCGCCGCGTCGTGCCCAGCAGCGCCGGGTCGGCGTCCCCGGCGGCCCGCGGGACGCCGTCGGTGAGCACCGGCGGCCAGTCCTCCTCGCACTCCCCGTAGCAGACGGGCGTGCTCGTCGTCTCCTGGTCGAACAGGTAGATCGCCTGGCCGCGCTCGTCGAAGAGCATCGGCCCGAACTCGCTGTCACCGACCGTGACGACCGTGCCGGTCGCGGGCGCGGAGGTGGTCGGCGGGGACAGGAGGGAGGGGCTCGGCCGCCCGGTCGCGTCCGGCGTCGGCGTCCCCGGGGTGCCGGGAGCGGTCGCGGTGTCCGACGGCGCCGGTGGGTCGTCGGTCCCGCACCCGGCGAGCAGGAGGCCGGCGGCGAGGGCCAGCGCGGTCGGGGCGGTGCGGGCAGCGGGCACGTCGTCCTCCCAGGGGCGGTCCGGCGCGCCACTCTGGCAGGCCGGCGCCGCGCGGACGAGGGGTCCGGGCGCCGCGCCACCGGGAGCCTGCGCGATGTGGCAGGATCGAACGCACGTTCGACACGCGCCGCGGAGGTGCCCATGGCCACCGTCTCCACGTCCCGTCTGCCCACCGGGGAGACGGTCCTGACCACCGACGTGGTCGGCACCGACTTCGGCCTCCCGCTGGTGCGGCCGGCGCGGACGAGGCGGGGCAGCCGCGTGCGGGTCGTCCGCGCGCACTGCAAGGCGCACGGCGGGGTCGTCGTGTGGTTCACCGACGGCACCAAGACCCCGCCGCTGCACGGGCGCACCGCCTGGACGGTGGCCGAGGACGGCCCGGACCCGGACGGTCCCGCGCCGGGCCTGTGGTGAGCCGGCGGCAGGCGACGGGTCGCGCACAACGCTTCTCCGGGTGAGGCTGTGCCGGTGAGGATCCTGGTCACCGGCGCGTCGGGGTTCGTGGGCAGCCGGCTGTCCACCGCGCTGGCCGACGCCGGCCACGACGTCCGGGCGATGACCCGCCGGCCGGAGCGCTACGCGGGGGCCGGCACGCCGGTCGCCGGGGACGTCGGCGACGAGGCGTCGCTGCGGGAGGCGCTGGAGGGCTGCCGGGCCGCCTACTACCTGGTGCACTCGCTCGGCGACACGGACTTCGAGCGCAAGGACGCCGACGCCGCCCGGGCCTTCGCCCGTGCTGCCTCCGCGGCGGGCGTGGCCCGGATCGTCTACCTCGGCGGCCTGGGCCGCGACGGCGACGACCTGTCCCGCCACCTGCGCAGCCGCCGCGAGGTCGAGCGGCTGCTGGGCGGCACGGGCGTGCCGGTGACGGTGCTGCGGGCGGGCATCGTGGTCGGCCACGGCGGGGTGTCGTGGGAGATGACCCGCCAGCTCGTGGCCCACCTGCCCGCGATGGTGACCCCCCGGTGGGTCAGCACGCGGACGCAGCCGATCGCGGTCGCCGACGTCGTCCGGTACCTGGTCGGCGTGCTCGAGGCGCCGGGGGCCGAGGGGCGGGTGTTCGAGGTGGGCGGCCCCGAGGTGCTGACCTACCTGCAGATGCTGACCCGGGTCGCCGACATCCAGAACCGGCACCTGTTCGTCGTCCCCGTGCCGCTGCTCAGCCCGCGGCTGTCCTCGCGGTGGCTGTCGCTGGTCACCGATGTCGACCTGACCACCGGCCGCTCGCTCATCGACTCCATGACCAACGAGGTGGTCGTCACCGACGACTCCATCCGCTCGGTCGTCCCGTTCGACCCGATGGACTACGACGAGATGGTCATGACCGCCCTGGTCGAACGGGCGCGGGAACGCCGGCAACGGACCGGGGCGCGCCGCGGCGGCTGGCTGAGCCGGGGAGCGCGGCGGTGACCGGACTGCGCGCCCGGGTCCTGCGGGCGGCCGGGCCGCTGCTGCGCAGCGTGCCCCGCGACCACTGGCAGAGCGAGGCGGACTTCCGGCGCCGGCGGCGGGTCACCGGCGCGGTCGCGGTGACCGGGGCGTCGCTGCTGGGCGTCTCGCTGTCGACGCCGCCGGGCTCGCCCCGGTTCTACGGGCTCACCCTCGGGGTGGCCGCCACCTGGGTCGCCGGGGGGCTGGCGTCGGGGCCGCTGCACCTGGGCCGCATGTTCGGCCGCGGCGACCGTCTCAAGCGTCCGGTGGTCACGCCGGTGCTCTCGGGCGTCGGCGCGTTCGGCGCGTTCTACGCCGCGGCGCTGGTCGCCCGGCGCATCCCGGTGCTGGACCGCGCGATCGGGTCGGTCCTCAGCTACGCCGACCAGGGGTCGGCCCCGCTGGTGCTCGCCACCACACTGGCCAACGGCGTGGCCGAGGAGGTCTTCTTCCGCGGCGCGCTGTACGCGGCAGCGGCGCAGCGGCCGGTCCTCGTGTCGACCGCGGTCTACGGGCTGGCCACGACCGCCACCCGCAACCCCGCGCTGGTGCTGGCGAGCCTGCCGATGGGCCTGCTGTTCGCCCAGCAGCGCCGGATCACCGGCGGGATCCAGGCCCCGGTGCTCACGCACGTGGTGTGGTCGGCCCTGATGCTGCGCCACCTGCCGCCGCTGTTCGCCGACCGGCTCGCGGTGGAGCGCTCGCCCCTGCCCGGATGAGGCGGACCCGGGGACGCGGCCGGCCGGGCCGCGCCCCCGGGTGGTTCACCCGCGGCGGCGGACCACCACGGTGGCCAGCAGCGCCGCGGCGGCACCCGCGGCGAGCAGCCGCCGGCCGCGGCCGGCGGCGATCACCACCGCGGCGGCGCCGGGCCGGACCAGCCGGGTGCCGAGCAGCAGCCCCCCGGCGGCCGAGTCGACGCCGGCGCCGACGACGGCCACCGGCCGCGTGGGGGACTCCAGGTGCGCGGTGATCCCGCGGGCGGCCAGGGCCTCCGCCAGCCCGCCCAGGTCCCGGCGGCCCGGCGCGACCCCGCTCCGGGCGGTCGCCGCCTCCCGGACCCGGGCCACGAAGGTGGCGACGTCGTCGGCGACGACCCGCACCTGCGTGCCCTCGGCGTGCACCTGCACGCCCACCCCGTCGACCTCCAGCGACAGCTCGCCGGACAGGTGCAGGGGGCCGAGCGGGTCGGTCATCCCCGGCTGGCGTTCTCGGCGGTCGTGATGCGCAGCGTGCCGTTGAGCCGCCAGGTAGCGCGGGGCGCCTCCGGCCCGGTCTCGCGGGGGACCTCGACGACCATGTCGACGAACTCGTAGTTGATCGCGGCGCCCTTGCCGGTCAGGTAGGACCACATCTCCTTGCCGAGGTCGGCGAAGCTGGTGGTCTCGTGGCTCTTGATGTCCCGCGAGCCGGTCGCGGCGTCCTGGCTGGTCATGCTCATGGCTCGGTCTCCTCGCGCGTCGGGGTGGCCGCCGGCGATGGCCACCGGCGTCGATGCCGCGCTACCCGGTGGCGCGCCACCTGAACCCGGGCCGGCCGGCGGCCGGGCACCGGGCGGAGGAGGGTCAGCTGTACCGGGCCGGCACGATGCGCCCGCCGACGGGACGGGCGTGGTGGGACCGGTGCAGGTCCCGGACGACGAACGAGCGGACGACGAACCGCTGGCGGCCGTCGTACCGCGGGCGGAACGCCGACCGGCCGTGCACGGCGCGACGGTTGTCCAGCAGCAGGAGGTCACCCGGGGCCAGGACGTGCTCCCGGCGGTGCGCGCAGTAGAGGTCGATCAGCTCCTCCAGCAGCTCCTGCGCCTGGGGAGTGGTTCCGCGCTGCAGGTCCTGGTCGAACCGGAAGGTGGGGTCGTCGGCCGGTCCGGCCAGGACCGGGTACGGCCCGCGGACGTCGCCGTCGACGAAGTCGTCCCCGCGCAGGCGGAAGCTCTCGTCCACCTCGAACGTCCACAGCGGCCGGCGCAGGAGCTCCTCCTGCGCCGGCGTCAGGTGGCGCAGGAGGTCGGTGGCGGGGAAGACGTAGGTGGCCGCGGCCGGGTCGCCGCGCAGGCACAGCAGCGAGACGACGTCGGGGGCGAGCGTGCTGAAGCTCTGCTCGGTGTGCGCCTCGAGGACCACGCGGGAGCTGAGCGACGTCTGGGTGTCGGCCATCGCGGGGGAGGGGACCATGTCCTGGAACAGGCGCCCGCCCGCCTCGGCCTCGTAGCCGATCATGTGCCCGAGGCAGCTGTTGACGACCGCCTGGACGCGCGCCGCCTCGGTCGTCTCCCCGACGTGGTGGCGGTTGTCCTGGGGGGTCGGCGGCACGTCGGCGACCGGGACGCCCCGCAGCACGAGGATCCCGCTGGCGCTGCCGTGCAGGTCGAAGCAGTGCAGGACGTCCCACAGCGACTCGGGGACGCGCCGCGCCGCGCGGGTCGCCTGGGACGTGAAGCCGGCCGGATCCGTGGCGGGGTCGGCGGTGATCGTGGCCGCCAGCTCCACCAGCCGGGCGGTCTCCGCACCGGTGAGGGCCCGCTCGTCGGGGGCCGTCGTCCGAAGGGTCATCCGTTCCTCCCGCGGCTGACGGGGTCGAGACCGGAACGGTATCCGGACATCGGCGTCCGGCAGGCCGCATCCGAGCGCGAGTCCCCCGAGGGGGTGCCGGCCCTGTGCCGGGGACCGGCGGCCGCGGGGCGGAGGAGCCCCCGGGCTGGCAGGGTGGGCGGCATGGGCGGTGCTGCTCCGGTCGTCGTGGTGACCGGCGCCAACGGGCTGGTCGGTTCCGCGGTGTGCCGTGCGCTGGCCGGGCGGTCGGCGCGGGTGCGCGCCGTCGTCCGCCGCGCCGGCGGTGCGCCGGCGCTGGACGGGGTCTCCGAGCACGTCGGTGACCCCACGGACGCCGCCGTCGCCCGGTCGGTCCTCGACGGCGCCGACGCCCTCGTCACGACGGTCCACCCGATGGGATCGCCCCGGGAGGTGCAGCACCGCGTCGGCGTCGAGGGGACGGCGGCCCTGGCCCGGGCCGCCCGCGACGCCGGCGTGGCCCGGCTGGTGCACGTCTCCACCGCCGGCGTCTACGACCGCTCGCCCGGCACGGGGGACATCGCCGAGGACGGCGCCCTGCTGCCCGACGGCAGCGGCGACTACCCCGACACCAAGAACGCCGCCGACGCCGCCCTCGCGGGGGTCGGCGGGCTGACGACCGTGCTCGTCCGCCCGCCGGCGATCCTGGGTGCCGGCGACACGTCCGTCTGGAACACGCTCCGGCCGCGGGCGATGCGCGCGGGCGAGCGCCGGGCGAACCCGGACAAGAGCTGGCCGTGGGTGCACGTCGACGACCTGGCGGCCCTGGTCGCCGACGTCGCCGCCGGCGCGGTCCCGACGGCCGACGACCCGGAGCGCGGCCCGGTGGCCGGCGCGACCACCCCGGTCGTCGTCGCGGGAGAGCCGGCGACCTGGCGGGACTACCTCGGCACCGCCTGCGCCGCGCTGGGCGTCGAGCCGGAGTGGACCGACGAGCCGGTGTGGACCGGGCGGCTGCGCACCGACCGTGCCCGGCGGTGGGGCTGGGCGCCCCGGGTGTCGCTCGCGCAGGCCATGGCCGAGCTGCGGCAGGGGTTGGCGCCCCGTCCCTGACCGGGTGACGGAGGGGCGCGTCGACCTCGGCCTGGGCCGTTCGCCGGGCTTCACCGCGCCGGTCCGCCGGGCGCTGCGCCGGTCCGGGGACGAGCCGGACGCCTTCGCCGACGACGTCGCCGAGCTGCGGGCCGGCGGGGCCACCTACGACCGGGACGCTCGCCGCCTCCGGCGCCGCGCTGGCCGCGCCGCGGTGACCGCCGGGGTGGTCCGCTCACCCGCCGGGGGCCGCCGGTGGGTGAGCGGTCCCGTCGTGCTCGCCGAGCCGGGCCAGGGTCCGGGCCAGCAGGTGCGCCCGTGCCCGCGGTGTGCGCGCCTTGAGCAGGGGCAGGACGAGCCCGTACCGCTCGGTGCGGCCCAGCCGCGTCGAAGGCCGCGCCGGCTCCTGGATCGGACGCGAGGGCGGCGGCGAGGTCGGGCGGGACGGTGGCGGTGGCCTGGGACTCGTAGGCCGCCGCCCACCGTCCGTCGGCGCAGGCCGCGGCCACCTCCGCGAGCCCCGCCGGTCGCAAGCGCCCCGCCGCGAGCAGGGCCTCCGCCCTGACCACGTTGACCCTCGACCACGAGCTGCCCTGCCGGCGGGGGGAGTACCGCTGGAGGTAGGAGTCGTCGTCCAGCGCCCGTCGGTGGCTGTCGATCCAGCCGTGGCACAGGGCCGCGTCGAGTGCCTCCGGCTGCGTCAGGCGGGTGAGTCGCGAGCGCCGCTTCGCCAGGCGCAGCCACGCATCCCTCCGCCTGCGGCCGTGCTCGGCCAGCCACCGGTCCCACGCCGCCCCGTCGGCGAACTCCAGGACCTCCACGGTCATCCCGCGCGGCCCGCGCGCAGCACCTCGAGGTAGTGGGGGTTGTACATGACCCCCAGCACGTTGCCGAACGGATCGACCACCGAGGCGGTGACGAACCCGCTGTCCCCGTGCGGGGTGATGGGGGCGTAGAGCTCGGCTCCGGCGGCCACGAGGCGGTCGACCGTCCCCGCGAGGTCGTCGACGTGCCAGTGCATGACCGCACCGCCCGGGCCGGCGGCGGCCCCCGGCGGCTGGAAGCGGCGGTCGACGATGCCGAGCTCGTCGGCGGAGTCACCGATGCGGAACTCCACGTAGGCCGGGCGACCGTCGGGTCCAGGCCGGGAGAAGTAGGGCTCCACGCCCAGGACCCCGGCGTACCACGCGGCGGCGGCGACGACGTCGTCGGCCCAGTAGTTGATCGTGGCGAAGCCTCGCAGGGTCACGGCGTCGTCCTCTCGTCCTCGGGTGCGGTCCGGGTCGGCCGGGGTCGATGTTGACATGCAAGTCGCGACTTGCCTAGCGTCGCCGGCACGGACCACCGGGAGGGGAGCGCCATGACCGACATCGCCAACGAGGAGACCAGCCTGGGCGCCGTGCAGCGCAGCGTCACCAGCCGGGAGATCGACGGGCGAGCGGCACACGCGGTGGTGCTCCGGCGCCGCTTCGGCGCGCCGGTCGGCGAGGTCTGGGCCGCGATCACGACCGCCGACCGCATCGACCGCTTCTTCCTGCCCGTCCGCGGCGACCTCCGCGAGGGCGGCTCTTATGCGTTCGAGGAGCAGGCGGCCGGGAGGGTCCTCGCCTGCGACGCCCCGACGCTGCTGCGGCTGGAGTGGATCCCTCCCGACCGCCCCGAGGCCGACCAGGTCGAGGTGCGGCTGACGGCGGACGGTGACGACGCCACCTGGCTCGAGCTCGAGCACGCCTCCCTCGCCGACGTCTTCCACACCGACCTCTCCGGCGACGCGTTCAGCCCCGCGATCGGCTGGGAGGGCCCGCTGCACTTCCTCGGCGAGTACCTGCGCGGGGCGCTGCCGGACCGGCCCAGCCTGGAGTGGTACGTGTTCGACGAGGCGGAGGAGCTGCGGCTGGCCCGGCTCCGCGCCGCGGAGTGGGTCCGGGCGGAGACCCGGTACGCCGGGTCCCGACAGGGCGGCCCCACCCCGTCGTGAAGCCGCTCGCCTGGTCCGCGCCGCGGGCGTGCCGGCCGAGGGTCCCGCGCCGAGCGACCGTGGGCGGTCAGCTGCGCTGTAGCAGCGTGTGCTCCTGGAGGAAGCCGGTGACGATCCGCACCAGGTCGTCGGGGCGCTCGATGTGCAGGCCGTGGCTCGACCCCGGCCCGGTGAGCAGCTCGAAACGCGCCCCGGGGACGGCGTCGGCGACCGCCTTCGACTGCCGCGGTGGGGTCAGCAGGTCCTGCTCCCCGACGACGACCAGGGTGGGGGCGGTGATCCCGCCGAGCCGGTCCAGGGTGTCGTGCGCGAGGTCCGCGTCCCACTGCTCGACGGTGACCTGCATCTGCGCCTCGTCCTGGGGGAAGGCGGGCAGCATCGGCTCGAGCATCGCGTCGAACTCCGGGTGGTCGAGCAGCTCCGGCGAGAAGGCGATCCCCGCGGCGGCCAGGGCGCACTCCAGGTCCCTCGTCGCGTAGGGGTGGCGCAGCGCGGTGAGGACGGACCGCTGGAACCCGTCGCACCGCGCCCAGGTCGCGTACATGACCGCGGTGGCCACCTGGTCCGGACGGGCGAGGGCCAGCTCCTGGAGGACGGCGGAACCGAGCGACCAGCCCATCACGTGCGCCCGGGGGACCTCGAGCGCCTCGAGCAGCGCCGAGGCGTCCTCGGCCAGCGACGCCACCGAGATCTCGCCCTCGCCCCGCTCACTGCCACCGAGGCCGCGGTTGTCGAAGGCGATCACCCGGTACCGCTCGGCGAGCCGGGGGACCACCTCGCCCCACATCAGGATCGAGCCCGACGTCCCCATGACCAGCAGCAACGGGTCGCCGTCCCCGCTGATCTCGTAGTTGAGCCTGACCCCGGTCCGGACGGAGGTGGTGGGCATGGCAGCTCCTCACTGAGCCGGAGGACCCGGTGGGCACGGCACCCGGCGGGCCTCGTGCTGTGGCGCGGACCACAGACCGTACCCATTGCGGGGGGCCCGCACAGCTCACCGCGGGCGCGCCGGGCGGGCGGTCAGGGTGGGCGGACGGGTGCCGCGCGGGTCCCTGCGGTGGCAGCATCCCGCCATGACCGGCACGCCGCCCCGCCGTCCCGTCCTGTGGTCGCCGACCTCGCGACGGAGGTCCCCCGGTCCGGAACGGCCGGGCAGCGGGGGCCCGGCGCGGGTGGTCGTGGTGGGCGGCGGCTTCGCCGGCTTCTCCGCCCTGCGGTACCTGCAGCGCCGGCTGCCGCCGGGCACCGCCGAGCTGGTGCTGGTGACCCCCGACGACTACCTGCTCTACAGCCCGCTGCTGCCGGAGGTGGCCACGGGCGTGGTCGAGGCCCGGCACATCGCGGTGTCGCTGCGTCGCAAGCTGCGGCGGGTGCGGCTGGTCCTGGGGCGGGTCCAGGACGTCGACCTGGCCGCCAGGACCGTGGCGGTGCGGCGCGGCGAGCTGACCCAGGAGCTCGGGTGGGACCACCTGGTGCTGACCCCCGGCTCGATCACCCGCCAGTTCGAGATCCCCGGGGTGCCCGAGCACGCCCGCGGCCTCAAGACCCTGGTCGAGGCCGTGTACCTGCGCGACCACCTGCTGGAGCAGCTGGACCTCGCCGACGCCCAGCCGGACACCGAGGCGGGCCGGGCGGCGCGTGCGGAGATGCTCACCGTGGTCGCCGTCGGGGCCGGCTACACCGGGACGGAGTTCGTCGCCCAGGCGCAGCGCTGGCTCACCCGCATCGAGCGCCGGTGGGACCGGACCCGGGCCAGCGACGTCCGGTGGGTGCTGGTCGACGTCGCGCCCGCCGTGCTGCCCGAGCTCGGCCCGCAGCTGGGCGCGCACGCGCTCGGGGTGCTGCGCGAGCGGGGCGTCGACGTCCGGCTGGAGACCAGCGTCGCCTCGGCCGACGACACCCGGGTCGTGCTCACCGACGGCACCACCATCCGGACACGCACCCTGCTCTGGGGGGCCGGGGTCGTGGCCAGCCCGCTGGTCGCGGGCCTGGGGCTGCCCACCCGGCGCGGGCGGCTGGTCGTCGACCCCGACCTGTCGGTGCCGGGGGTGGCGGGGCTGTGGGCGGCCGGCGACGCGGCGGCGGTGCCCGACCTCGCCGCCGTCCCGGACGAGGGCGGGGCGCTGCCCGACACCCAGCCGACCGCCCAGCACGCCCAGCGGCAGGGGACCGCCGTCGGGCGCAACGTCGCGGCCGCGCTCGGGTACGGCGCGGCACGGCCCTACCGGCACCGCGACCTCGGCCTGGTCGCCGACCTCGGCGGGTTCGACGCGGTCGCGCGGCCGCTGGGCATCCGGCTGACCGGCCCGGTGGCCAAGGTCGTGACCCGCGGCTACCACCTGCTGGTGCTGCCGGCGACGGCCAACCGCGTCCGGGTGGCCGCGGACTGGCTGTTCCAGAGCCTGCTGCCGCCCGAGGAGACCCAGCTGTCCGTGGTGCGGGAGGAGGACGCCCGGCTCGCCGCGGCGCAGGCCACCGCCATCTACGGTCCGGCGCCCCGGTCCCAGCGCGCCTGATGGCGGCGCAGGCGCCCGCGCTGCGCATGGGCACCCCGCAGGCCCGGTGGGTGCTGCTGGCGACCGTGCTGGGGTCGAGCCTGGCGATGCTCGACGCGACCGTGGTCAACGTCGCCCTCGAGCGGATCGGCAGCGACCTGGGCGCCGGCTTCTCCGGACTGCAGTGGACCGTCAACGCCTACACGCTGACGCTGGCGGCGCTCATCCTGCTGGGCGGGTCGCTGAGCGACCGGCTGGGTCGCCGCCGGGTCTTCGTGGTGGGCGTCTGCTGGTTCGCGGCGGCCTCGCTGCTGTGCGGGCTGGCCTGGGACGTCGAGACCCTGGTCGCGGCGCGGGCCCTGCAGGGCGTGGGCGGCGCGCTGCTGACGCCGGGCAGCCTCGCGATCATCTCGGCGTCCTTCGCCGGCGACGAGCGCGCGGCCGCGGTGGGGGCCTGGTCCGGGCTGGGCGGGGTCGCCGGTGCGGTCGGCCCCTTCCTTGGCGGCTGGCTGGTCGACTGGACCTGGCGCGCGGTGTTCCTGCTCAACCTGCCACTGGCGCTGCTGGTCCTCTGGGTCGCCGCGCGGCACGTGCCCGAGACCCGCGACCCGCACGCCGCGCCGCACCTGGACCTGACCGGCACCGCCCTGGTCACGGTGGCCCTGGCGACGCTCACCTACGCGCTGACGGCGGCCGGCGGGGACACCTCCCCGGCGTTGCTGTGGGCCGTCGCCGCCGCCGGCGTGCTCGCGCTGCTGCTCTTCGTCCGCGTGGAGCGCCGCTCGCCGCACCCGCTCGTCCCGCCGGCGCTCTTCCGCGACCGCCGGTTCACCGCGGCCAACCTCACGACGCTGCTGGTCTACGCGGCCCTGGGCGTGGTCTTCGTCCTGCTCGTGCTGCACCTGCAGGTGGTCGCCGGGTTCAGCCCGCTGCTCGCCGGCACCGCGCTGCTCCCGGTCACCGTGCTGATGCTGCTGTTCTCCGCCCGCGTCGGCGCGCTCGCGCAGCGGATCGGGCCCCGGCCCCTGCTGACCGCCGGTCCGCTGGTGGCCGCGGGCGGGGTCCTCCTGATGCTCCGGATCGGGTCCGGCGCCTCCTACGTGGCGGACGTGCTGCCGGCCGCCGTCGTCTTCGGCGCCGGGCTCACGCTGCTGGTGGCGCCGCTGACCGCGACGGTGCTGGCCTCGGCCGAGGACCGGTTCGCCGGCGTCGCCTCCGGCGTCAACAACGCCGTGGCCCGGGCGGCCGGGCTGCTCGCGGTGGCCGTCGTCCCGGTCGTGGCGGGCATCGGCGGCGACGACCACACCGACCCCGAGGCCCTCGCCGACGGCTTCCGGGTGGCGGTGTTCGTCCTGGCCGGGCTGCTGGTGGCCGGGGCGGCGGTGTCGGCGGCGCTGGTCGGCGGACGCCAGCCGGCGGCCGCGGCCGCACCGGCGCCCGGGCGCATCGCGGTCGAGGAGTGCCTGCACTGCGGCGTCACGGGCCCGCAGGTCCACCCGCCGACCGCGCCGGCGGACGTCCGGGCTCCCGGCGGCTGAGCGCTGCCCGGCCGCCGCGTGCGGGTCCTCCGGCACGGGTCAGGGGGACGTCCCAGGGATTCCCCGGATGTGCCGGGGCCGGTCGCCCCGGGAGCCTGGCCGCATGGCAGCGCAGCTCCTCCGGTTCGCCCTGGTCGGGGGCTCGGCCAACCTGGTCTACGCCGGCCTGTTCCTGCTGCTGGCCGGGCTGGGGGACCAGGCGGCCAACCTGGTCGGGGTGCTGGTGTCCACCGCCCTGGCCAACGAGCTGCACCGCCGCCTGACCTTCCGGGCCGGGGACCGGGTCGGGTGGGCGACGGCGCAGTGGACCGGGGGCGGCCTGGCCCTCGTCGGGCTGGCGGCGTCGAGCCTGACGCTGGGCGCGCTCGAGGTCTGGGCCGCCTCGGCGGGTCCGCTCGTGTCCGTCCTGGCGGTGTGCGCCGTCAGCGGCGCCGTCGGGCTGGCCCGCTTCGCCGGGTTGCGCTGGGTGCTCGTCGTCCGCCCGGTCACGGCACCGGCACCGGCGCCGCGCTCCGCTCCCGCCCGTCCCGGCCGACCGGGGGCAGGATCGGTGCCGGGCGCGGCCGTCGCGCCACCGACGAGGAGGCCCCGTGATCCACGACGTGATCGCCCGCTGGCACCGGTTCCTGGCCGGGGACCTGCCCGGGGGCCTCGAGGAGCTGCTCGCCGACGACGTCGTCTTCCACTCGCCGGTGGTCTTCACGCCGCAGCAGGGGAAGGCCGTCACGACGCAGTACCTGCAGGCGGCGGCCCGGGTGCTCAACGGGGAGGACTTCCGGTACACGAAGGAGGTGCTGTCCGGGGACACCGCGGTGCTCGAGTTCGAGACCGCCGTGGAGGGCAGGTACGTCAACGGCGTCGACGTCGTCCGCTGCGACGAGGCGGGTCGGATCGTCGAGTTCCGCGTGATGCTGCGGCCGCTGAAGGGCATCCAGGCGGTGCACGAGCAGATGGGCCGGCTGCTGGCCGCCGGCGGCTGACCGCCCGGCCGGCGGGGACCGGAAGGCGGGCGGGGACCGGAAGGCGGGCGGGGACCGGAAGGCGGGCGCGGGGTCCCGGGTTGCCCCGGGGGTGAGGTTCTCGCTGCTCGACCGGTCCCGGACCCGTGCCGGCTCCCCCGAGGGGGCGGCGCTGGGGCACACCGTGGAGCGGGCGGTGGCCGCCGAGCGCCTGGGCTACGACCGGTTCTGGGTGGCCGAGCACCACGGCGTCCCGGGCATCGCGTCCGGGTCGCCGGCGGTGCTGCTGGCCGCGATCGGGGCGCGGACGGGGACCATCCGGCTGGGGTCGGGCGGGGTGATGCTGCCCAACCACCAGCCGCTCGTGGTCGCCGAGCAGTTCCTGATGCTGGCCGCGCTGTACCCCGGGCGCGTCGATCTCGGCCTGGGCCGCTCGCTGGGCTTCACCGCGCCGGTCCGCCGGGCGCTGCGCCGCTCCGGGGACGAGCCGGACGCCTTCGCCGACGACGTCGCCGAGCTGCGGGCCTACCTGGAGCGGACCGCGCCGGTCACCGCCCGCCCGGTGGTGGAGGCGCCGATCCCGCTCTCCGTGCTGGCCACCGGCCGCGGCACGGAGGTCGCCGCCCGCCTCGGCCTGCCGGTGGTCGTCGGCGGGCCGGTGCTCGCCCGTCCCGAGCTCGGCGAGGTCCTCGCCGGCTACCGGCGCGGATTCCGCCCGCACCGGGGCAGCCGCCCCCACGTCACCGTCTCCCTCGACGTGCTGGTCGCCGACACCGACGCCGAGGCCCGGGAGCTGGCGCTGCCGGAGGTGTGGGCGATGGTGCGCTCCCGGCGCACCGGCGTGTTCGACGTCCTCGAGCCGGTGGCCGCCATCCGCGGCCGGCGCTGGGACGACCGGGACGCCGAGCGGGTGCGGCAGGGCCTGGACGCCGTCCTGGCCGGCAGCCCGCAGACGGTGCGCCGCCGGCTCGAGCAGCTCGCCGAGCGCAGCGGCGCCGACGAGCTGCTGGCCAGCGGGGCGACCCACGACCGGGAGGCGCTCGCCGCCTCCGACGCCGCGCTGGCCGCGCTGCGGTGACGGCTCAGCGGGGGGCCACCCGGAAGACCGGCCAGCCGATCTCGGTGCGCCAGGCTGAGGGGTCCGCCGTGTCCCGGGGACCCACCAGATAGGTCTCGCGCACCGGACCGGCCACGGCGAGCGCGTTGGCCACCACCCAGGCGCCCAGCTCGCCGTAGGTGACGTCGATGTCGTCGTGCTCCCCGGCGTGCACGGCGACGGCCAGCTCGACGGCGGGCAGGGTCACCGGGTGCACCCGGCCGCTGCGCGGGGGCTCGTCTGCCGGCCGGTAGACGAGGACGTGCCCGCGGCCGTCCTCGAACAGCGCGTTGTCGAAGAGGCCGCCGGGGGCACCGGTCGGCTCCCGGACCACGGCGTCCAGCTCCGCCATGGCCCCGGCGTACCAGTCCAGCACGTGGTCGTGCGCCACGTCGTCCTCGACCGCGGCCACGGTGGTGGCCGGCACCGCCCGCAGCTCGACGTCCAGCGGCGCCGGTCCCGGCTGCAGCAGCCGCCGCAGCGACGCGACCGCCGCGCGGGTCCGGTCGAGCTCGGCCTCCAGCCGCCGCAGGTGGCCGGTCACCAGGTCGGCGCGGGCGCCCGGGTCGGGGGAGCCCACGATCCGCTGCACGTCGGCGAGGGGGACGTCGAGCTCGCGCAGGCGGTGGATGACCTGGGCGGTCGGGATCTGGTCGGCGCTGTAGTAGCGGTAGCCGGTCGCGTCGTCCACGGTCGCCGGCTCGAGCAGGCCCGCGTCGTGGTAGCGGCGCAGCGTGCGCACGCTGAGGTGGGTCAGCCGGGAGAACTCGCCGATCGCCAGCACCCGGGCACTGTGCACCCTCCCCCCGGGGGAGGGTCCAGCGGTTGACCCTCCCGGCGCGGGAGGCCGCACGGTCGGGGCATGACCACACCCGCCCGCATCGAGGCCGACCAGCTGCCCACGACCGTCCGCGCCTTCCTCGCCGCCCACCGGGCCCGGGAGGCCGACGCCGCGATCCGCGCGTTCACCCCGGGCGCCGTGGTCGTCGACGACGGCACCACCTACCGGGGGACCGAGGAGATCCGGCGCTTCGTGTCGAGCGCCGGGTCCCGGTTCAGCTACACCAGCGAGCTCGTCGGGGCCCAGCGGCTCGACGACACGCACTGGGTCGTCACCCACCGGCTGGTGGGCGACTTCCCCGGCGGGGTCGTCGAGCTGGGCTACCGGTTCGCCATGGACGGCGACCTGGTCGCCGAGCTGGTGATCGCGCCGTGACGCCCGCAGGTCGCCCCCGCGGAGAGCCCACGGTGGTGCTCGTGCACGGGGCCTTCGCCGACTCGTCGAGCTGGAACGGCGTGATCGCCCGGCTCCGCCGGGACGGCCATCCGGTGGTGGCGGTCGCCAACCCGCTGCGCTCGCTGCACGGCGACGCCGCGCTCCTGCGGGACGTCCTGGACGGCGTCGACGGCCCGGTCGTCCTGGCCGGCCACTCCTACGGCGGCAGCGTGATGAGCCAGGCCGCCGACGGGCACCCGCGGGTGCGGGCGCTGGTCCACGTGGCCAGCTTCCTGCTCGACGAGGGCGAGAGCACCGGCGAGCTGGCCGGGAGGTTCCCCGGCAACGAGCTCGGGCCGGCGCTGCGCCCGGTGCCGGTGCGCGGGTCCGACGGCGAGCCCGTCGACGACCTCTACATCCAGCAGGACCGGTTCCGGCCGGTCTTCGCCGCGGACGTGCCGGCCGACGTCGCCGACCTCATGGCCGTCACGCAGCGGCCGATCGTCGCCGACGCCCTGGCGGACCAGGCGACGAGGGCCGCCTGGAAGACCGTCCCGTCGTGGACCCTCGTCACGCTGCAGGACCTCGCCGTGCCGGCGGCGGCCCAGCGGTTCATGGCGGAGCGTGCGGGGTCGCACGTCGTCGAGGTCGACGCCTCGCACGCCGTCACGGTCTCCCGGCCCGACGTCGTCGCCGGCGTGATCACCGACGCCGTCCGTGCGACGGCCGCCTGACGCGGATCGGCACGTCGCCGGGGAGCCGGGGACGCCGATCCCTGCGGGGGCGCGGGCGCGCCCCTGCAGGGACGACGCGGAGGTTCCGTGGCCGGGCACGGGCGCGTGGACCCGCCGGTCACCCGCCGGCGGGGGAGGTCCCCCGGCCGCGGAGGGACCCCACGACGACCTCCGCCGGGCGCCGGACGCGACCGGGCACCACGTCCCGCGTCGGCGTCCTGACCGCGCGGCCACGGACTACCCGTCCCGCCGGGGCGGTGCTCCGCAGCACCCAGCGCCGCACCGCGCGTCGGGCTCCCGCGGCGACCAGGAGGGCGAGGACCAGGCTCGCGGCCCATGCGGCGGGGACCATCCCGCGGCCGGTGGCGACCTCGGCCGGCAGCCGGGCCGCGACGGCCAGGAACGTGAGGACCGGCAGCGTGGCGGCCAGTGGCGCCAGCACGGCCAGCCCCACCGCCTCGGCGCCCCACCGCTCGGCCAGGGTCCCGGTCCCCGCGTGCAGCCGGCGCGCGGCGAGGACGGCGGCGACGAGCCCGACCGCACAGCTGACCGCGAGGACGTCGCCGGTGCGCTCCGGCGGGAGACCGCCGCGGTCGCCGGCGGCGCGCAGGACGACCGCGGGAGCCACCACCGCTGCTGCGACGAGGACGGCGTGGCCGCCGGCCACCACCCGGGCGAGGGTCACCGGCCCTCCCGCGCGCGCAGCTCGAAGCGGTCCAGCACGGTGCCGTCGGCCTGGATCGAGCGGCCGGTGAGCCGGTCGCCCACCACCTCGACGTGCAGGTAGTGCAGCGCCGAGGAGGCAGCCACGGTGAAGCGGCTGCGGCCGACCGGGGTCGTCTTGCACCCGCCGCCGCTGACCACGTAGGTGACCCCGTCGACGGGGCGGGTCCGCTCGTAGTGGTGGTCGTGGCCGCTGAGGACGAGGTCGACGGCGTGCCGCTCGAGGATCGGCGCCAGCTCCTCGTCGGCGCCGGGCGTGGAGCCGTGCTCGCCGGAGGAGAAGACCGGGTGGTGGAGGCAGACGACCTTCCACTGGTTGGTCGAGGCGGCGAGGGCGTCGTCGAGCCACTCCAGCTGGGCGGGGGCGTCCTCGCCGAGGAGGCCCGGGGTGCTGGAGTCCAGGTAGAAGAAGTCGACCGGTCCGTGACCGGTCGTGTAGTTGCGCGCGGGGGTGCCCAGGAGGCGCAGCTCGGCGTCGATCTCGATCAGGCTCTCGTCGCTGTGGTGCAGGGCGCCGTCGTGGTTGCCGATGGCCAGCTCGAACCGGACGCCGGCGTCGATCAGGGGACCCATGGGCCGGAGGAAGACGTCGTCGAACCGGTCCTCGACGCGGCCGTAGTAGCACAGGTCGCCCAGGTGGGTGACCAGTCCGTACGGCGACTGCTGGTAGCCGTGGGCCATCCGCTCGGCGACGGCCATCGCCTGCCGGCCGCCGCTGCCGGTGTCGCCGACGGCGGCGAAGGTGAGCCGGTCGGGCCGGGTGGGCCAGGCGCGCGGGGTGAGACCCACCGCGGGCGCCTCGCCGGGCAGGAGGTCCTGGCGGCCGAGCAGCGGCAGGGTCAGGGCGCTGAGTCCGCCCGCGGCCACCGTGCCGACGGCTCCCACGCCGGCGGCCAGGACCTGCCTTCGGCTGAGTTCGAGCACGGAGGAACGGACCTCCCGGACGGGCGCAGGCGTCCTCCGGCGCGGCGCCGTCCCCGGTCAGGGGGCCGGTCGCCGTCAGCGGCGACCCGGAGCGCCGCCGGCCTCGGCCGGCGTCACCGTCTCCAGGTGGAGCACCTCCGCCCGCATGTGCGGCACGGTCAGATCGGACAGGCAGCCGCGCAGTTCTCGTACTCGGAACTCGTCGAGACCCGGTGACAGCCGGAATCTGAATACCCCCGCCTCGACCGTCCGAAACGACGCGGGGACCATCTCGGCGTCCACCAGCAGCCTGCAGGTCGTGACGAGGCTCCGCGTCATCTCCTCCCGGTCGGCCGGGTCCTCCCGGACGACGTGGGCCTGCACGAGCACCTCGGTGTACGAGCCGTCCGGGTGCGTCACGTGGACGGTCATCAGCTCGGCCCGCAGCAGGAGCACACCGGTGGCGGCCACGACCGCGGCGGTCAGCCAGGCGAGGGCCCGCGTCACGCGGGCCGCCCGGCGGCCGGCGGCCCCAGCAGCAGGCGCAGCGCCGGGTCGTCGCGGGCGCCGCCTCCGGCGAGCACCTCGGTGCCGGTCGGCACCAGCGGACCCGCCGGGAAGGCGACGGAGCGCAGCTCGCGGGCCAGGTCCTCCTCGATGCCGGTCCGCGCCGCGGAGCCGGCCACCCGCTCGACCAGCCAGGCGGCGCCGGAGAGCAGGAGCCCGCCGCCGAGGAGGATCGGGATGAAGACGTACGTCCGGTCGGGATCGGGCGCGCCCAGCCAGCGGAAGGGTGGGCTGTCCACGGGTGCCTGGCGGAGCCGGTGGAGCGGATCGGTGGGGGAGGCCCGGTGCGGGGCGGAGACCTCCCGCTCCAGGCGGCCCAGCCGGCGCAGCACGAGCGCGGCGCACAGGCCGGTCAGCGAGGCCAGGAAGAGGATCCCCACGAGCAGGGCGCGGTGCCACTCCCAGCGGTAGACGTAGACCAGGAGGTACCCGCCGGAGGAGACCAGCGCGGCCACCCCGGCGAGCCAGCTGAGCTTCCTCACCGGCCGCGCACCTCCTCCACCTCACCGGTCGTCCCGTCGACCCGGACCACCGTGCCGGGCCGGAAGCGCTCGAGGGCGTCGTCGACGGCGACGGCGGTGGGCACGCCGGCCTCCCGGGCCAGGATGGCGAGGTGGGCCAGCACGCTGCCGGTCTCGGCCACCAGCCCGGCCAGTCGCGGGAGCACGGGCGCCAGGGCCGGGTCGAGGGTCCGGACGACGAGGACGGCGCCCTGCGGCGGGTCCTCACCCTGGTGCACCGGGCCGCTGCCGCTGCCGCCACCGGCGCCGCTGGCACCGGCCGCGCCGCCGCTGACCGGGACGGGCCGGCCGGTGTCGCTCATCCGGAAGCGGGCCGGGAGGGGCGCCCCCGGGGTCACGAGCCGTGGCGACACCGGCGCGGCCGGGTCCGCGACGGCCGCGGCGAGGTCGGCCAGGCGGAGGCCCCGGACGTCCGCGGCATCGTCGAGACGGCCGGCCGCCGCCAGCCGCTCGCCGAGGGCCCAGGCGGCTCGGGCGCCCAGTTCCTGCAGCCACCGCACGCGCAGCCGCAGCGCCTCCCGCAGGAGGCCGGCGTCCGTGGCGTCCGCGGCGGGACGTGCGTCGGGGTCCTGCGGCAGGAGGGGGACGTCCGCGGGCAGGCTCGGCGCGGGACCGACGACGGGCGGGGCGAGGGCCAGGACCACGGGGTGGCGGGCGACCGCGTCGGCGTCGGCCAGCCCCGCCCGCCGTGCCCGCGCGAGCACCTGCAGGGCGGTGCCGGTCCCGGTCGTCACCGGCGCGTCCGGGGCGACGAGCAGACCGACGAGGACCTCGTGCGCGTGCGCCGCGGCCAGCGCGGGCTGCAGCCGGTGCAGCAGCCCCACCAGCTGCTGGTCGAGGAGGCCCGCCGGTGCCGGGACCTCCGTCAGCGCCGCGTCGGCGGCGTCGAGCACGTCCCGTGCGAGCAGCGGCAGCGCCGAGCGCAGGCGCCCCACCCGCCAGGAGGCGTGCAGCCGGCGCAGCGGCGGCCGCGGGTCCAGCCGTTCCGCCACGGTCGGGGCGCGGTGCCGCGGCTCGAGCAGGTCCAGGTCCACCGCGACCCAGCCGTCCACCACGCGGACGAGGGGGGAGGCGTCCAGGTCGGCGTCGGAGGCCGCTCCGGCGAGGCCCAGCGCGCGGCGGAGGGCGGTGCGCAGGGGCGCCACCCACAGGTCGACCTCGAGCGGCTGCAGCGGTCCGGGGAAGGTCTCGGCGACCGGGCCCGGGCCGAGCACCGGCCCGACCGGCCGGCCGCGCCGCTCGGCGGTGACCGGCCGGCTCTGCAGGAGGCGCAGCCGGCCACCGGCGTCGGAGGCCCACTCGACGTCCTGCGGTCCGCCGAACACCTCCGCCGTCCGTGCCGCCAGGGCCGCCAGCTCGCGCAGCCGCCGGCGGCCCAGGCGCGTGCCCCCCGTGCCCCGCACGACGCCGACGGGCCGGCCGGAGAGGTCCACCTCGTAGCGGTCGCCGTCCACCCGGCCGCTCACCAGCCGGTCGGGACCGCCGTCGACCACGGCCACGACCAGCCGGTCCTCCCGTCCCGACACCGGGTCGAGCCCGAACAGGACGCCGCCGCACCGCGCCGCCACCAGCGGCTGGACCAGCACGGCGATGGGCTCCCGCCCGGTGAGCGTCGCCGACCCCGCGGCCGCCTGCTCCCGCGAGGCGACGACCCGCTCGACCGCCCGGCGGAAGTCCTCCCACCCCCGGACGCCGAGCACGGACTCGAAACGGCCGGCCATGGAGGCGCCGCCGAGGTCCTCGACGGTCGAGCTGCTGCGGACCACGAGGTCCTGCGTGCCCTCCCGGGACAGGCGGCGCCAGGCGTCCTCGACCTCCTGCGGCAGGTCCCCGCCCGTGGCGACGTCCTCGGCGGTCGCGGTGGTCAGCACGAAGCCGGGCACCACCGGCAGCCCGGTCCGGGCCGCGGTCGCCAGCGCCGCGGCCTTGGCGCCCGCGCGCCGCAGGTCGGCCGCCCGCGGGTCCGCCAGCGACAGGACGGCGGGACGGTCCGCGCGGTCCGACCGGGTGTTGCGTTCCACCGAGGACAGGCGCGCCATCCGCCCATGCTGCCGGGGCGGCGCGCCCCGCGGCAGGGACCTTCGGACGGGGGCGACCCGGAACCGGCCGAACCCGTGCGTCCGCGACGCCGGGCCCGCGGCCGCCGGTGGTGACGGCTCACCGGGAGGTCACCCGCGGCCGCCGGGGCAGGAGGGGCTCGGTGTCGGCGAGCTCCGCCTCGGTCGCCACGCGGAACGGGGGGTCCACCGGCGCAGCGGCGGCGCGGCGCCCCTGGCCGCGGGTCGCGCGCAGGCTCGCCACGACCGAGACGCCGAGGATCGTGGCGATCACCGCGAGGCTGACCGTCGTCGGCACGTAGTAGACGTCGATCTTGAGCAGCATCTTGACGCCGACCCACATGAGGACCAGGGCGAGGCCGACCTTGAGGTAGACGAAGCGGTGGATCAGGTCGGCGAGCAGGAAGTACATGGCGCGCAGACCCAGGAGGGCGAAGGCGTTGGCGGTGAAGACGAGGAACGGCTCGTCGGTGACGGCGAAGATCGCCGGGATGGAGTCGACGGCGAAGACGACGTCGGTGACCTCGACCAGGACCAGGACGGCGAGCAGGGGAGTGGCGAGCACCCGACCGGCGCGGCGGACCAGGAAGCGCTGGCCGTGGTAGGCGTCGGTCATCGGGACGTAGCGGCGGAACAGCCGCAGCGTGCGGGAGCGCCGGGGGTCGATGTGCTCGTCCCGCCGGCGCAACATCCGCCAGCCGGTCCAGAGCAGGAAGGCGGCGAAGAGGTAGAGGACCGCGCCGAAGCCGGCGATCAGCGCCGATCCGCCGGCGATGAACAGCCCCCGCAGCACCAGGGCGCCGAGCACGCCGAGGAACAGGACCCGGTGCTGGTACTCGCGGGGGACGGCGAAGAAGGTGAAGACGATCGCCCACACGAAGACGTTGTCCACGGCCAGCGACTTCTCGATGAGGTAGCCGGCGAAGTACTGCTGGCCGGACTCGGCGCCGTGGGCCCACCACACCCACGCGCCGAACCCGACGCCGATCGCGACCCACGCCGCCGACCACAGCGCGGCCTCGCGGACGGCGATGACGTGCGCCCGCCGGTGGGCGAACAGGTCGACGGCCAGCATGACGACGATGAGGCCCAGCACCGCGAGCCACACCCAGACGGAGACGTCCACGGATCCTCCTCCGGTCGGTCCGACCGGAGGTCTCTCCCGGCGCCGCGGCGGCCGCGCCGCGGGCCCGCTCCGCCGAGCCCCTCCCGCGGGGCCGTACTGACGACGGGGCGCTGTGGGGGTACTCCCCTCCCGGCAACGAGTGAAGCAGACTTCACCTGTGCCCGCCACCGAGGAGGCTGACGTGCCCGAGGACCGGCGTCCGACGTGGACCTTCCTCACCAACCACGGTCACGTGCTGCTGGCCGTGGCCGCCGATCCCGACGCCCGGGTCGCCGAGCTCGCCGAGCGGGTGGGCATCACCCCGCGGGCGGTGCTGGCCGTGCTCCGCGACCTGGCGGAGGGCGGCTACGTGACGCGGACCCGGCGCGGCCGCCGGACCCACTACGAGGTGGCCCGGCACCGGCCGTTCCGCCACCCCGCCGAGGCGCACCGGGAGGTCGACGACCTCGTGGCGATCTTCCTCCCCGACGACCAGCGCGCATAGGCAGGCGGCGCGGGTCCGCGGGGTCCCGTCACGGGACCGCGGAGTCGTCCGGACCCGGGGACTCGTCTGGCCGAGACGCCCGGGGCGGGCGTGCAGGGCCAGGTCCGGAGGACTTCCGGGTCTACTGCAGGGGCACGCCGGCGCGCACCGCGCGCACGACGTCGGCCACCGCCCGTACCGAGCTGGCGGCACCGCGCTCCTCGTCCAGCAGGGCTCCGTGCCCGGCATCTGCGTGCCGGTGGGCGCTGTTGGTCGAGAGCGCGGCCATCCGTTCCTGCCCGGCGAGCCGGGCCGGGTCGTCCTCGTCCCCGGCGGCGGTGAGCACCACCAGCGGTGTGTCGCCGAGGGTGGTGAGCGCGCGGGCCTGCCTGAGCAGCACGGGCAGCGTGGCGATCTCGTCGCGGACGTTGCGCCAGCCGCGGGGGCCGGCGTTGAACTCCCGTACCCGCCCGGCGGCCGGCTCGGGCAGGGCGGACCAGTACGACGCGGGGAGCAGGCGCCCGACACCGAGGCGCGCGAGGCTGGGCAGGACGGCCATCGCGCCGGGGGGACCGCCGCCGACGCGGAAGGGGTCGGTGGCGTCCAGCAGGACCATGCCGGCGACCTGCTCGGGGTAGCGGGCGGCGTAGGTCATCGCGTGGTCCCCGCCGATCGAGTGCCCGACGAGCACGTAGGGACCCCGCTCCCCGGCGCTCTCGAGCAGGGTGTGCAGGTCGGCTGCGGCCCGGTGGCCGTCCTGCGGCTGCGGCGCGTCCTCGCTCCACCCCTGGCCGGCGCGGTCGTAGGCGCAGACCCGGCCGCTGCGCGCGACGGCCGGGGCGATGCGCGCCCAGTTGGCCGAGGTCAGCCCCAGCCCGTTGAACAGCACCACGGTCGGGCCGCCGGACCCGGTGCAGTCCAGGTGCAACCGGTAGCCGCCGACGTCGTGGGTCTGCCCCGGCATCGACTCAGCGGGGTCACCGGAGGCGAGCGCGACGGTCTGCAGGGCCCCGCCCACCGCCGCGGCGGCCATGACCACCACGACGGGGTAGAGGAGCCAGCGGCCGCTGCCGGCGGCCAGGGCGCGGCGGATCCGGGCGCCCGTCCAGACGGCGAGCGTCAGCAGCCCCGGGGGCCACACCCATCCGGCGGCAGTCAGCCCGGGGTCGCCCGGCGCGAGGACCACGAGCCCGAGGCCGGTGGCGGCGAGGGTGGCGGCCGGCACCAGTGCCCACCGCTGCGGCTGGCTGGTCATGCGCGCCGACAGCGCCGCGAGCAGCGCCCAGCCGGCGGCGAACCCCATCAGGGCCGACCCGGTGACGACGTGCTCGGGCGCACCGGTGAACACGACGAGCGTGAGTGCGGCGGCGAGGAGTCCCCCGGCGAGCAGTGATCCGGCGACGACCCGGCGGATCGGGCCGGTGTGCGCCGGCCGCCCGGGGGTGGGCCCGGTGGCCTCGGTGGTCGGGGCGGGAGCGGGCACGGGGGTCTCCTGGTCGGGTCGGGTCGGGGGAACGGCGCTCGGCGGTGCTCGCGCCGGCCGAGGGGGCGGGTGGGCCGGACCCGTCGCGGCCGCGGTCAGGTCGGGAGCAGTCCCGCGGCCAGCGCCACCGCGATCAGGGCGGCGGCGACCCAGTCGACGGTCGCGCAGAACGGCGGCCACCAGCGGGTGCCGGCCACGAAGCCCGTGCGGTGCTGCCACAGGTCCTTGCAGCCGTGTCCGGCCAGGCCGGCGACGACCAGCCAGGCCGAGCCGGCTCCGGCGGCGGCAGCAGCGACCACGAACACCGACGCGACGGCCGTCTCGACGACCAGCACGTGCCGGCGCCCGTCGGCGACGGCGAAGCCGATGTAGACGGCGGCGACGAGGGTGAGGCCGAGGGCGTGGACGGTCGCCGCGTCCAGCCAGGGGAACGCCAGCGGCGAGGCCGCCTGCAGGACGCCGAAGACGACGCCCCAGACCAGCGGTGCGCGCAGCGGACGGTGCGCGGAGCCGGACGAGCTGGCCGGCGCCGGGGCCGGCACGGGGCCTCTCGGGGCGTCAGCGGCAGGGGCACCCGGCCGGTGGGGGACGCGGGCGGACGGCCTCCTCGAGCGGGCCGGCGGTACGGGCACGGGACGACGATGCGGCCCGGGCCGTGGGCGGCGCCAGGACGCGCGCTTGACGATCCCGGACACGGCCGGCCGTACAGTGCGTGGGTGGCTGCCCTCGACGTCGCGGTCGTCACCTTCCCGTCGGCGCAGATCCTGGACGTGACCGGCCCGCTCGAGGTCTTCTCCAGCGCCACCCACCTGCTGCCGTCGGTGGAGTACCGCACGCAGGTGGTGAGCACCTCGGGCGGTCCCGTGCCGGCCAGCTCGGGGCTGTCGTTCGGCACCACCGCGCTCGCCGAGGTCGTGGCGCCCGTCGACACGCTCGTCGTCGCCGGGGGGCGGGACATGGCGCAGGCCTGCGCGGACGACGACCTGCTGGCCCACGTCCGGCGGTTGGCAGGCAGCGCCCGACGGGTCACCTCGGTCTGCTCCGGGGCCTTCGTCCTCGCGGCCGCCGGGCTGCTGGACGGGCGACGGGCCACCACCCACTGGGCGGAGTGCCGGCTGCTGGCCGACGCACACCCCGAGGTGTCGGTCGACGGCGACGCGATCTACGTGCGCGACGGTGACCTCTGGACCTCCGCCGGGGTGACGGCAGGCATCGACCTGGCGCTGGCCCTCGTCGCCGACGACCACGGATCGCGGGCGGCAGCGGCCGTCGCCCGCCACCTGGTGGTCTACCTGCGGCGCTCCGGTGGGCAGGCGCAGTTCTCCACGTTGCTCGCCGCACAGGCAGCCGACAGCGAACCGCTGCGGGAGCTGCTGGCGTGGCTGCCCGACCACCTCACCGCGGACCTGTCCGTCCCCGCCCTGGCCCGGCGCGTGCACCTGTCCGAGCGGCAGTTCAGCCGCGTGTTCAAGGCAGGGGTCGGCGTGACGCCGAGCGAGCACGTGGAGCGGTTGCGGCTCGAGGCAGCCTGCCGGCTCCTCGAGACCACCGGTCACGCCGTCGACCACATCGCCCGCGTCTGCGGCTTCCAGGCGCCGGAGACCATGAACCGCGCGTTCCGTCGTCGGCTGGACACCACCCCCGGAGACCACCGCCGGCACTTCGGGCACGTCGCCGGGGTGTAGCCGGCCACCTCACCGGTGGCCTCGGTCGGAGTCCCCCGGGGCGGCCGTCACCGGGCGACCGCCCTGATCAGCGCAGCCATCAGCGCGGCGTGGTCGTAGGGCCGGGTGGTGTTGGCCATGACGACCACGCCCAGCCCGAGCTCCGGGTAGAGCCGCATCGCGTTCCAGAACCCGCCGCCGGTGCCCCAGTGCTCGACGAACCCCGGCCGGGCGTCCCGGTCCTCCGGCCGGCGGAACCAGCCCAGGCCCACGTCGAACGGCCTGCCCGGGGAGGAGATGGTGCGCATCGCCCGCGCGGACTCCGGCGTCAGCACGCGCGTGCCGTCGACCGTGCCGTCGGCCAGGTGCAGCCGCAGCAGCCGGGCGGCGTCGGTGACGGGACCGATCAGGCCGCCGTAGCCGGCGCCGGCGACCCGGAACGGGCGCAGCGCGACGTACCGGCCGTGCCGGTCGCCGACGATCCCGGCCGGGAGCGCCGCGCGCAGCAGCGGGGTCGCCGGGCGGGGCAGGCGCACGTGCCCGGTGGCGTACGCGGCACCGGCCCGGTGGGCGTAGCCGGTGGCGGTCATCCCGCTCGGCTCCAGCACGGCTCGGCGCACGTGCTCGGGAAAGGGCTCGCCGGCCGCCCGGCTGATCGCCTCGGCCAGCACCAGGTAGCCGAGGTTGGAGTAGCGGGCCGGCCCGCCGGCGGGCCGCTTCGGGTGGCGGTACCGGACGAGCAGCCTCCGGGCGAACGCGTCGGCGTCGCCGTCGGTGGCGTCGCCGGGCAGCACCCAGCGGATCGGCAGCGGGTTGGCCACCCCGGCGGTGTGGCTCAGCAGCTGACGCACCCGGGGCTGCACGCGCGAGCGGGCCGCGAACCCCGGCACCAGCTCGCCGACCGGGGCATCCAGGTCGAGCCGGCCCTCGTCGGCCAGCCGCATCGCCGCGGTCGCGGTGGCGATCTTCGACATCGAGAACCACGGGTGGCCGGTGTCGGCGGTGGACGGGCGCCGGGTGGCCAGGTCCGCGTGTCCGAGGCCCTCGGCGAGGAGCAACCGGTCGGCGTCGGTGACCGCGACGGACAGGCCGGGTACGTGGTGACGTGCCATGAGGGCGGCGATGGTGGCGCGGGCGTCGTCGAGCGTGGCCGCTCGGGTGGGCCGTGGGATCGGGGGCGGAGTCGTCACGGGCGTTTCCTCCCTGTCGGGACCGGCTGGGGGTGTCGGAGGACGCACGGCCGCCGCGTCGGGCGACCAGGGGCCGGCGTGGGGCCCGGGAGCGGAGCAGCCGCTCCCGGGCCCCACACCGTCGGTCAGGTGCTCGCGATCGCGTCGAGGATCTTCAGCCGCGCCGCCCGCCGAGCGGGTCCGACGGCGGCCAGCACCCCGATGACCGCGGCGACGAGGAGGAAGACCGCCATGCGCGGCACCGGGACGACGAGCTCGCTGATGCCCTGGTCGGCCAGCGCCCGGCTGAGCGCGATCCCGAAGAGGACGCCGAGGACGATGCCGAGCACCGCGCCGTAGACGGAGATGACGACGGCCTCGAGGCGGACCATCCGGCGCAGTTGCGCGCGGCCGAGGCCGACGGCGCGCAGCAGACCGATCTCCCGGGTGCGTTCGATGACCGACATGGCCAGGGTGTTGACGATGCCCAGGGCGGCGATGACCACCGACAGCACCAGCATCGCGTTGACCAGCAGGAGGATCTGGTCGACCTGGCCCTTCTGCTCGTCGGAGAACTCGCCCCGGTCCTTGAGGTCGACGATCGGGTAGGCGGCCAGCGTCTCCTCCAGCGCGGGCCGGACGTCGCCCGGCGCCACGCCCTCGGCGAGGTCGACGAACAGGAACCGGTCCAGCGCCACCCCGCCGGCGCCGGCGAGCGTGTCGAGGGAGACGACGGTCGACCCCACGACCTGGTTCTGCTCGTAGACGCCGCCCACGACGAGCTCCTGCTCCCCGCCGTCGACGGAGACCGCTCGCACGGTGTCGCCCACGGCCCACCCGCGGTCCTCGGCGGTCTGCTCGTCGACCAGCAGGCCGTTGCCGGCGAGGCCCTCGGACGAACCGCTCGTGAAGGTCAGCTCGACGCTGCGGTCCAGGCCCGCCGGGTCGACGGCGTTCAACAGCGCCGTCTCGCCGTCCAGCTGGACCTGGCCCCAGCGCAGGGGCATGACCGCGTCGACCCCGTCGATCCCGGCGAGTTCCTGCTCGACCTCCGGGCTGAACGGGGCGCCGACGGAACTGGAGACGACGAAGTCGGCGCGGACGGTGCCGGCCACCAGCCGGTCGATGCTCTCGTTCGTCGAGGCCCCGATGACGCTGAAGGCGCTGACCAGCGCGAGACCGATCATGAGGGCCGACGCGGTGGCCGCCGTCCGGCGGGGGTTGCGGACGGCGTTCTCCTGGGCCAGGCGGCCCGTCGTCCCGAAGAAGCGCGGGAGGACCGCGCCGACGACGCGCAGGAACGGGCGCGCCAGCACCGGGCTCAGCGCCGTGGCGCCCAGGACCAGCGCGAGCGCCCCCGCGCCGACCAGCGACGCGGCGTTGCTGCCGTCGTCGGTCAGGGTCCCGCCGACCAGCGCGAGGACGCCGACGGCGGCCAGCACGGCGCCCACCACGGTGCGTCGGCGCAGGCCCCGCTCCACGGCGACCACGTCGTCGCGCATGGCGGCCACGGGCGGCGTCCTCGCCGCGCGGCGCGCCGGGAGGTAGGCGGCGAGCACGGTGACGACGATGCCGATCACGTAGGACCACACGACGGTGTCGGCGGCGAACACGAGGTCCCCGTCGAGCGTCAGCCCGAAGGAGCCGAACAGCGCTCGCAGCCCGGCGGCGATCCCGTAGCCGGCGGCGAGCCCGACGGTCGAGCCGAGCACGCCCAGCACCAGCGCCTCCCCCAACACCGAGCGGGTCACCTGCGCGCGGCTGGCGCCCAGCGCGCGCAGCAGCGCCAGTTCGCGGGTGCGCTGGGCGACCAGCATCGAGAAGGTGTTGAGGATGATGAACGTGCCGACGAACAGCGCGACGCCGGCGAACACCAGCAGGAAGACGTTGAAGAACGCGAGCCCCTCGGAGAAGTCCGTGGCGAGGCTGTCGGCCTGCTCGGCCGCCGTCCTGACCTCGTAGTCCGCACCGACCGCCGCCGCCACCCGCTCGGCGAGCTCGGCGTCGTCGACGCCGTCGGCAGCAGCGACGCTGATCCCGGTGAACTGGCCGGGGGCGGTCAGCAGCTCCTGCGCCGTGGTCGCGTCGAAGGCCGTCAGCGTCGCCCCGGCCAGGCCGCCCTCGTCGCCGAACCGGAAGGTGCCCACCAGCTCGGCCTCGATCCGCGGACCGGGGGTGAGCAGGGTGATGGTGTCGCCCACCCGGTACCCGGTCTCCTCGACGGCGTTGGTGTCGATCATGACCTCGCCGGGTGCCGTCGCCGCCCGCCCGTCGACCAGGGTGCTGGGGGAGACGGACTGCTCGGTGACCCAGCTGACGCCGAGGCCCGGTGCCCCGCCGGTGTCCAGGACGTCGCCGTCCCGTTCCAGGATGTAGACGCCCTCGGCCTGGACGTAGCCCTCGACCGCCGCGACGCCGTCGACGTCGGCGATCTCCTCGACCAGCTCGGCCGGCACGTAGGAGGCCGTGCCGCCGGCGCCGGTGCCGGTGAGCCCCTGGTCGAACGCGGCGGCGCGCTCGACGTTGACGTCGGCCGAGGTGCTGCGGAACAGGTCGTTGAAGGTCCTGCTCAGGGTGTCGGTGAAGATCAGCGTCCCGGCGACGAAGGCGACGCCCAGGACGATCGCGAGCCCGGACATCGCCAGGCGCAGCTTGTGCGCCATCAGGTTCCGGTAGGTGGTGCGCCACATGTCAGCGCGCCCCCGTCGTCTCGTCCGCGACAGGCACTGCCGGGACGGCGTCGCGGTCGAAGGCCTTCATCCGCTCGAGGACCCGGTCGGCGGTCGGCTCGAGCATCTCGTCGACGATCCGCCCGTCGGCGAGGAACAGGACCCGGTCGGCGTAGCCGGCGGCGGTGGGGTCGTGGGTGACCATGACGATCGTCTGGCCCATCTCGCGCACGGAGCGGCGGAGGAAGTCCAGGATGTCGGCGCCGCTGCGCGAGTCGAGGTTCCCCGTCGGCTCGTCGGCGAAGACGATGTCGGGCCGGCCGGCCAGCGCCCGGGCGCAGGCCACCCGCTGCTGCTGGCCGCCGGAGAGCTCGCTGGGCCGGTGGGCGAGCCGGGGCCGCAGCCCGACGGTGTCGATGACCAGGTCCAGCCACTCGCGGTCGGGGCGGCGGCCGGCGATGTCCATCGGTAGCGTGATGTTCTCCAGCGCGGTCAGCGTCGGCAGCAGGTTGAACGCCTGGAAGACGAAGCCGACCTTGTCCCGCCGGAGCGCGGTCAGCTGCTTGTCGTCGAGCGTGCTGAGCTCGGTGTCGCCGATGTGGGTCTGGCCCGAGGTGACCGAGTCGAGGCCGGCCATGCAGTGCATCAGCGTCGACTTGCCGGACCCGGACGGGCCCATGATCGCGGTGAAGCGGCCGCGGGTGAAGTCGACGTCGATGCCGGCGAGGGCGACGACGCGGGTGTCGCCCTCGCCGTAGACCTTCGTGACGCCACGGCCGCGGGCCGCCGCCGGGATGGAGGGGACCACGTCGGTGCGGGGATGGGGGATCACGGTGTCTCCTTGGTTCGAGGCGGGATGAGCGGCGGCCGCCCGGCGGACGCTAGGGAGGCGGGGCGGCGGCCGGTAGGGACTTTCGGAACCGTTCCGCGTCGAAGGGGCGACCGGCTGACGCGGCCGGCGCGGGGCCGGGTCACGGCCGGGCGGCGGTCGCCTGCGGCCGTGCCGACCCGGGGGCCTGCCGGCGGGCGTCGGTGGCCATGCGGTCGGCCAGGGTGGCGGCGTCGGCGCCGACGAAGCCGAGCAGCGCGGAGCCGCGGCAGGTCTGCCAGGGGAGCCCGAGGAAGTACAGCCCCGGCACGTCGGTCACGCCGGCGGTGTGGCGGACCTGCCCGTCGACGACGACCCCGGGGACGTGCAGCCACGAGTGGTCGGCGCGGTAGCCGGTGGCCCAGACCACGGCGTCGACGTCGGCGGTGCTGCCGTCGGCGAACCGCGCGGTGCGGCCGGTGAAGCCGGTCAGCCGCGGCCGGAGGTCGATGCCGCGGCGGCGCAGGTCGCCGCGCCGGCTGCCGATCACCAGGTCACCGCGGGCGCGCAGCCGGCGGGCCAGGCGCGAGTCCGCCGGCACGGTGAAGAAGCCGGCGCGGGTGAGCCAGGTGAACAGGTCGCGGCCGGCGATGCGCTGGGGCAGCTGGAGGGGGGTGGAGCCGACGGCGACGGTGACCGGCTGGGTGGTGGCCAGCTCGGCGGCGATCTGGAGGCCGGAGTTGGCGGCACCGACGACGAGGACGCGGCCGCTGCCCGGGAGCTGGGCGGGGTTCCGGTACCCGGCGCTGTGCAGCTGCTGCACCGAGGCGTCCACCTGCGCGGCGACGGCCGGGACGTGCGGTGTCTGGAACGGGCCGGTGGCGACCACGACCTGGCGGGCGCGGACGGTGCCGGAGGGGGTCGTCGCCGCGAAGGAGCCGTCGGGCTCGCGGTGCAGCCGCGTCACCGGTGCGGAGAACCGGATCGGCAGGTCGAAGCGGGCGGCGTAGGCGGCGAGGTAATCGGCGACGTCGTCCTTGGTCGGGTGGGTGTCGGCCGGTGCGGGGAACGGCATCCCCGGCAGCGAGTCGTACTGGGCGGGGCTGAACAGGCGCAGCGAGTCCCAGCGGTCGCGCCAGGAGTGCCCGACCTCGGGTCCGGCGTCGAGGAGCAGGAAGTCGGCGCCGCGGGCGGCCAGGTGGTGGCCGAGGGCGAGGCCGGCCTGGCCGGCACCGACCACGACGACGTCGTGCTGCCCGGGGCCGACGGCGCGGGATGAGCGGGACACGGTCTCTCCTTCGTGGGTGCGGACGGTGCCCGGGACGCTAGGGGCGCGACAGCACGCCTCTCGCCGGGGAAACCGCCGGGTCCGTCGCCGGGCCGGGCCCCGGACGACCCGGCCTCAGACGTCGAGCGGCAGGGCGATGAGCTCGGCCCGGGAGGAGACGCCGAGCTTGCTGAACACGTTGCGCAGGTGGAAATCGACCGTGCGGGGGCTGACGAACAGCTGCGCGGCGGCGTCCCGGTTCGACAGGCCCTGCCGGACCAGCGCGGCGACCTGGCGCTCCTGCGGGGTGAGGTCGGTGGCGGTGGACACGTCGCGGCGGCGGGCGGTCTCGCCCGAGGCGCGCAGTTCCTGCGCCGCCCGCTCGGCGCCCGGGACAGCGCCCAGGTCCTCGAAGAGGGCCAGCGCGGTGCGCAGGTGCTCACGCGCGTCGACCCGGCGGCGCACCCGGCGCAGGTGCTCGCCGAGGGCCAGGTGGGTCCGGGCCCGGTCGGGCCGGCGCAGCGACCGCTCGTGCGCCGCCAGAGCGCGCAGGTAGTGCTCCTCGGCCGCGGCGCCCTCCGCGAGCAGGGCGCGGCCGTGCTCGACGACGGCGACCGCGGACGGGGCGCCGGTGCCGGCGGCGAACGCCTCCAGTTCGGCGAGCCAGGCGCGGGCCAGGTCGTCCCGGCCGGCCCGGACGGCCGCCTCGAGACGATCCAGACCGGCCATGCGGCGCAGTCCCGGCAGCGAGATCTGCTCGAGGTGGTGCAGCGCCGTGGGTGCGCTGCCGGACCGGAGTCCCCGTGTCCAGTGGAGGAGGTCGACCACGATGACGTCCACCAGTCCCACGGGGTGGGCCTGACGGATCGCCGTCGCCTCGGTCGCGAGCCCGTCGGCTGCGGCGGCGTCCCCGCGGAGGGCGGCCACCAGCGCGGACTCGGCGGTGGGCAGGGCCGTCATCCCGGGGTGCCCGGTGCTGGCGGCCAGCGGCAGCGCGGCCGCGGCCGCGGCCGCTGCCGCCGCCCACGCGCCGGTCGCGATCTGGAACTGGGCGCCCCGGGTCAGCGCGTGCTCCACCATGGCGAGCGCGCCGGCACGGCGGGCGGCCGTCAGTTGCTCCCCGTGCAGCCGCAACCCGCGCTCGTCGTCGTCGATCAGCATCGCCGCGACGCCGAGGTTGGGCTGGAGGACGTGGTCGTCCACCGGATCGTCGTCGGTCAGGGCGAAGGCCCGCCGGAAGCTCTCGTCCGCGGTCGCCCAGTCCGCGCGGCCGACGGCGAGGAACCCGGTGAGCAGCGCCGCCGCGGCCCGGGTGCGAGGCGACGCGTCGGGCGCTGCAGGGGGGACCAGCCCGGCCAGGTCGACCGTGCGGGGTGAACGGGCGCCGAAGGCCGCCAGGGCCGCGGCGAGCATCGCCAGCTGTCCGGCCACGGCCTCGTCCACCCGAGCCGCGGCCTGGGCGGCCTGCAGGACCAGGTCGTAGCCGTCGTCCAGCGAGCGGGTGTTCCACTCGATCTGCCCCTGCAGGGTCAGCAGCTGGGCCTGCAGCAGCGGCTCAGTGACGTCGGCCGCGGCGGAGCGGGCCAGCGCCGCCGCCTGCGCCGGGTGTGCACCGAGCCAGGCCGAGGACGCGGCCCGGTACAGCCGCCGTCCCCGGGCCTCGCCGCCGCCGGTGAGTTCCGCGGCCCGGGCCCAGGCGGCGGCGGCCGCCTCGTGCCCGCCGCGGGCAGCGGCGCGCTCGGCGACGCCGTCCAGCGCGGCGACGACCTCGTCGTCGGGCCGGTCGGCGGCCGCGGCCAGGTGCCACGCCCGGCGGTCGGCGTCCGCGCCCAGGGCCTCGGCGAGCGCCCGGTGGGCAGCGCGGCGCTGCGCGCTCGTGGCCGCGCGGTAGACGCCGGACCGCACGAGGGGGTGGAAGAGGACGACGGTGTCCGCATCGACCCGGAGGAGCCCGGTGCGCTCGGCCTCGTCGAGGGCCGCGTCGTCCGCTCCGAGCCGTTCGGCGGCATCGCGGATGACGGTCAGCCGCGCGGTGTCGTCGGCCGCGGCGGTGAGCAGCAGCCGCTGCGCAGGCTCGGACAGCCGGCGGTACCGGTCGAGGAACGCGCGCTCGACCCCGCCGGTCAGCGGGAGCTGCGCGGGCAACGGCGCACGGCCGGTCAGCTGGTCGCTCGTGAGGGCGCCGGCCAGCTCGCCGAGGGCGAGGGGGTTGCCGCCCGTGGCAGCGACGAGCCGGTCGCGGACCGCCGGGTCGACCTCGCCCCCGGCGCGGGCCGCCAACAGCGCGCCGGCGTCCTCGCCGGCGACTCCGTCGAGGGCCAGTGCGGGTAGGTCGGGTGCGTCGAAGCGGCGGGCGTCGCCGTCGCGCGCGGCGAACAGCAGCGCCACCGGCTCGGCCTGCACCCGGCGGGCAGCGAACAGCAACGCGGCCGCTGATGCATCGTCGAGCCACTGCGCGTCGTCCACGACGGCGAGCACCGGGGCCTGTTCGGCCGCGTCGGCGAGCAGGCTCAGGGTGCCGAGGAACGCCAGGAACCGGTCGCCCTCACCCTCGGCCTCGCCCATCGCCGCGCGCAGCGCCGCCCGCTGCGGGGCCGGCAGGAAGTCGATCCGGGAGCGCAGCGGCCACAGCAGGCGCTGCAGGGCGGCGAAGGCCAGCGGGGACTCCGACTCCACCCCGGAGGTGCGCAGCACGCGCATGCTGTCCGTGCCGGAGACGGCGTCGGCCAGCAACGTCGACTTCCCTGATCCGGCCACGCCGCGCACGACCAGCGCCCCGCCCGACCCGGTGCGGGCGGCCTCGAGCAGGGCGGCGATCGCCGCGCGCTCGGCATCCCGACCAGCCAACACGGCCGGAACCGTATCGGCCGCCGAGGACAGGTCGGGGACGAGGAGACCCGGCGGTTTCCCCGGCGTGAGCGATCGCTGCGACAGCGAGCGTGGGGCCACATCTCGACGTCCCCACTGGAGGAGCCATGTCACCCCACACCGCCACCGAACCAGTGGCGCAGCAGCACTCCGCCCACCACCGGCACGGGCTGCAGCCGATCGCGGGGCCAGAGGCCGCCGCGGACGGCCCCCGCCGGCCGTGGACGGTCTTCGCGTTGATGATCGCCGCCCAGTTCATGGTCATCCTGGACGTGTCGGTGGTGAACGTCGCGCTGCCGTCCATCAGCGAGGGACTGCACCTGTCCGCCGGGGACTACCAGTGGGCGGTCTCGGCCTACGTGCTGCTCTCCGGCGGGCTGCTGCTGCTCGGGGGGCGGATCGCCGATCTGCTGGACCGGCGGCGGGCCTTCCTGGCCGGCATCGGCCTGTTCACCGTCGCCTCGCTGGTCAGCGGGCTGGCACAGACCCCGCTGATGCTGATCCTGGCCCGGGCCGGCCAGGGTGCGGGCGCTGCACTGCTCACCCCGGCTGCGCTCTCGATCATCATGACCGCCTACGCCGGCCGGCAGCGGCAGACCGCCCTGGCCGTGTGGGGGACCGTCGGCAGCCTCGGCATCGCGGCCGGCGTCCTCTTCGGCGGCGTGCTGACCAGCGCGCTGGACTGGCGGGCGGTCTTCTTCATCAACGTCCCGATCGGGGTAGCCGTCGTCCTCGGCACCCTGCGCGCCGTGCCTGGTGGAAGCGGCCGGCGCAGCGGACTCCGACGCCTCGACGTCCCCGGTGCTCTCACGCTGGTCAGCGGGCTGCTGGCGCTGGTGTTCGGTATCGAGGCCACCCGCTCGGCCGGCTGGACCGCACCCCGCACCTGGCTCGCCCTCGCCATCGCCGCCGTGCTGCTCAGCACCTTCGCCCGGCTCGAGCGCCGCGCCGCCGACCCCCTCGTCCCACCCGCCACCTGGCGGATCCGCTCGCTCGTGTCCGCCTCGGCGGTCATGACCGGCGTCACCGGTGTCGTCGTCGGCGCCATCTTCCTCAGCTCGCTGTACCTGCAGGCCGTCGTCGGCGCCTCCCCGGTCGTCACCGGGCTGCAGTTCCTGCCGCTGGCCGCCGCCATCACCGTGGCCGCAGGGGTCGCGTCCCACGCCATCGGGCACGTCGGCGCCCGCGCGCTGATCCTGCTCGGCCTGCCGATCATGACCGCCGGCGTGCTGCTGCTCGCTGCGAACGCCGGCGGTACGTCCTACGCCGCCGACGTCCTGCCCGGGTTCCTGCTCGTCGGCGCCGGAGTAGGGCCCATGTTCGTGGCGATCTCGGTCGCCGCGATGGGGGACGTGCCGTCCGAGAAGTCCGGCCTCGCCTCCGGGCTCATGATGACCGGCCACGAGATCGGCGCAGCCCTCGGCGTCGCCGCCCTCACCGCCGTCGCCGGCGACCTGGCCACCTCCACCGGACTGATCGACGGCTACGCGCGCGCCTTCACCGCCACCGCCGGCGTCCTCGCCGCCCTGTTCGTCCTCACCTTGCTCGCCGTCCCCGGCGGCAAGCCCGTGGCAGGCACCACCGGCCACGGCCACGGCCACGGCCACGGCCACTGACCCGGCTCGACCCCGGTGCGGATCCCGGCGATTCCGCCGGTGAGAGGCATCCCGCTCCGCGTCGACGCTCGTCCCTGCCCCACCCCACCAGCAACCCGAGGAGTTCCCATGCTGTCCGCCACGCCCCGCACTTTCATCGGCTCGACCACCTTCTCCGTCACCGGCATGACCTGCGCGCACTGCCAGCGGGCCGTCACCGAGGAGATCGCCGCCGTCGACGGAGTCGACACCGTCACCGTCGACCTGGCCAGCGGCACCGTCACCGTCACCGCCGACCGACCCGTCGACCGCGCCGACATCGCCGCCGCCGTCGACGAGGCCGGCTACACCCTCCGGTCCTGACCACCCACCCCCGGCGGGAGCCCGCTCCGGCGCGGCTCCCGCCCGGCCGAACCCCACCCCCGGTCCGCGCGCAGCGGGCCGGAGACGAGAGGCACCCACCGTGACAACCACCATCGAACCGGCCACCGAGAGCTCACAGCTCAGCGTCCGCCGCGCCGACCCGCGGGACGCCGACGACGTCGCCGCGATGGTCGGCGAGATCGCCGCGCACGAGGACCAGTCCGCGCACGTGCACGTCGACGTGGCGCAGTGGCGCACGCTGCTCGCCCGCCCCGACGTCATCGTCCTGCTGGCCGAGCGGGACGGCGCTCCGGTCGGCTACGTGTCCGCCGTCCGGCAGCTGCACCTGTGGACCGGCGGCGACGTCCTCGCCCTCGACGACCTCTACGTGCGCCCCGGCTGCCGCGACGCCGGGGTCGGCCGGAGGCTGATGGGCGCCCTCGCCGCCCTGGCCGCACCCGAGCAGCTGCTCATCCGCTGGGGCATGGAGCCCGACAACGCCGGCGCGCAGCGCTTCTACCGCCGCCTCGGCGCCACCCTGCGGCCCAAGGTGCTGGCCGCCTGGACCCCGGCCGCCTACGCCGCCGCCGCGTGCGGCTGAACCCGGCGATCCCGCCGGTCCGACCGACCCGTCCCCGCGCAGAGGCTCGACCCGAGCCCGCTCCCGCCGCACCGACAGGAGAGTTGCCATGACGACGACCGCACCGCCCACCGCCGCGTGCACGCTGGAGATCGGCGGGATGACCTGCGCCTCCTGCGTCGGCCGGGTCGAGAAGGCCCTGAACCGGCTCGACGGCGTGACCGCCGCCGAGGTGAACCTGGCAACCGAGGTGGCGACCGTCCGCTTCGAGCCCGACCGGGTCGGCCTCGAGGAGCTGACCGCCGCGGTGACCCGCGCCGGCTACCGCGCGACGCCGCGGCGGGCGGCGCAGGAGCCGACCCCGTCCCCGGCCGAGGACGAGGGCCAGGACGAGCGGGACGTCGAGCTCGCCGTCCTGAAGCGGAAGTGGCAGGTCACCCTCGCCGTCGGGCTGGGCCTGATGGGCCTGATGTACGTGCCGCTCTACATCGACACCATGGACTGGCTGATGCCGGCGATCCTCGTCGTCGCCACCGTCGTCCAGTTCTGGGCCGGCCGCGAGATCTACGCCGCCGCCTGGACCGCGGCCCGGCACCGCTCGACGAACATGAACACCCTCGTCGCCCTCGGCACCGGGGTCGCCTACGCCTACAGCGCCTTCGTCACCCTGTGGCCGGCCGCCGCCGAGCGCTGGGGCCTGCCGCTGCACATCTACTTCGAGACGTCGCTGGTGATCCTCGCGCTGGTGCTCGCCGGCCGGTGGATGGAGGGCCGGGCGAAGAAGCGGACCGCGGCGGCCATCACCGCCCTGGTGGGGCTGGCGCCGAAGACGGCCCGCGTGGTGCGCGGCGGCGCGGAGGTCGACGTGCCGGTCGAGGACGTCGTCGTCGGCGACCTGGTCCGGGTGCGGCCCGGGGAGAAGGTGCCGGTGGACGGCGTGGTCACCGACGGGGCGACCGCCGTCGACGAGAGCATGCTGACCGGCGAGAGCCTGCCGGTGGACAAGACGGTGGGGGACACCGTCATCGGCGCCACCCTCAACCGGACCGGCTCCGTCGTCCTCCGCGCGACCGCGGTCGGCGCGGACACCGCGCTGGCGCAGATCGTCCGGCTCGTCGAGGACGCACAGGGCGCCAAGGTGCCGATGCAGCGGCTGGCCGACCGGGTCTCGGCCTGGTTCGTGCCCGCCGTGCTGGTCATGGCCGTGGCCACCTTCGCCGCGTGGGCGCTGCTCGGCCCCGACACCGGCCGGATGACCATGGCGATCGGCACCACCATCGCCGTGCTGATCATCGCCTGCCCGTGCGCGCTGGGTCTGGCCACGCCGACCGCGGTGATGGTCGGCACCGGCCGGGCCGCCGAGCTCGGGATCCTGGTCGGCAACGGGGACGCGCTGGAGACCGCCCGCCGGGTCACCGCCGTCGTGCTGGACAAGACCGGCACCCTCACCCGCGGCCGGCCCGCACTGACGTCGATCACGCCCGCGCCCGGCTGGGCGGAGGACGACGTCCTGGCCCTCGTGGCCGCGGCGGAGACGGGCAGCGAGCACCCCGTCGCCGAGGCGATCGTCGCGGCCGCCGCCGAGCGGGGGCTCGCGCTGCCCGCGCTGCAGGCCTTCGACGCCGTGCCGGGCCACGGCGTCGACGCCGCCGTCGGCGACCGGCACGTGCTCGTCGGCAACCGGGCGCTGATGACCGCCCGCGGCGTCGACGTGGCCGTCCTCGCCGGTACGGCGGACGTCGAGGCCGCCGCGGGCCGCACCGCCATGTTCGTCGCCGTCGACGGCCGGCCGGCCGCCGTCCTCGCCGTCGCCGACACCGTCCGGTCCGAATCCGCCGAGGCCGTCGCGCAGCTGCAGGCACTGGGCGTCGAGGTGTGGATGCTCACCGGCGACAACGCCGCCACGGCCCACGCGATCGCCACCCAGGTGGGCATCGAGCACGTCCTCGCCGAGGTGCTGCCCGCCGACAAGGCGGCGAAGATCCGCGAGCTCCAGGAACAGGGCCACGTGGTCGCCATGGCCGGCGACGGCATCAACGACGCCGCCGCCCTCTCGGCCGCCGACGTCGGCATCGCCGTCGGCACCGGCGCCGACGTCGCCATCGCCGCCTCCGACATCACGCTCGTCGGCGGCGACCTGCGCGGCATCGTCTCGGCCATCGCGCTCTCCCGGCGCACCGTGACCACCATGAAGCAGGGGCTGGCCTGGGCCTTCGGCTACAACCTGCTGCTGATCCCCGTCGCCGCCGGCGCCCTGTACTGGTGGGACGGGCTGCTGCTGGACCCGGTGCTGGCCAGCGCGGCCATGGCGATGAGCTCGGTCAGCGTGCTCACCAACGCCCTGCGGCTGCGCCGCTTCCGGCGCCCCGCCACGGTGGCCGAGATCCTGCACCCGCCGCTGCGCGCGCGGATCGGCCAGTACGCCCACCTCACCGCCGTCGCGGTGGTGGCCCTCGCCCTGGGCGCGGGGCTCACCGCGGTCAGCCGGATGGACTTCGCCGAGCGGGGCATGAACGGCACGCTGGCGTGGATGCAGGGGACCGGCATGCCGATGCGCCCGGCGATGAGCGTGATGATGACCGCCGAGGTGCCTCCGGTCGACGCAGCCGACGCCGGGGTCGACGTCCGCCTCGACGTGCCCGCGCAGGCCCGCCCCGGGGAGCCGACGCGAATCGTCGTCACCGTCGTCGACGCCGACTCCGGTGAGCCGATCGAGGACGTCGTCCGCAGCCACGAGGCGTGGATGCACCTCATCGCCACCCGCGAGGACCTCGGCACCTTCGCCCACGTGCACCCGCAGCCCACCGGCCGGCCGGGTCAGCTCGCCGTCGACCTCACCTTCCCGACCGCGGGCCGCTACGTCGTCAACACCGAGTTCCGCCGGCAGGGCGAGATGGGCGACGTCCACCAGCGGCAGGTCGTCACCGTGCACGGGGAGGCGCCCGCGCCCGTGGTCCTGACCGAGGGGCCGCGCACGGTGGTCCTGGACGGCGTCCGCGTGGAGCTGGAGGGCCGGGCCGAGGCCGGCGGACGCAGCGACCTGGACTTCTCCTTCACCGACGCCGTCACCGGGCGGCCGGTCGACGACCTGCAGCCCTACCTGGCCGCCGCCGGCCACGTGGTCGTCATGCGGGCCGACGGGCAGACCTTCGCCCACGAGCACGCCGAGGTCACCGACGACGCCGGTCGGCCGGTCTTCGCGGTGCCCGGCCGGGAGTTCGGGCCCGAGCTCGACGTGCACGCGGAGTTCCCGACCGCCGGCACCTATCGGCTGTGGGGACAGTTCCGGCTCGCCGACGGCTCGGTGATCACGGTGCCGTTCACGGTGCGGGCCCGGTGAGGCCCGTGCGCCCGGGAGCGGAGACGACGTTGCGCGTCCGCCGCGCGACTCCCGACGACGTCCCGGCCGCCGTCGACGTCCTCGCCGACGCCTTCACGGGCTACGCCTGGACCCGGTGGACCGTCGACGCGGACGACCACCGTCGACGGCTGGGCGAGCTGCACCGCCTCTACCTGCAGGCCGTCGCGCTGCCCCACGGGCACGTGGACCTCGGCGTGACGGGGGAGGGGCCGGTGGCAGTGGCCGTCTGGCTCGGCTCCTCGGCGGTGCCCGAGGAGGTGTGGGCGTCCGTCGGTCCGGCGGCCGCCGCCCTGGCCGGAAGCCGGGCGCCGGCCGCGGCCGCCGCCGACGCGGCACTGGCGCCCCACCGGGCGTCCGGCGAGCACGTCCTCCTGGCCAGCGTCGGGGTGGCGCGGGCACACCAGGGGAGGGGGCTCGGTGCGCGGTTGCTCGCGGCCGGCCTGGCCCGGGCGGACCGTGACCGTCTCCCGGTGCACCTGGAGACCAGCGCCGCCCGCAACCGGCGCCTCTACCGACAGCTCGGTTTCGAGGAGACGGGAGTCGTGGACCTGCCCGGGGGCGGTCCGCGGACCTGGTTGATGCGCCGGGATCCACACGTGGCTGCTGCGGCTCCGCTGTGACGGGCACGTCGGGTCAGGGCTCCGTCATGCGGCGGCCCGCGTCGCCAGCAGCCGCATGCGGAGGCGGTGCAGTCGCGGCATGAGCCCGTACATGACGATCGGTACCGCGAGTGTCGCGATGACGAACGTGCGCAGGACGACCGAGGTGCCCGAGAGCAGGCCGCTCAGGCCCAGGTTCAGGACGGTGAGCGTCGGCAGCACCGCCAGCCAGATCATCAGCGTCAACTGGTGCTTCGACGGCGGCGGAATGTGCGTCGTGGTTCGGGGTGTCGGGTCGGTGGTCATGTCGTGTTCCTCCTCTGTCATGACCGCGCCTTCGGCGGCGCGGAGGGTGTGATGACGCTGTGCGGCCGGGCGGCTCAGAACCCGTGCCGGCGGTGGCTGGGGACGGCGGCGGAGACGCGTGCTTCGGTCGCCGTGGAGAACACGTCGCGGACGACGAGGTGGCCGTCGGCTGCTCGCTCGACGTCCTCCTGCACCAGGTCGGCGTTGAGGGCGATCGCGGCTGCGTTGCCGGCGCCGGCAGAGGCGATGACCTGGGCGCGCGGGTCGACGAGGTTGCCGGCGGCCCAGACGCCGAAGACGCTGGTCCGTCCCGTGGCATCGACGACGACGTTGCCGCTCTCGTCGGTGTCGCACCCGAGCGCGCTGGGCAGGCCATCGGCCTGCGGGACGTTGCGCGGCCGGATGAAGACCGCGGTCCGGGCGATGACCCGACCGCCGGCCAGCTCGATCCCGGTCAGCCGGTCGGACTCGACGACGAGTCGGGTCACCTCTCCGTACACGACCTGGATGCCACGGGCCCGGAGCCGGTCGCGTTCACCGGCGGTCAGTGCGCTGGTGTGGGCGAAGAAGACCACGTCGTCGGACCACTGCCGGACCAGCAGCGCGTGCTCGACCGCGCCGGGCTGCGTGCCCAGGACGCCGATCGGCTGGTCGCGGACCTCCCAGCCGTGGCAGTACGGGCAGTGCAGCAGGTCCCGGCCCCATCGCTCGCGGGCTCCGGGGATGTCCGGCAGCTCGTCGCGGACCCCGGTCGCGAGCAGGATCCGACGAGCCCGGAGCACACGGCCGCCGGCCAGCCGGACGAAGAAGCCGGCGTCGATGCCGACCACCCGGCCCTCGACCAGCTCGACGCCGTAGCCGGACACCTCGGCCCGCCCGGCGGCCAGCAGCCCGGCCGGCGGCATCCCATCGCGGGACAGGAACCCCTGCATGTGCGCCGCCGGCGCGTTGCGGGGCGCTCCGGCGTCGACCACCGCCACCTGCCGCCGCGCACGGCCGAGCACGAGTGCCGCGCTCAGGCCGGCGGCTCCGCCGCCGACCACCACCACGTCATAGACCTTCGCCTCCATGGCGATCACCTCCGCCGCAGAGAGTTCGCCGGAGGCCGTGAGCGAGACAACGTTCGTTGCCGTTTCCGGGAACGACTGGTGGGGTGGGCCGCGTGCACGGGACGCCTATGGAAGCGTCGATCGCGGCCGCTCTGGCAGAGGTCGGTCCCCGGCTTCGACGAGCGAGGACGCAGCGCCAGGTCACCCTGACCGAGCTGGCCGCGGCGACCGGCATCTCGAAGAGCACCCTGTCCCGCCTGGAGTCGGGGCAGCGCAAGCCCAGCCTCGAGCTGCTGCTGCCGATCGCCGCGGTCCACCGGATCCCGCTGGACGAGCTGGTCGGGGCTCCCGAGCTCGGAGACCCCCGCGTGCGGCTGACCCCTCGGCGCCGCAACGGCCGTACCGTCGTCCCGCTCACCCGGCGGCCCGGCGGGATCCAGGCGTGGAAGACGGTCATCCCGCCCGACCCCGGGGAGCCCGAGCTCCGCAGCCACGAGGGCTACGAGTGGCTGTACGTCCTGGCCGGCCGGGTGCGGCTGATCCTGGCCGACGACGACATCACCCTGGCCCCCGGTGAGGCGGCCGAGTTCGACACCCGGGTGCCGCACTGGTTCGGACCCGCCGGGGACCAGCCGGTGGAGGTCCTCAGCCTGCTGGGGCAGCAGGGGGAGCGGATCCACGTGCGCGCCGCACCCCGTCGACGAGGCGACGGCTGACCCGCGCCGACTACGTCATGAGGGGATGCCGCTCCTCGCCATGTGCCGGTGGCGCCACCGGGAACCGGGGGCGCCACCGGATCACCATCCAGGTCACATCACATGGTGATGTGCGGTCACCATGTTGGTTCCTAGCGTCGCGACATCACCGGACATCCCGCCCGGCCCTGACGCCCAGGAATCCGACATGCCCATCGCCACGCATCGCCTCATCGGAGCCGCCGGCCTCTGCGCAGCAGCCGCCGGCGCCATCTTCATCGGCGTCCAGATCGACCACCCGCCGGTGGACCTCGCGAACATCGGAACGACCGAGATGCTGGTCCGGGAGACCGCGAAGGCACTCATGGCCGTTCTGGCGCTGGTCGGCTTCGCCGGGATGTTCCTCCGTCACCACCGCCGCTTCGGCATCCTCGGGCTGGCCGGCTACCTGCTGCTGACCGTCGGCTACCTCGCGCTGTTCGCTGTCCAGTGCATCGTCGCCTACGTCCTCCCGACGGTGGCGCGCTCGGACCCCGGCTACGTCCAGGACGTCCTCGATGCGGCCGTCGGTGGTAGCCCGACCGGGGACATCGGCCACATGCAGGACCTGCTGCTCGTCTCCGGCATCGGCTTCTCGCTCGGCGGCCTGCTCTTCGGCATCGCGCTGTTCCGTGCCGGCGTGCTGCCCCGATGGACGTCCGCGCTGTTCGCCTACGGCACCATCTCTGCGCTCGCGCTGTCGGTGCTGCCGGAGTCCTTCAACCGTCCGTTCGCGGTACCCACCGGCGTCGCGCTCGTCGGCTTGGGCATCTCGTTGTGGCGCGATCAGCGACGGCAGACCAGCGCCGTGGACGTGCCGACGACGGTACCGACGGCGCAGCCAGCGACCCGGTGAACCTCCCGGGGCGGAGCGGACCGGCACCGCCGGCGCGGGTCCGTGGGGCCCAGGTACCTCAGCCGCTGGTTGCCGGGCCCGCGGAGAAGGCGGCCAGCACGGCCTCGACGTTGGCGTCGACGTAGGCACCGGTGATGGGCTCCCGCGTGATCAGCAGTCGGGTCCAGACCGGCCCGATGAGCAGGTCGATCATCAGTTCCTGGTCCACCGTCGGATGCAGCTCCCCACGTGCGACCGCCAGCGCGAGCACCCTCCGATAGGCCTGCCGCCGGGTGTTGATGACGGTGTGCAACAGGTCGGCGATCTCCGGGTGGTGCCCCGTCTCGCGGAGCAGCCGGGGGACGAACTGCCCCCGCCCGCGCACGAAGGAGTCCACGGCGCCGTGCAGCAGCGCCCGCAGGTCGCCGCCGAGAGTGCCCGAATCGGGCACGTCGACGGTCTGCAGGGCCAGCCGCTGCACTCCTGCCGCAGCGACTGCGGCCTTCGACGGCCATCGGCGCAGGATCGTGGTCTTGGCGACGCCGCTGCGGGCGGCCAGCTCGTCGAGGGTCAGCCCGGCGTAGCCGTGGGAGCCGAGCAGGACGAGGACCTGTTCGAGGATCCGGTCGTCGAGCGCGGGATCCCGTGGGCGCCCCCGGCCCGATGGTGAGCTCACTCCGGTCATCCCCTCAGCCGCAACCCGCAGTAGCGGAACCGTACGAGGGGACGGAGTGCCGCACCATGCCGGCGAAGCGTGCGGAGGGCATTTACGCAACTGCCGGTTGTGTAGCTGCTGTGGGCAGGGCTACGGTTCGGCCTGTTGGCACAGGGTGCTCAGTGGCGCGTCCCTGCTGGAGCCGACGTCGCGTGGGGGTGCGGCGCATCCGTCGGTGGTCGGTGATGCAGTGCGCCGACGACGGTCGGTCCCGTGCTCCCGGCCGACGGGTGCGACCCCGGTGGCGCGACGCCGGAGATGCACCTGCGCGGCAGGGGGAGGAACCGTGGACTCGGTCGGGATGGGCCCCCTGCTCACGACCAAGCTGCACCGGCCCCGGCGGCGGCGCGGCCTCGTGCCCCGACCCCGGCTGGCCGAGCGGCTCGACCGGGGCAGGGACGCAACCCTGACGCTGGTCTCGGCGCCGGCGGGGTTCGGCAAGTCGACGGTGCTGACCGAGTGGCTGGCCGCCGCGGTGCCGGGGGGCCGGGCTGGGGCGTGGCTGTCACTGGACGCGCGGGACAACGACCCGGCGCTGTTCTGGAGCTACGTGGTGGCCGCGCTGCAGACAGCGGTGCCGGGGATCGGTGCGGCCGCGCTCGCCTCGCTGCGATCGCCGCACACGCCCGCGGACGCGGCTCTCGCGACCCTCGTCAACGAGCTCGCCGAGCTGCCGGGTGAGCTCGTCCTCGTCCTGGACGACTACCACGTCATCGACTCACCGCAGGTGCACGAGGGGTTGGCGTTCCTCGTGGAGCACCTGCCGACGCAGGTGCAGCTGGTGATCGCCGGGCGGGCCGACCCGCCCCTGCCGCTGGCACGGCTGCGGGGGCGCGGCGAGCTGGTCGAGGTGCGCGCCGCCGACCTGCGCTTCACCCCGGACGAGGTGGCCACCTACCTGACCGACGCGATGGGGCTGGCCCTGTCGGCGACCGACGTCGCTGTGCTGGACAGCCGGACCGAGGGCTGGATCGCCGCGCTGCAGCTGGCCGCGCTGTCGATGCAGGGCCGCGAGGACGCGACCGGTTTCGTTGCGGAGTTCGCCGGCGACGACCGGTACATCGTCGACTACCTGGTGGAGGAGGTCCTGCAGCGGCAACCGCAGGACGTCCGCACGTTCCTGCTGCAGACCTCTGTGCTCAGCCGTCTCACCGGCGCGCTGTGCGACGCCGTCGTGGGCAAGGACGGCGGTACGGCAGTGCTCGAGACCCTGGACCGGGCGAACCTGTTCCTGGTTCCGCTCGACGACCGCCGCCACTGGTACCGCTATCACCACCTCTTCGCCGACGTGCTGCAGGCGCGCCTGCTGGCCGAGCAGCCGGAACTCCTCGTCGAGCTGCACCGGAGGGCCAGTGCCTGGCACGCGGCCCACGGCGAGCCGTCGGAGGCCATCCGGCATGCGCTGGCCGGCGGGGATGCGGAGCGGGCCGCCGACCTGGTTGAGCTGGCCATGCCGGCGGCACGGCGCAACCGCCAGGAGACGACGCTGCGGCACTGGTTCAGGCAGCTGCCCGAGGCAGTGCTCCGAACTCGGCCGGTCCTGCGTGCGGGGTACGCCGGCGCGATCCTGGTCCACGGCGAGCTCGACGGCGTGGAGGAACACCTGCGCGACGCGGAACGCTGGCTGGAGCACCCCGGCCCGGACGTCGACGCCGCCGTGGTGCGTGCGGTGCGCAGCCAGGTCGCGGTCTACCGCGCCGCGCAGTCCCGGGTGACCGGCGATTCCGCCGGCGCGTCCACCCACGCCCGGCGGGTGCTCGACTTCGCCGCCCCCGACGATCATCTGGTGCGCGGAGCGGCCGCCGGACTGCTGGGGCTGACCCACTGGAGCGACGGGGACCTCGTCGCGGCGCACCGGTGGTGGAGCGAGGCGCACACCGAACTGGGGCAGGCCGGGCACCACTCCGACACGCTGGGTGTCGCGCTCGCGGTAGCCGACATCTCCATCGCGCGGGGCCGGCTCCGTGAGGCGGAGGCGGTCTACCGGCGAGGGCTGGCCACCGCGGCTGCCCATGCGCCGACGGTCCTCCGAGGTGCGGCCGACATGCACGTGGGGCTCAGCGAGCTGGCCCGCGAGGGCGACGACCTCGACAGCGCGCGCCGACACCTGGCGGCGAGCGCGGAGCTCGGGGAGCACGCCGGCCTGCCGCAGAACCGCCACCGCTCGCGGATCGCGATGGCACGGGTCCACCAGGCCGAGGGCGATCTCGACGGCGCTGTCGACCTGCTCGACGAGGCCGAGCGCCTCTACGACGGAGACATGTTCCCCGACGTGCGGCCGATCGCGGCGCTGCGCGCCCGCGTCCGGCTCGCGCAGGGGCGCATCGGCGAGGCATTGAGCTGGGTCCGCGAGCGCGGCCTCTCCAGCGGCGACCGCCTGTCGTACCTGCGCGAGTTCGAGCACGTCACGCTCGCCCGGACCTTGCTCGCGCAGCACGCGGCTACGGGGGACCAGCGCTGCGTGGCGGAGGCGAGGGCACTACTGCAACGGCTGCTGGACGAGGCGGAGCAGGGGGAGCGGACCGGGAGCGTCATCGAGATCGCCGTCCTCCTGGCGCGCGCGTGCCGAGCAGACGGCGATCTCTCCGGTGCGCTCGCCTCTCTGCGCCGTGCCCTGACGCTGGCCGAGCCCGAGGGCTACGTGCGCGTCTTCCTGGACGAGGGACCGGAGATGACCTCGCTCCTGGAGGTCCTCGCGACGCGGGAGGAGCCACATCCGCACGTCCGCCGGCTCCTGCACGCCGGTCTCGACCCGGTGCCCGCAGCTCCCGCGCAGCGGAGCCTGGTGGAACCGCTCAGTGCCCGTGAGCTGGACGTGCTGCGGTTGCTGGACACCGACCTCGACGGTCCCGCCATCGCCCGCCGGCTGTTCGTGTCGGTCAACACCGTCCGCACCCACACCAAGAACGTCTACGCCAAGCTCGAGGTGAACAACCGCCGCGCGGCGGTCCGCCGGGGCCGGGAACTGAACCTGCTGACTCCGGCCGGCGACCGCACCATTCCCACCGCCCCGTAGCGCGTCCCCCGGCGGCGGCTCGTCGCCCCCTGCTCGCTTCACCATCCGGATCACCACACATGGTGATCCGCGCTCACCACGCCGGTTCCTAGCTTCTCTGCCGTACCGAGCAGCCGCCGAGACGGCGACCGGGAACCTCCCGGCCGGTCCCGGCGAGGGGGTTCCTATGACGGAGAACCGGCACATCGGCCTCTCCGATGCAGGTCACTACGAGATCCGCATCGGGGGCCGTCTCGCGCCGCGCTGGGCTCCCTGGTTCGACGGCATGGACCTCACCGCCGCCGATGACGGCACCACCGTCCTGTCCGGCCCGGTCGCCGACCAGGCGGCGCTGCACGGCGTCCTGACGCGGATCCGTGACCTGGGCCTGGCCCTGGTCTCGGTCACCCGCCTCGACGCCCACTGACCTGTCCCCAACCGGCCCCACTGGAGCAGTCCCCACTCAGGAGTTCGCCATGACCACCACCACGACCACCACCACGACCACCACCATGACCGTCCCCGCGGTTCACCGGACAGTGCCCGACTCGATGCGCAGGACCGCGTTCCTCGCCGGGGCGCTGTACATCGTCACCTTCGCCGCCTCCATCCCCGCGGCGTTCTGGTTCCTGGCTCCGGTCCTCGACGATCCCGAGTACGTCCTCGGCGCAGGGGCCGACACACGCGTCATCACCGGCGGCCTGCTCGACATCGTCGTCGCCGTCGCCGGCATCGGCACTGCCGTCGTGCTGTTCCCCGTGCTCAAGCGGCAGAACCAGACCTTGGCGCTGGGATTCGTGACCTCCCGGCTGCTCGAGGCCGCGATCATCGCCATCGGCGTCGTGAGCCTTCTCGCCGTCGTGACGCTGCGACAGGACCTGGCCGGAGTGCCCGACGCCGACACCGGCTCCCTGTCCACCACGGCCGCAGGCCTCGTCGCGGTCCGCGACCTCACCTTCCACGCCGGCCCAGGCTTCATGGCCGCCGCGAACGCCCTCCTGCTCGGCACCCTCATGTACCGCTCGGGCCTGGTCCCGCGGCTCATCCCGCTGATGGGACTCGTCGGAGCGCCACTCCTCCTCGCCGCCAAGACGGCGACCATCTACGGCGTCAATGACGACACCACCGTCTGGTCGCTTGTCGCCCTGGCGCCGATCTTCTTCTGGGAGCTGTCGCTGGGCATCTACCTGGTCGTCAAGGGCTTCCGGCCCTCCGCCGTCGCTACCCTGCCGCCGGTCGGGACCGTCCGATGAGGGCCGCGGTCTACCGCCGGTTCGGTGGTCCGGACACCGTCGGGGTGGAGGACGTCCCGCGGCCGTCCCTCGGTGGGGACGACGTCCTCATCCGGGTGCGCGCGAGCACGGTCAGCGCCGCTGACCACCGTGCCCGCAGCCGCGAGGTGCCCCGCGGACTCGGTCTGCTCGCCGCGGCTGGGATCGGCGCTCTCCGTCCCAAGCACCGGGTGCTGGGCATGGACGTCGCCGGCGTCGTCGAGGCCGTCGGGGCGAATGTCACCCGCTTCGTCCCTGGCGACGAGGTGGTCGCGATGCCGGGTCCGGCGTTCGGCGGGCACGCCGAGTACGCCCGGATCCGGTCCGTCGGCGCGGTCGCCCGCAAACCCCGGAACATGACGTTCGAGGACGCCGTCACCCTCGTCTTCGGCGGCCTCACCGCCCGCCGCTTCCTGCAGCAAGCGCACCTCGTCCCCGGTGCCACGGTGCTGGTGAACGGCGCATCCGGCGCGGTCGGCACCGCGGCCGTGCAACTGGCCGCGCACGCCGGTGCGTACGTGACCGCCGTGTGCAGCGGGCCCAACCGGGACCTGGTCGTCTCCCTGGGCGCCGACCGCGTGATCGACCACACGACCGAGGACTTCACCGCCGATCCCGCCACCTACGACGTGATCGTGGACTGCGTCGGGAACGCCCCGTACGAGCGCGTCCGGCACCTGCTGCGGCCCGGCGGCGCGCTCCTGCTCGTCATCGCCGACCTGCCCGCGATCCTGCGCGCACCCATCCGCAGCCGGCGCACCGGCCACCGGATCACCACCGACGGCGGGACGCCCACCGCGGACGACCTGGCCTTCCTCGTCGCCCTCGCCGAGGCAGGCGGCTACCGGGCGGTCCGGGACCGCACCTTCGACCTGGCCGACGTCGCCGAGGCCCACCGCTACGTCGACACCGGCCGCAAGCGCGGCAACGTCGTCCTCCGCATCGCCGCCGACGAGCCGGAGCGCGCGGGCGAGCCCATCGAGACCCATCGGAAGGCAGCGTCATGATCGAGGCACACGAGCTCACCAAGCGCTACGGCGACAAGGCGGCCGTGGACGGCATCAGCTTCACCATCGCCCCCGGCTCGGTCACCGGCTTCCTCGGGCCCAACGGGGCCGGCAAGTCGACCACCATGCGGATGATCATGGGACTGGACCGGCCGACGGCGGGCACCGTCACCATCAACGGCAAGCCCTACGCCGAGCACCGCGCCCCGCTCAGCGAGGTGGGGGCCCTGCTGGACGCCAAGGCCGTGCATCCCGGCCGCAGTGCCCGCTCGCACCTGCGCACGATGGCGGTCACGCACAAGATCCCGTCCTCCCGGGTCGACGAGGTCATCGAGATGACCGGCCTGGCTCCGGTCGCCGGCAAGCGGGTCGGCGGGTTCTCCCTCGGCATGGGCCAGCGCCTGGGCATCGCCTCGGCGATGCTCGGCGACCCGCGGACGCTCATCCTCGACGAGCCGGTCAACGGACTGGACCCCGAGGGCGTGCAGTGGGTGCGCCGGCTGGTGCGCTCTCTGGCCGACGAGGGACGGACGGTGTTCCTGTCCTCGCACCTGATGAGCGAGATGGCGCAGACAGCCGACCAGCTGCTGGTCATCGGCCGCGGCCGGATCATCGCCGCCGGCCCGGTGCAGCAGGTCATCGACTCCGTCTCCGCCGCGGCGGTCCGGGTGCGCACGCCCCGGGCGGCCGAGCTCGCCGAGCTCGTCCGAGGCGACGACGTCGTCGTCACCGCCCCCGAGCCCGGGACGCTCGAGCTGCGCGGCGTCGACGCCGAGACCATCGGTGAGACCGCGTTCGCCGCCGGGATCGTGCTGCACGAGCTGAGCCCGCGCAGCGCCACCCTCGAAGAGGCCTACATGAGCCTCACCCAGGACGCCGTCGAGTACCGCTCCGACGCCGCCCTCTCCAGCGTCACCGCTGCCACGCCTTCCACCGCCATGCCTGCCGCTGCCGAGGAGACGAATCGATGAGCACCACCCTCGCCGCCCCTGACGCCGTCGCCGCCGTTCCGCCGACTGCGCATGCACCGGCCCTGCCGGCCCGCCTGACCTTCACCGGCGTACTACGCGCGGAGTGGATCAAGCTGCTGTCCCTGCGGTCCACCTGGTGGGTGCTCACGGCGACCGTGGTGCTGATCGTCGGCGTCTCCCTGGCCGTGGCGTTCTCCCTCGACGCCGTCGCCACAGATCCCGCGACGGCGGCCGCGACGGCCGCGTTGACCGGCGCCGAGGTGGTGTCCGGCGGCTTCCAGCTCGGCATGCTGACCATCGCGGTGCTCGGCACGCTGCTGATCACCGGCGAGTACTCGACCGGCATGATCCGCTCGACCCTGGCCGCGGTACCCCTGGCGGTCCACCTCGAGGGCGCCCGCCTGCTGGCCCGGGCCGGTCAGGCGGCGCCCGAGCTCGTGACCGCCGTCGACAGCGCCCACGAGCTGGCCCGGGCCGGTCTCTCCGAGGCCCGGCGGGCCGTGGCCACGCTGCGGGGCGACGAGCTGCCGGGGCCGGAGCTGGTGCCGCAGCTGGTCGAGGAACACCGCCGGTCCGGCGGCAGCTGCACGCTGACAGTCAGCGGGGCTCCCGTGCCGTTGGGTCCCGAGGCGCGGCTGGCCGTGTACCGCACCGTGCAGGAAGGGCTGAGCAACGTCCGCAAGCACGCGCCGGACGCGATGGCCGAGGTGACCATCCGATGGGCGAGCACCGAGGTGGTCGTCGTCGTCCAGGACCACGGCGGTACGCCGGCCCGAGAGCCCGCGTCCGGCTCGACCGGGTACGGCCTGACCGGCATCGCCGAACGGGCGGAGTTGCTGGGTGGACGGTTCCGTGCCACGCACGGCACGAACGGCTTCCGCGTCGAGCTCACCGTCCCGGTGGCCTCGTGACGGTTCGCGTCCTCGTCGTCGACGACCAGCGGGTGGTGCGCGACGGGTTGGCCATGCTGCTGGGGCTGCTCCCCGGCATCGACGTGGTCGGCAGTGCCGAGGACGGCGAGCAGGCGCTCGACGCCGTGGACCGACTCCGTCCCGACGTGGTCCTGATGGACCTGCGCATGCCGCGCATGGACGGGATCGAGGCAACCCGGCGCATCCGCGCGGGACACCCCGCCGTGGCGGTCCTGGCACTGACCACCTACGCCGATGACGAGTCCGTGGTGGGTGCCCTGCGCGCCGGCGCCCGCGGCTACCTGACCAAGGACGCGGGGGCGGACGAGATCGCGCGGGCGATCACGGCGGTTGTCTCCGGGCAGATGGTCCTGGACGCCGCCGCGCAGCTGCGGGTCGTCGAGAACCTCGGTGGTCAACCGGCTGGCATCGAGACGGCGGCCGGTCGAACCCTGCCCGACGACCTCACCCGACGCGAGGCGGAGGTGCTGGGCCTCATCGCCGAGGGCCTGTCCAACGCCGAGATCGCCGCGCGGCTCGTCGTCAGCGAGGCCACCGTGAAGACGCACGTCAACCACATCTTCGCCAAGACCGGTGCCCGCGACCGCGCCCAGGCCGTCGCCTACGCCTATCGCACGGGGCTCGCGCCCCGCTGAGATCGCTGTGCGTCCGCGCTCCGTCCTTCGAGGAGGGCCCTTGGGGCTTCGACCGACGGCCCTCATGGGGCCCGAGGTCTCTGTTCGGCGCCCCTCGTCGCGGGGCACCGTGTCAGGCCTCGACGGCTGGGATGGGGGAGGAGAAGGCATGCACGTGTCGGTGTTCGAGTACCGGCTCACCGGGATCACCGCGGAGGCGTGGGCCGCAGCGTGCGCCGAGCAGCTCGCTCCGGCGTTCGCGGCGGTGCCCGGTCTGCTGAGCAAGATCTGGCTGAGGTCGCCGGACGGTCAGTTCGGCGGGGTGTACCTGTGGGATGACGAGGCAGGTTATCGGGCGTTCCTCGCCGGCGACCTCGGCGCTGCCCTGGCCGCGCACCCGCACATCACTGGCCTGACCATGCGGGACTGGCCGGTGGACGAGGCCCCGACCGCGGTCACGATGGGCCGGCTCCAGCCGGCCTGACGGGCGCCCCGCTCCAGCCTCGACCCAGGCCGGCCGACGCGTCCGCGTGACGTGCGAACCGCAGGACCTGCCGGGTACCCCGGGGAACCCGCTCGCCCGGGTCGAGGCCCCGCGCCGCGACATGGGCCGAGCCCGGCCCGAGGGGCGTGAGCCGGCGGCTGACCGGGTCCCGCGGCGGTGTACGTGGGTCGGGGTCACGTCGCGGGAGACGAGACGGCCATCAGGTCGTCGATCACACCTGCTGCTGGCTGGACGGCGGTGACCGAGCCGACGCCCATCCCTGCGTACAGCGCCATGGCCCCCACGTCCCCGTCGACGGCGGTGATCGGTGGCAGGCCGGCCCCGCGCGGGAGCGCCACCTGCCGGCCGCCCGTCTTCACCGTTCCCACCACGTCGGAGTCCGAGGACGCGACTCGTTCGACGGCGCTGCGCAGGACCCGGTGCCGTGGGCGGGAGACGCAGAGGGGGCAGTCTCGGGCGAACGCGTCGCTGACGACGGTGCAGTCGCCGGCAGCATCGACGAGTGCCTGCTTGTACGCGGGGTGTGCGGCGGACTCGGACGCCGTGACGAACCGCGTGCCGACCCTCGCTCCGTCCGCTCCGGCGGCCACCACCGCCGCGAAGCTGCGGGCGTCGGCGACGCCGCCGGCGGCGAGCACCGGGGTCGGCACCGCGTCGAGGACCTGCCGCAGCAGGGGCAGCAGTGCCCGGTCACCCCGGAGGTGGCCGCCGGCTTCGCGGCCCTGTGCGATGACCAGGTCGCAGCCGGCGTCCGCAGCAGCGCGCGCTTCCTCCACGGACCCGACCTGCCAGCTGACCAGTGCCCCCGACCGGTGGACGAGCTCCACCAGACGCGGCGAGGGGTGGAACCAGAAGAAGTCGACCACCTGCACCCGCTCCGCGGCGGCGACGAGGGCGTCCTCGTCGGTGTCCTCGAGGAGGACGTTGACCGAGAGCACGCCCCTCGTGCGACGCCGCATGTCGTCCAGGCGGCGGACGAGGACCTCGGTCGGCACCCCGAGCGCGGAGACGGTGCCGACACCGCCCGCGTCCGCGACCGCGACCGCCAGGTCCGACGACGCCACCGCCCCCAGGGGCGCCTGCTGGATGGGGACCGAACAGCCGACCAGCTCCGTGAAGCATGTCTGCACGACGGTGCCTCCCCGCGGTCGGCCGCGACCAGGACACGGTTCCGCCAGGAGGACGTGCGGTCACGTGCCGCCGTCCCCGCGGGCCACGTGCCCCCGGGGGATGCCGGCGGCGACGGGCGAGCTCGCCGGCTCGAGAAAGGGAAGAGCCCCCACGGTCGCTGACCACGGGGGCTCTCTGCTGTGTCCGAGGGGGGACTTGAACCCCCACGCCCGATAAAGGGCACTAGCACCTCAAGCTAGCGCGTCTGCCATTCCGCCACCCGGACGAGTGCGGGACCAGACTACAAGACGCCCGCCGGGCGTCGACGCACCCCTGCGCCTTCCGCTGACCGTTGTGTCGGCCCTAGCCTCCGCAGCGGTCCTGCGCGGTCGGAGGTGGTCGGTGACGACGACGGAGCCGCGGCCGCTGGCCGTCCGTGTCCGCGCCGTGGTGGCGCTCGGCCTGGGCGTCGCCGCCGGGGCGGCGGCCATCACGGTCCTCTCGCTGCTCATGCGGTCGGTCACCGCCATCGGCGGCTCGTGTGCCGACGGCGGCCCGTACGTCTCCGCCCAGCCGTGCCCCGACGGCACCGGGACGGCGGTGCTCCTGGTGCTCGCCCTCGCGCTGGTGTGCGTGATCGGCACCCTCTACGGCAGCTCGGTGCTCGGCGCCCCGGGCGTGCTGTGGCTGGGCTGGCCGGCGCTGTTCCTGACCCTCGGCTGGAACTTCCTCGAGGACGGCTTCGACCCGCCCGACGGCTCCGGCGGCGTCATCGGCGGCTTCGTCTTCTGCGGTCTGCTCTTCGTGGCGATGGGCGCCGCGCCGCTGCTGCTCGCGCTCTCGCTGCTCACGGACCGTCGGAGGGCGCGCCGGAGGCAGGCCGGCCCGCCGCCGGTCGTCGTCCACCACCCGCACCTCGGGGAGCCGGAGGAGCCGAGGCAGCGACGGCAGCCGACGTCGGCACCGGCCGCCGACGACCTCCCCGGCGGCGACGCCCCGTACGCCGACGACCCGCGCGCCTCGGCCATGTCGATCGCCGGCCGGCTCGAGCGCCTGGCGGCCCTGCACGCCTCCGGTGAGCTGACCGACGAGGAGTACCGGCTGGCCAAGGCGGCCACCCTGCGCGAGGAGGTGACGGGGTGACCCCGCCCGAGCGCCCGAGCACCTGGCCGTGGTGGGTCTTCTACCTGCTCGCGGCAGTGGTGGGCGTGCTCGGGGGGAACGCGCTGTTCACCTGGGTCACGACCTGACCGGCCCGTCCCCGGCGCCTACGCTCGCCGGGTGGACGCCGAGCCGAACGACCGCGTGCCGAACGCCCCGCTGAGCCGCGCCCAGGACGAGGTCGCCGAGCTGCTCAGCGACCTCATCCGGATCGACACCACCAACACCGGCGACACCGCCACCGGCAAGGGGGAGCGGGCCGCCGCCGAGCACGTCGCCGGCCTGCTCGACGAGGTCGGCATCGGGTCGGAGGTCTACGAGTCCGAGCGCGGGCGGGCCAGCCTGGTCGCCCGCATCCCCGGCACCGACAGCAGCCGCCCGCCGCTGCTGGTGCACGGCCACCTCGACGTCGTCCCCGCCGACCCGGCCGAGTGGAGCGTCCACCCGTTCTCCGGCGAGGTGCGCGACGGCTACGTCTGGGGCCGGGGTGCGGTCGACATGAAGGACATGGACGCGATGGTGCTCGCGCTGGTCCGGGACTGGGCCCGCACCGGCGTCCGTCCCGAGCGTGACATCGTGCTTGCCTTCCTCGCCGACGAGGAGGCCGGCGGCACCCTCGGCGCCCGCTGGATCGTCGACGAGCACCCCGACCTGTTCGCCGACTGCACCGAGGCGATCAGCGAGGTCGGCGGCTTCAGCATCACCGTCCGCGACGACCTGCGCCTCTACCTGGTGCAGACCGCGGAGAAGGGCCTGGCCTGGATGCGGCTCACCGCGTCCGGCCGCCCCGGGCACGGCTCGTTCGTGCACGACGACAACGCCGTCACCCGGCTGTGCCAGGCCGTGGCGCGGATCGGCTCCACCCGGCTGCCCACCGTCCTGACGCCGCCGATGCGCGCCTTCCTCGACGCGGTCAGCGACGCCTACGGGATCGAGATCGACCCCGACGAGCCCGAGCAGGCCCTGGCGAGGCTGGGCAGCATCAGCCGGATGATCGGCGCGGCGCTGCGCAACACCGCCAACCCCACGATGCTCGACGCCGGCTACAAGACCAACGTCATCCCCGGCACCGCGAGCGCCACCGTCGACGGCCGCTTCCTGCACGGTCAGGAGGAGGAGTTCGAGCGCCAGCTGGCGAGCCTGATCGGCGAGGGGGTCCAGCGCGAGTGGATCGTCCACGACCAGGCGGTGGAGACGACGTTCGACGGCCCCGTCGTCGACGCCATGGTCGCCGCGCTGCGGAGCGAGGACGACGGCGCCCGCCCGGTGCCGTTCACGATGAGCGGCGGCACCGACGCCAAGAGCTTCGAGCGCCTGGGCATCCGCTGCTTCGGCTTCTCCCCGCTGCGGCTGCCCCCGGAGCTGGACTTCGCCGCGCTGTTCCACGGCATCGACGAGCGGGTGCCGGTGGAGTCGCTGCGCTTCGGCATCCGGGTGCTGGACCGGTTCCTGCGCTCGGCCTGAGCGGGTGGTGTGATGCCGGGGTGACCACTCCTGCGCCCGGTTCCGTCGCACTGATCACCGGGGGGACCGGCGGCTTCGGCCGGGCCCTCGCCACGAAGCTGCGCGAGCGGGAGGTGACCGCCGTCCTCGCCGACCTCGACAGCGAGCGCAACCGGTCGGTCGCCGCCGACCTCGGCTGCCCGTTCGTCGCCCTCGACGTCACCGACCGCGCCGCCAACGAGGCCGTCGTCGCGCAGGTCGAGGCCGAGCACGGCCGCCTCGACGCCGCCTACCTCAACGCCGGCATCTCCGCCGCCAAGAGCGACGACGCCCTCGACCTCGACGAGTTCATGCGGGTCGTGGAGATCGACCTGTTCGGCGTCGTCTACGGCGTGCAGGCCGCGCGGCCGGCGATCGCCCGGGCCGGCGGGGGAGCGATCGTGGTGACGGCGTCGCTGGCCGGGCTCTCGCCGATGGCCACCGACCCCGGCTACAGCGTGGCCAAGGGCGGGGCCATCGCCTTCGTCCGGTCGATGGCCCCGCGCCTGGCCCGCGAGGGCACCCGGATCTCCGCCATCTGCCCCGGCTTCGCCGACACCGCGATCATCGACCGGATCCGGCACGAGTTCACCGCCGCCGGCTTCCCCGTGCTCACCGCCGAGGAGGTCGCCGACGCCATGGTGATGGCCTGGGCCGAGGGCGAGCCCGGCGCGGCCTACGTGGTCCAGCCCGGTGTGGGGGTCGTGAACTACAGGTTCAAGGGCGTGCCGGCGGCCCGGACCGAGGCCGGCGAGGCCGCGGTCGTCCCGGAGGCGCTGCGCCCGAAGGACATGCGCTAGCCGGGACGACGGCGCAGCCGCTCAGGACGGCCGGCCGGGCGGGGCGCCGTCCCCGCCGGGCGCGGCGCCGCCGCCGGTCGGCTCGGTGGTGGTGTCGACCCCGACGGCCAGCCGCACCGTGTAGCCGCCGGACGCGCTGCCGGTGACGGCCGCGAGCTGGCTCGCGCCGCCGTCGTCGCCGAACACGTTGTCGCCGGTCAGGCTGACCCGGGAGAGGTTGCCCACCGACGCCTCGTAGCCGGCGGTCGCGTAGACGGTCTCGCAGACGTCCTGCGGCAGCGCGACCTGCGAGGTGGCGATCGCGCTCGTCGAGTCGGCGATCGACGCCTGGTCCGGGTAGACCTCGAAGTGGACGTGCGGCCACCGCCCGTCGTAGCAGGCGGGCCAGATGCTGGTGAAGGTGACCCGCCCGTCGCTGCCGGCGACCTGCACGCCGCGCAGGAAGTTCTGGTCGGTGACGCCCGCGGAGTACAGCGAGTAGCCGCCCTCCCGGGTGCAGTGCCACACGTAGACGGCGACGCCCTCGAACGGCACCCCGCCGTTCGCGAGGTCGCTGATGGTCAGCTCGAGCGTCATCGGCACGCCCTCGGCGGTGCCGCTGTACTCACCGAAGCTCTCGCGGATGTCGCTGCGCACGATCCCGGACTGCTCGAGGACGTCGGGCCCGTTGGAGCCGTCGCCCGGGTAGGGGCCGGCCGTCTCGTCGGGGATCTCGCCGGTCACGGCCGCCGTCGTCCCGCCCGCACCCGCCGACGACGACGAGGAGGAGGACGAGGAGGACGTCGCGCTCGCCGCGCCGCCGTCCCCACCGCAGGCGGCCAGGCCGAGGGTGGCGGCGCCGACGCCGAGGAGCCCGAGCAGGCGGCGGCGGCTCATCAGCGTGCCGACGTCGAAGCCCAGCCCCTGGTCGACGAGCTCCTCGCCGGGGCGGGGCAGCGGGCGGCCCTCGAAGGTGGGACCGGGGGAGGACGGGTGGCTCACGGGGACTCCTGGGGACGCGGTGTGCTGTCCCGTCCACCGTCGGTGACCGGCCAGGGCGCGCCCTGGGACGTCCCTGTGGATCCGCTGGGAGCCGCGCCGTCCCCGCGCGGTCAGTCCACCCGCGGCTCCCGGCAGGCGAACAGCACCGCCGGCGGCACGTTCCACGGCGACATGCGCAGCCGCACCGCGGCGAAGCGGCGGCGCAGCTCCTTGAGGATCAGCGGCGAGTACTGGATCACCAGCACCGCGCCGCCGGGCGCGACGATCCGCGGCAGCACGTCCAGGATGCGCCGGCGCAGGTCCGGCGCGAACGACGTGTAGGGGAGCGCCGAGACGACGATGTCGGCCTGCCGGCCGTCGAGGTGCTCGTCGAGGTTCTCGGCGGAGTCGCAGACCACGTGCAGGCGCGGGTCGCGGTAGCGGCCGGCCAGCAGCTCGGCCAGCTGCGGGTCGATCTCCACGGCGACCAGCTCCGCCTCCGGGCCGAGGCGGGCCAGCAGCTCGCCGGTCTGCACGCCGGTGCCGGCGCCGAGCTCGACCACGAGCTTGGCGTCGGGCACGTCGCCGAGGTCGAGCATGTCCCGCACCGCCCAGCGGGAGGTGGGCAGGATCGCGCCCACCTGGCGGGGGTTGGCCAGGAAGGCGCGCAGGAACTTGAGGCGGTCGTCGAGGTGCTGGTTCACGGGGGTCCTCCACCCGGGCCGGGGTCCGGGCGGGTCTCGCCCGCAGCGACCCTGGCACGACACCCGGCCCGCGGGCCAGCGGGGGCCGGGTGAGACGTACGGCCTAGATGTGCGGGCCGGGGAGGTAGGAGAGCCGGGCACGACGGCGCAGGATCACCTTGCGCGTGCCGTCGGGGTGCAGCTGCAAGCGGGCCAGTTCCCAGCCGCCGGTGTCCGCCTGCAGGCTCAGCATGGTCGCCGCTGCGGACCGGGACGTGCCCGGCGGGATCCGCAGCGGCGCGAACTCGTAGTCCCCGGCCGCCTCCACCCGGCCGATGGTGCCACGCCGTTCGCCGGCCCGTCACCCGGCGGACACCCGGGCGCCCACCCACCGAGCCGGGCCCGCGGCGCGACGGCAGGATGGACGCGACCCCGGCCCGACCCAGCGAGGAGGACGACGTGACCGAGCCCGGTATCGACGGCGCGAACGACGCCGACCGCGCCGAGCAGGACGCCCTGCTCGAGCCCCCCGCCCCGGCCACCGCCGGAGCCGCCACGCCGCCGGCCGGCGACGACGTGCCCGAGGCCGACGCCCTGGAGCAGCAGCTGGCCGCCCGGCCGGGCGAGGCCGGGCGGCCCACGGCGGTGGGCTACCGGGAGGCCGACGACGCCGACGTCCTGGAGCAGGAGGCCGACGTCCCCCTCGACGAGGACGAGCGCATCTCCTGACCGTGCCCGCCGGGGATCCGGCGCCCCGCTCGGAGCCCTCGAACGGGCATGCTGCCGTGCGTGTGGACCGTCCTCGCGCTCGTCGTCGCCGTGCTCGCCCCGCTGGTGGGCTTCGCCGTCGGCGGCCGCCGCTTCTGGGCGACGGTGGGCACCGAGGCGCCGGCCGGGCTGCTCGAGCGGCACGGCCTGGAGGCCGGGGACTCGCTGCGCGTCCAGCGGGCGATGGCCCGTGGCCGGCGGGCCGAGGAGGAGCGGCTGCGGCCGGCGGTCGTCGAGTGGTCGCGGGCGGTCCTGCGGTCGGTCGACGAGCAGGAGCGCGAGCACCCGCGGCGCCGGGGGATCGCCGTCGGCATGACCGTGCTGGGCGCGGCGGCGCTGGTGCTGGCCGTCGTCCTGGCGGTCGCCGACGGCGGCGCGGGCGCCGGCTTCTGGCTGGTCGCCGTCCTGTCGCTGGGGCTGCTGCTGAACCTGGCGGCGCTGCCGCGGGTGCTGCGGCGCAACCTGAGCCGCGCGATCGCCGGCAACCTCTGACGGCTTCCCCTCGACCGGACGATTTGGTTAGGCTTCCCTAACTCGATCGCTCGGAGGGGAACATGAGCACCTCGACCGGCTCCGGACCGGCCGCCGCCGCCACGGACGCACCCGCCGCCCCCGCCGAGCGGGCCCGCACGGTGGCCGCCCGCACCGCCGCCGCGCTGTGCGTGGCCGGCCGCGAACCGGCCCGCCCGCTGGCCCACGCGGTGACCGGCGACGGGCGCCTGCTGGTGCTCGTGCGGGCCGACGGGGAGGCCGCCGCCACCGTCGAGGCCAGCCCCGGCCGGGACGTCAGCGCGCTGCTCATGGTCTGCGACCGGGCGCCGGTGCCGCTGCGCGACCCGGTCCGCGCCCGGCTGTGGCTGTCGGGCTGGCTGACGCCGGTGCCCGCGCGCGACCTGCGCGCCGCGGCCCTGGAGTTCGCCGAGGTCCGCCCCGCCGGCGACCTGCTCGACGTCGGGTCGGGCGCCGCCCTGCTGCGGCTGGACCTCGCCGAGGTCGTGCTGCGCGAGGGGGAGCGGTGCACCGAGGTGGGCCCCGGGGACTTCGCCGCCGCCCGGCCCGACCCGCTGCTGCCGGTCGAGACCCGGATGCTCACCCACGTCGACCGCTGCCACCCCGAGGTGCTCGCCGCCCTGGCGCGGCTGCTGCCGGTGGGCACGGTCGGCCGGGACGACGCCGTCCGCCCGCTGGCCCTGGACCGGTTCGGCTACCGGCTGCGCGTCGAGCGCCCCGGCGGGCACACCGACGTCCGGGTGCCCTTCCCGCGGCCGCTCGGCTGCGCCGGGCAGCTGCAGGCGGCCACCCGGCACCTGCTGCGCCGCGCGGGCGCGCGGGCCTAGCGGCGCGCGGACCCCAGCGCCCGGTCGACGACGAGGGCGGGCCGGTCCCGGTGCAGCGAGTGCGTCGTGTCGGGCACGGTCTCGAAGGTCCACGGCGGGTCGGTCACCCCCGTGAGCTCGTGCACCTGGTCGCCCGTGACCAGCGGGTCGTCGGTCGGCACCAGGACGTGGACCGGCACGCGCACCGCCCGGGCGGCGGCGCGGACGTCCCACGGGCGGTTGTCGGCCGCGTAGCCCTCGACCGCGGCGACGTCGGTGCTGCGGGTGGACCGGACCCGCTCGGCGACCGTGCGGGGGTGCCAGTGCGGGTTCGCCGCGGCCACCAGCGCCTCGGTCTGCCCGGCCTGGTCCCGCCGCAGCTCGGGAGCCAGCCCGTCGGCGACGTCGTCGGGGACCCGCAGCGCCGGGTCGACCAGCAGGGCCCGCGCCGCGGTCGCGGGGTGCGCGGCGAGCAGCACGGTCGCGATCGCACCGCCCAGCGAGTGCGCGACGACGAGGTCCCAGCCGTCGCCCAGCTGCGCCGCGACCGTCTCGGCGACGTCGGCGAAGCGGTGGGAGGCGGCCGGAGGGCTGTCCCCGTGGCCGGGCAGGTCGACCGCCACCGCGGTCCAGCCGGCGGCGGCCAGCCCCTCGCCGACCTCCCACATCGTCGCCGCGGTCGAGGTGATGCCGGGCACCAGCAGTGCGCGGGGACCGCCCGCCCCCCAGCTCTCGGTGTGCAGGTGCACCGTCACTCCTGTCCGCCGAGGGTCTCGGCGAGCAGCCGGGCCAGCCGGGTGCGCCGGGGCCGGACGTCGACCTCCCGGACCGCCCGCGCCAGCGCGGCGCCGGACGCGTGCACGATCGACAGGTGCGACTGCGCGCGGGTGAGCGCGGTGTAGACCAGCGGCCGCGAGAGCATCCCGCCCGCTTCCGGCGGCAGCACGACGACGACGCCCGGCCACTCCGAGCCCTGGGCGCGGTGCACGGTGATCGCCCAGCCGTGGCGCAGGTCCGACAGCGCCGTCCCGTTGACGGTGACCGGCCCGGAGGCGAAGGCCACGTCGAGCGACCCGTCGCCGGTCCCGGTGACCACGCCGGTCTCGCCGTTGGCGAAGCCGATCGGCTCCAGGTCCAGGTGGTTGGCGGTGGCCACGACCCGGTCGCCCACGTCGAAGCCCCACACCGTGCCGTCGCCCGGGTTCAGCTTCTCCTTGAGCGCCTTGTTGAGCTCGATGGTGCCGGCCGGCCCGCGGTGCACCGGCGTCACCACCTGCACCGTCGCCGGGTCGATCCTCAGCGCCCGCGGGATCGAGTCGGTGACCAGCTGGACGACGCGCCGGGCGGCCTCGGCGCTGCCCGTCGCCGGGACGACGACGACCTCGCGGTCGGGGGAGTCGACCGGCGGCAGCTCGCCGGAGCGGACGGCGTTGGCCAGCCGCGCGATCGCCCCGCCCTCGGCCTGCCGGTACAGGGTGGTCAGCTCGGTGACCGGCACGACGCCGGAGTCGATCAGGTCGCCGAGCACGTGCCCCGGCCCGATCGAGGGCAGCTGCGCCGGGTCGCCCACCAGCACCAGGTGGGTGCCGTCCTGGCAGGCCTCCAGCAGCGCCGCGGTGAGCTCGACGTCGAGCATCGAGGCCTCGTCGACCACGACGACGTCGGCGTCCAGCGGCCACTCCTCGTTGCGGGAGAAGCCGCCGGTCGTGCCCTGCGCGCCCAGCAGCCGGTGCACGGTGACCGCCGGGTGATCGGTGAGCTCCTCCAGCCGCTTGGCCGCGCGGCCGGTCGGGGCGGCGAGCGCCACCTCGCTGCCCTTGGCCATGAGCAGCTTGACGACGGCGGCCACGGTGCGGCTCTTGCCCGTGCCCGGCCCGCCGGTCAGCAGCGAGACGCCGGCCGACAGCACCTGCGCGACCGCCTTCTTCTGCGCCTCGTCCAGCCCCTTGGCCACCGAGCGGACGGCGGCGGGGTCGGCGATCCGCTCCGCGGTGGCCATCAGCCGGGCCACGTTCTCGGCCACGGCCTCCTCGGCCATGCCGTAGCGGGCCAGCGACAGCATCCGCAGCGCGGGGTCGGGCTCGGGGGGCTCCTTGTTCGAGTCCTCGTCCCAGTCGGGCTCCGGCGGCTCGTGCTCCAGCACCTCGCCGGAGTCGACCGCGGCCACGATCGCCGCCGCCGGGTCGGTGACGCCCTCGGCCCGCAGCGCGGCGACCACGAGGTCGACCGGCAGCACGGTGTGCCCGTCGCGGGTCGCCGTCCGCAGGGTGAGGGCGACGATCGCCCGGCCGCGGCGGGTGTCCTGCCGGTCGGCACCGGGCAGCAGCGCGATGGCCAGCCGGTCGGCGTCGCCGAGGCCCACCCCGGTCAGCCCGAGCAGCGCCCACGGGTCGTCGCGCAGCCGGCGGGCGGCGTCCGGGCCCAGCGCGTCGGCGGCCCCGGCGGCCAGCTTCGCGTCCAGCCCCGCGCCCACGAGCAGGCCCACGACCTCGTAGGTGGGCGCGGCGGACAGGAAGCCGGAGAAGAGCCGCTCGGCCCGCTGCTTACCGACCCGCGGCAGCTTGAGCAGCCGGTCGGCGGTGACGTCGTCGGCGGTGGTGATGCCGGCGGCGGGCAGCTCGGCGGCCGCGCGCTTGCCCAGCCCGGGCCACAGCCCGGCGGCGCAGAAGGCGGCGAAGACCGGGTCGGGCGTGCTCACCGGCGCTCCGGGTAGGCGAAGTGCGGCGCGGAGACGTCCTCCAGCGCCGTGCGGATGGCGGCCGGCAGCCGGACGGCCTCGGCGTCCAGGGAGGCCTGCAGCTGCGCGGCGGTGCGGGCGCCGACCACCGGCGCGACGACGCCGGGCCGGTCGCGAACCCAGGCCAGCGCGACGGCCAGCGGCGTGGTGCCCAGGCCCTCGGCGGCGGTGATGACGGCCTCGACGATCCGGTCGGAGTCGGCGGAGCGCAGCCCGTCGATGAAGCCCTGCCACTGCGGCGACGCGCCGCGGGACTCGCTGGGGGTGCTGTGCCGGTACTTGCCGGTCAGCAGCCCGCGGCCCAGCGGGGACCACGCGAGCACACCCAGGCCGAGCGCCTCCGCGGCCGGCACCACCTCGCGCTCTACGCCGCGCTGCAGCAGCGAGTACTCGACCTGGGTGCTGACCAGCGGCACCCGGCCGGGCCAGGCCCGCTGCCAGGTGGCGGCCTGGGCGGTCTGCCAGCCGGTGAAGTTGCTGATCCCGACGTAGCGGGTGCGGCCGGAGGCGACGGCGGTGTCGCACGCGGCGAGCGTCTCCTCGATCGGGGTGTGCTCGTCCCAGGCGTGCAGCTGCCACAGGTCGACGTGGTCCAGGCCGAGCCGGTCCAGCGAGGCGTCGAGCGCGGCGAGCAGGTGCCCGCGGGAGGCGCCCCGGCCCATCGGCCCGGGCCCGGTCCGGCCCACCGCCTTCGTGGCGACCAGGACCTCCGACCGGGGGACGACGTCGGACAGCAGGCGGCCCAGCGTGCGCTCGCTCTCCCCGTCGCAGTAGACGTCGGCGGTGTCCACGAGCGTGCCGCCGGCGTCGACGAAGGCCGTCAGCTGCATCGCGGCCTCGTCCTCGTCGGTGTCCCGGCCCCAGGTCATGGTGCCCAGCGCCAGCCGGGAGACGACCAGGCCGCTGCGCCCCAGCGCCCGTTGTTCCACGAGGTGCCAACCTACCGGCGGCACCGGCCCCCGGCCGGGGGCGCGCGGGCCTCCTGGGGACGGCGTGCCGGGCGGGCTGCGCGGGACCGGCCACCTAGGGTGGGTGCCCGTGCCTGTGGAGTCGCCCGAGTGCGGAAACCGTCCCCCAGCGACTCCGACGGTCGGGGGCTGAGGCGCGATGGGCTGGTTCGAGGCCGTCGTCCTGGGGCTGGTGCAGGGGCTCACCGAGTTCCTGCCGATCTCCTCCAGCGCGCACCTGCGCGTGGTGGGGGAGGCCTTCGGCTGGGACGACCCGGGCGCGGCGTTCACCGCGATCGTGCAGATCGGCACCGAGCTCGCGGTGCTGCTCTACTTCCGCACCGACATCTGGCGGATCATCCGGCAGTGGGTGCTGTCGCTGACCCGGCGCGAGCTGCGCGGCGACCCCGACGCCCGGATGGGCTGGCTGATCATCGTCGGCAGCATCCCGATCGTCGTCCTCGGGCTGCTGTTCCAGGACGACATCGAGACGACGCTGCGCGACCTGCGGATCGTCGCCATCTCGCTGGTCGCCTTCTCGCTGGTGCTGTTCTGGGCCGACCGCGTGGGCCGCAAGCAGCGCGAGCTGACCGACCTGACCGCGCGGTCGGGCATCACCTTCGGCCTGGCGCAGGCGATGGCGCTGGTGCCCGGCGTCTCCCGCTCCGGGGGCACGATCACCGCCGGCCTGTTCCTCGGCTTCACCCGCGCCGCCGCGGCCCGCTACTCGTTCCTGCTGGCCATCCCGGCGGTGCTCGGCTCCGGCGGCTTCCAGACCTACGAGGCGCTGGCCGGTGACACCGAGGGGGCGCCGATCTCCTGGGGGCCGACGGTCCTGGCCACGGTCATCGCCTTCGCGGTGGGCTACGTCGTGATCGCCTGGCTGCTGCGCTACCTCGACCGCGGCAGCTTCACGCCGTTCGTCGTCTACCGCGTCGTCCTGGGCCTGGCGCTGCTGGCGCTGGTGGGCGCCGGGGTGCTCGACCCGCTGCCTGCGGAGACGACCCCCTGACCAGCGCCTAGGCTCGGCGCCGTGACCACCGTCATCCTGCTGCGGCACGGCCGGACGACGGCCAACACCGGCGGCGTCCTCGCCGGCTGGACCCCGGGCGTCCAGCTCGACGAGACCGGGCAGGCGCAGGTGGCCGCGGTCGGGCAGCGGCTGGCGCCGGTGCCGCTCGCGGCGGTGGTCAGCAGCCCGCTGGAGCGCTGCCGGGCGACCGCCGGCGCCGTCCTCGCCGGCCGGGACCTGGAGCTGCGGACCGACGACCGGCTCGGCGAGGCCCGGTACGGCGACTGGACCGGCCGGCCGCTCAAGGAGCTGGTCAAGGAGCCGCTGTGGAAGGTGGTCCAGGCCCACCCGTCGGCCGCCGTCTTCCCCGGGCCGGAGGGGGAGGGGCTGGCCCAGACCCAGGCGCGGGCGGTGGCCGCGGTCCGCGAGTGGAACGCCCGCCTCGGACCGGACGCCGTCTGGCTGGCCTGCTCCCACGGCGACGTGATCAAGGCCGTGCTCGCCGACGCCCTCGGCCTCCACCTGGACCAGTTCCAGCGGATCGTCGTCGACCCCGCCTCGATCTCGGTGGTCAGCTACACCGAGACCCGCCCGTTCGTGCTGCGGGTCAACGACAGCGGCGGCGACGTCAGCGCGCTGGTGCCGCCCAGGAAGAAGGGACGGCGGCGGCGGAAGGCCGACTCCGACGCCGTGGTGGGCGGCGGCGCCGGGGCCACCGTCTGACCAGCGGCGGCCCGTCGCCGGGCCCGCGTAACCTGGCAGCGTGCCGCGCCAGGTCCACCTCTTCGAGCGCCCGTCCCGGTTCGTCGCGGGCACGGTCGGCCAGCCCGGTGACCGCACCTTCTACCTGCAGGCCTCCGACGACGCCGGCCGCGTGGTGAGCGTCGCGCTGGAGAAGAGCCAGGTGCAGGTCCTCGCCGACCGGATGGCCGAGCTGCTCGACGAGGTCGCCTCCCGGCCCGGCGCTGTCGTCCCGGCCGACGCCGACGTCGACGACCTCGACCCGCTCACCGCGCCGGTCGACGAGGAGTTCCGCGTCGCCGCCATGGGCCTGGCCTGGGACGCGCAGACCCAGGCCGTGGTCGTCGAGGCGGTCGCCGCCGGCGAGGAGCCGATCGAGGAGGACGCGATCCTCTCCGACAGCGACGAGGGCCCCGACGCGCTGCGGGTGACCATCAGCCCCGGCGCCGCGCGGGCCTTCGTGGCCCGGGCCCGCCGGGTCGTCGCCGCGGGCCGACCCGCCTGCCCGCTGTGCTCGCTGCCGCTGGACCCGACCGGGCACGTCTGCCCCCGGCAGAACGGCTACCGGCGCTGAGCCGGCGCCCGTCCGCGCGCCGGGGGAGCCACCGGTGAGCGAGCAGTCGGCCGGCGCCGAGCCGGACCTGCGCGCGCCCGACGGCGCCGAGGAGGCCCGGCGGCTGCTGCTCGACGGCGAGATCGACCTCGAGGGCCGGATGCTCGACGCCTCCAACGTCACGCTCTTCGGCACGATCCGCTGCGACGGCCTGGCCGCCGAGTGCGTGTACAAGCCGGTGGCGGGGGAGCGGCCGCTGTGGGACTTCCCCGACGGCACGCTCGCCGGCCGCGAGGTCTCCGCGGCGCTGGTCTCCGAGGCCACCGGGTGGGACGTCGTCCCGCCGACCGTGCTGCGGGAGGGCCCGTTCGGCCCCGGCATGGTCCAGCTGTGGGTGGACGGCGACGAGTCGGTCGACCTGGCCGCCTTCGTGCGCACCGACCACCCCGGACTGCGGCGGATGGCGGTGTTCGACGCGGTGGTGAACAACGCCGACCGCAAGGGCGGGCACATCATCCCGACGCCCGAGGGCCACGTGTACGGCGTCGACCACGGCATCTGCTTCTCGCCCGACCCCAAGCTGCGCACCCTGCTGTGGCGCTGGGCCGGCAAGCCGCTGCCGGTGGCCGCCCTGGAGGTCCTCGAGCGGCTGGCCGACGACCTGCGCGGCGACCTCGGCGAGCAGCTCCACGAGCACCTCACCCGCCGCGAGGTGCGCGCCACCCAGCAGCGCGTCGCCGAGCTGCTGCGCACCCAGCTGCACCCCGAGCCCAGCGGCGAGTGGCCCGCCCTGCCCTGGCCGCCCTTCTGAGCACATCGCGGTCCTCCGGACCGCACCGCGGCCGGGTGCCGTCCCGGCCTGCGCCGAGCCCCGCCGTCGCACCGCGCCGGGGACCCTCCGCGCCCGCGGCGCGCACGACCACTCGCGGGGGCGGCTCCGGTCCCTACGTTGTCCCCATGCCGCACCGCTCGCGCCTGGCGATCCTGCTGCTGGACCTCCCCCCGGAGCACCACGTCGCCGGCCTGGACTTCTGGTCGGCCGCCACCGGCCACCCGGTGGAGCCCGACCCCTCCGACGACGACTGGAACTCCCTCGGCGTCTTCGGCGACGGCTTCCACGTCGAGGTGCAGCGCACGGGGGAGGGGACGCCGCCGCGCTGGCACGTGGACGTCGAGACCGACGACATCCCCGCCGAGGTCGCCCGCCTCGAGGCCCTGGGCGCACGCCGGCTCCGGGACATGGGCTCGTTCTGGCAGATGACCGACCCGGCCGGCCTGGTGTTCTGCGTCGTCGGCATCCAGACCGGCGAGGCCTTCGACAAGCACGCGGTCACCTGGCCGTGAGCACCACCCGGGTCACCGCGCACCTCGCCGCGCCGCGCGAGGCCGTCTACCGCGCCCTCACGGAGCCCGACCTGATCGCCGGCTGGCGCTTCCCCGACGGGATGACCAGCGCGGTCGAGCGGCTCGGCGGCGGGGTGTTCCGGGTCTCGCTCACCTACGACGACCCGGCCACCCCGGGCAAGAGCGGCGGGCACACCGACAGCTACCGCGCCCGCTTCCCCCGCCTGGTCCCCGGCGAGCTCGTGGTCGAGGTCGACGAGTTCGAGACCGACGACCCGGCGCTGCAGGGCGAGATGACGACGACGATCACCCTGCGCGACGCGGCCGGCGGCACGCAGCTGACCGCCGTCCACGAGGGCGTCCCCGACGGCGTGCCGCCCGAGCAGAACGAGGAGGGCTGGCGGATGGCGCTGGCCCGCCTCGCGCGCCTGCTGGGGGCCTGACCCGGGCGGGGGACGACCCGGCGGCGGCGTCGGTGCCCGCCTCTACGCTCGCTACGTGCTCTCCTGGCCCGCCCCGCTCCTGCCGACCCTGCCCGGCACCGGCCCTGCGCTCCGGCTGCACGACACCGCGCGGGGAGAGGTGGTCGCCACCAGCCCCGACCGCATCGCCCGCATGTACGTCTGCGGGATCACCCCCTACGACGCCACGCACCTCGGCCACGCGGCCACCTACCTCGCCTTCGACCTGGTCAACCGGGTGTGGCGGGACGCCGGGCACGCCGTCCACTACGTGCAGAACGTCACCGACATCGACGACCCGCTGCTGGAGCGGGCCGACCGCGACGGCGAGGACTGGGTCGTGCTCGGCATGCGCGAGACGGCGCTGTTCCGCGAGGACATGACGGCGCTGCGGGTCCTGCCGCCCGACGACTACGTCGGCGCGGTGGAGGCCATCCCGCGGATCGTGGCGCACATCGAGTCGCTGCTCGACGAGGGCCTGGCCTACGTCCTCGACGACGGCACCGGCGACGTCTACCACGACGTGGCACAGGCGCCGGGCTTCGGCGGGGAGTCCCGCTACGACGAGGCGACCATGCTGCGGTACTTCGCCGAGCGCGGCGGCGACCCCGACCGGCCCGGCAAGCGCAACCGGCTCGACCCGCTGCTGTGGCGCGGCGAGCGCCCGGGCGAGCCCTCGTGGGCCGGCCCGCGCGGCACCGCCGGCCGGCCCGGCTGGCACATCGAGTGCGCCACCATCGCGCTGGACACCATCGGCATGGCCTTCGACGTGCAGGGCGGGGGCAGCGACCTCGTCTTCCCGCACCACGAGTACTCCGCCGTCCACGCCGAGGCGCTGACCGCCACGGCCACCGGGGTCAAGGAGCCCTTTGCCCGGGCGTACGTGCACGCGGCGATGATCGGCCTGGACGGCGAGAAGATGAGCAAGAGCCGCGGCAACCTGGTGTTCGTCTCCAAGCTGCGCGGCGAGGGCGTGGACCCCATGGCGATCCGCCTGGCGCTGCTGTCGGGGCACTACCGCACCGACCGGGCGTGGACGCCGCAGCTGCTGGCCGACGCCGAGAAGCGGCTGGCCACCTGGCGGCGGGCCGCCGCCCTGCCCGCCGGCGCGGCGGCGGCGCCGGTGCTGACCCAGCTGCGGGAACGGCTGGCCGACGACCTGGACAGCCCCGGCGCCATCGCCGTCGTCGACGACTGGGCCGCCCGCACCCTGGCCGCCGGTGACCACCCGGCGCTGGAGGAGGGCGCCCCCGGCATCGTCTGCGACGCGGTCGACGCGCTGCTCGGGGTGGCGCTGGACTCGTGCGCAGTGAGCTCAGCGCTGCAGGAGTGCTGATGGGCGGCTTCCGGCTCACCGACCGCGCCACCCGCGAGCGGGAGGAGGAGCGCCTGGCGGCGTCGGCCGCGCGCTCCTCGGCCAGCCGCGGCCGGGCCCGGCCCGAGCCGGAGGACGCCCTGCGGACCGCCTTCGAGCGCGACCGCGACCGGATCCTGCACGCCAAGGCCTTCCGCCGGCTCAAGCACAAGACGCAGGTCTTCCTGAACCCCGACGGCGACCACTTCGTCACCCGGCTCACGCACACCTTGCAGGTCGACCAGGTGGCGCGGGCGCTGGCCCGGGCCCTGGGCCTCAACGAGACCCTGGCCGAGGCGATCGCCCTGGGCCACGACCTGGGCCACTCGCCGTTCGGGCACATCGGCGAGGACGCGCTGGAGCCCTACGTGCCCGGCGGCTGGCACCACGCCGCCCAGGGGGTGCGGATCGTCGAGGTGCTCGAGGACCTCAACCTCACCTGGGAGGTCCGCGACGGCATCCGCGCGCACAGCTGGAAGATCAGCCCACCGCCGGCCAGCCGCGAGGCCGAGTGCGTCCGCTACGCGGACCGGATCGGCTACCTCTCGCACGACGCCCTGGACGCCGTCCGCGCCGGGGTGCTGCGGCCGGGCGACCTGCCGGCCCGCGCCCGCGCGGTGTTCGGGGAGCCGGGCAGCGCGATGGTCGGCGCGATGATCGACGCCGTCGTCGCCGGGTCGCTGGCCGACGGCGGCCGGGTGGTCATGGCGCCCGAGCCGCTGGAGGCGATGCACGAGCTGCGCGCCTTCATGTTCGAGCGGGTCTACTCCTCGGAGACGGCGGCCGGGCAGAAGCAGCTGGCGATCGACGTGATCCGCCGGCTGGTCGACCACCACCTGGCCCACCCCGAGCTCATCCCGGCCAGCTACCGCGACGCCGGCGCCGACCTCACCACCCAGGTCGTCGACCACGTGTCCGGCATGACCGACCGGTTCGCGCTCACCACGCACGACCGGCTGTTCGACGGCGACGCCACCGCGCGGATGCGCCCGCTGCTGCGCGTCGCCTGACGGCTACCGGCCGGCGGCGACGAAGGCCAGCCCCCGCGACACCCATGCCTCCAGCGCGGCGTCGTCCGCGGTGCCCTCGGGGGAGACGAGCACGTACCCGGCCAGCTCCTGGCCGCCGAGCGTCATCGGCGTCGCGTGCGGCTCCGCCAGGGCCGCGGGCCCGGCGTCCGCGCCGACCCGCACCATCAGCGCCTCCCGGGTGACGCCGCAGCACATCCGCCCGGCGACCATGAACGACAGGCCGCCGCCGACCATCCGCTTCTCCTCGACGTCGTCGCGGCCGGCCAGGACGCCGCGGACCCGCCCGGCGAGCTCCTGCGAGTAGGGCACGGGTCAGCCCTCGACCACGCCGATGTGCACGGTGCCGTCGTCGTCGACCCGCAGGCCCGGGTTGTGGGCGACCTCCCAGCGGACGCCGCCGGGGTCGGTGAAGTAGGCGTGGAACCCCCCGAAGGCGGCCTGCTGCGGCGGCTTGACCACCCGGGCGCCGGCCGCCTCGGCGTCGGCCACGACCTGCCGGACCTCCTCGGGGCTGCCGACGTTGTGCGCGAGGGTGAACCCGCCGCCGACGACGACGTCCCCGGCCGGCACGCCCATGTCCGCGGCGAGGTCCGTCGCGCCGAACAGCGCCAGCAGCAGCCCGCGGTTGACCTGGACGAAGAGCACCTCGCCGGGGACGTCGAGGGCCGGCGTCCAGCCCAGCCCGTCGACGTAGAAGCGGCGGGCGGCGTCGAGGTCGGGGACCGCGACGGTGAGCAGGTCCAGGCGTGGCTGCATGGGAGTCACCCTGCCAGCGACCCCCGACGACCCGGCGAGCACTTCGCGCGCGGAAGTCCCTGGGTTCCCGCCCGAGAGGGGCGCTCAGTTGGGGGAGGAGCCGCGGCGGCGGAGGTAGCGCTCGAACTCGCGGGCGATCGAGTCGCCGTTGGCCTGCGAGAGGTCGACCTCGGTGGCCCGCTCCTCCAGCGAGCGCACGTACTCGACGACCTCGTCGTCCTCCTGGGCCATCTCGTCGACGGTCTTGACCCACTCCTCGGCCTGCTGCGGCAGCGCGCCCAGCGGCACGGTGAGCTCGAGGACCTCCTCCACGCGCTGCAGCAGCGCGACCGTCGCGCGGGGCGAGGGCGGCTGGGAGACGTAGTGCGGGACGGCGGCCCAGAAGCTGATCGCCGGCAGCCCGGCCTGCACGCAGGCGTCCTGGAAGACGCCGAGGATGCCGGTGGGGCCCTCGTAGCGGGAGGTCTCCAGCCCCCACTTCTCGGCGGACTCAGCGTCGTAGGCCGAGCCGGTCACCGGCACCGGGCGGGTGTGCGGCGTGTCGGCCAGCAGCGCGCCCAGGGCGACGACGGTGCGCACGTCCAGCTCGCGGCACAGCTCGATCAGCTCGTCGCAGAAGCTGCGCCACCGCATGTTCGGCTCGATCCCGCGGATGAGGACGACGTCGCGCTCGGAGCCGGGCGGGCGGGCCACCGACACGCGGGTGGTGGGCCACTCGATGCGCCGGCTGACCCCGCCGACGAGCGAGACCGTGGGCCGGTTGACCTGGAAGTCGTAGTAGTCCTCGGGGTCCAGCGCGGCCAGCGGGCTGGCGTCCCAGATCAGCTCCAGGTGCTCGAGCGCCCCGGTGGCCGCGTCGCCGGCGTCGTTCCAGCCCTCGAAGGCGACCACCACCACGGGGTCGGTCAGCTCGGGCAGGTCCTCGGACGGGGACTTCGGGTCCATCACCCCTGGAAGCCTACGTCGGTCCGGCCGGGGCACCGTGCCCCAACGGGCCCGAGGTGACCGATCGGGTTGCCGCGGGATGCGACCATGGTCGTCGTGCCTGAGACCCCGGACCTGCGCCCGGACGCCACCGCGGAGCTGACCGCGCTGCTGCGCGAGCGGATCCTGGTGCTCGACGGCGCCATGGGCACCGCGATCCAGCGGGACCGGCCCGACGAGGCCGGCTACCGCGGGGAGCGCTTCGCCGACTGGCCGGGCGACCTGCAGGGCAACAACGACCTGCTGAGCATCACCCAGCCGCAGATCATCGCCGGGATCCACCGCGAGTACCTCGACGCCGGCGCCGACGTCATCGAGACGAACACGTTCAACGCCAACGCGGTCTCGCTGCGCGACTACGACATGTCCGACCTGGCGTACGAGCTGAACCTGGCCTCGGCGCGGCTGGCCCGGGCCGCCGCCGACGAGGTCACCGCCCGCACCCCGGACAGGCCGCGGTACGTCGCCGGGGCCCTCGGCCCGGCCAGCCGCACCGCCTCGATCTCGCCCGACGTCAACGACCCCGGCGCCCGCAACGTCACCTTCGACGAGCTGGCCGAGGCCTACCTGACCCAGGCCGACGGCCTGGTCGACGGCGGGGCGGACATCCTGCTGGTCGAGACGATCTTCGACACGCTCAACGCCAAGGCCGCGATCTACGCGCTGGAGACCCTCTTCGAGCAGCGCGGCCGCCGCTGGCCGGTGATGATCTCCGGCACCATCACCGACGCGTCGGGGCGGACGCTGTCCGGGCAGGTCACCGAGGCGTTCTGGCACTCGGTGCGGCACGCCCGGCCGCTGGCCGTCGGCCTCAACTGCGCGCTGGGCGCCAAGGAGATGCGGCCCTACCTCGCCGAGCTCGCACGGGTCGCCGACACCTTCGTCTCCTGCTACCCCAACGCCGGCCTGCCCAACGCCTTCGGCGAGTACGACGAGGCCCCCGCCGACACCGCCGGCGTCCTGGGCGAGTTCGCCGCCAGCGGCCTGGTCAACGTCGTCGGCGGGTGCTGCGGCACCACGCCCGAGCACATCGCCGCCGTCGCGGCGGTGGTCGACGGCGCGGCGCCGCGGACGCCGGCGGAGAGGCGGCCGGCGCTGCGGCTGTCGGGCCTGGAGCCGCTGACCGTCGACGGGGACTCGCTGTTCGTCAACGTCGGCGAGCGCACCAACATCACCGGCTCGGCCCGCTTCCGACGGCTGATCCGCGACGGCGACTACGGCGCGGCGCTGACCGTCGCCCGGCAGCAGGTCGAGGCCGGTGCGCAGGTCATCGACGTCAACATGGACGAGGGGATGATCGACGGGGTCGCGGCCATGGACCGCTTCCTCAAGCTGGTCGCCGCCGAGCCCGACATCTGCCGCGTGCCGGTGATGGTCGACTCCTCCAAGTGGGAGGTCATCGAGGCCGGCCTCAAGTGCGTGCAGGGCAAGTCGATCGTCAACTCGATCTCGCTGAAGAACGGCGAGGAGGAGTTCGTCGCCCAGGCCCGGCTGTGCCGCAAGCACGGCGCCGCGGTCGTCGTCATGGCCTTCGACGAGGACGGTCAGGCCGACGACCTGCAGCGGCGCAAGGAGATCTGCCGGCGCGCCTACGACATCCTGGTCGAGCAGGTGGGCTTCCCCGCCGAGGACGTGATCTTCGACCCGAACGTCTTCGCCGTCGCCACCGGCATCGAGGAGCACGCCGCCTACGGGCTGGACTTCATCGAGGCCACCCGCTGGATCAAGGAGAACCTCCCCGGCGCCCTGGTCTCCGGCGGCGTCTCCAACGTCTCCTTCTCCTTCCGCGGCAACAACCGCGTGCGGGAGGCCATCCACGCCGTCTTCCTGTTCCACGCGATCCGCGCGGGCATGGACATGGGGATCGTCAACGCCGGGGCCCTGGAGGTCTACGACGAGGTCCCCGAGCTGCTGCGCGAGCGGATCGAGGACGTCGTCCTCAACCGGCGGCCCGACGCCACCGAGCGGCTGCTGGAGATCGCCGGCGACTTCGCCGGCAGCGGCGAGGCCGTCGAGGCCGCGGCCGAGGAGTGGCGCTCGCTGCCGGTGGGGGAGCGGATCACCCACGCCCTGGTGAAGGGCATCGACGAGTTCGTCGAGGCCGACACCGAGGAGCTGCGCGCCGAGATCGCCGCCCGCGGCGGCCGGCCGATCGAGGTCATCGAGGGCCCGCTGATGGGCGGCATGAACGTGGTCGGCGACCTGTTCGGCGCCGGGAAGATGTTCCTGCCGCAGGTGGTCAAGTCCGCGCGGGTGATGAAGAAGGCCGTCGCCTACCTCATCCCCTACATCGAGGCGGAGAAGCAGCCCGGGGACGCCGAGCGCAGCAACGGCAAGGTCGTCATGGCCACCGTGAAGGGCGACGTCCACGACATCGGCAAGAACATCGTCGGCGTCGTGCTGCAGTGCAACAACTACGACGTCGTCGACCTGGGCGTGATGGTGCCCGGCCAGAAGATCCTGGACGCCGCCAAGGCCGAGGGCGCGGACGTTATCGGGCTGTCCGGGCTGATCACGCCGTCGCTGGACGAGATGGTGAACCTGGCGACCGAGATGGAGCGGCAGGGCTTCGAGATCCCGCTGCTCATCGGCGGGGCGACGACGTCGCGGGCCCACACCGCGGTCAAGGTGGCGCCGGCGTACCACGGCCCGGTCCTGTGGGTGAAGGACGCCTCGCGGTCGGTGCCGGTCGTGGCCGCGCTGCTGTCTGACGAGCAGCGCCCGGCCCTGCTGGCCGGGGTGGAGACCGAGTACGAGCAGCTGCGCGAGCGGCACGCGGCCCGCTCCGACACCCGCACGCTGCTGACGCTGGACGCCGCCCGCGCGGCCGCGCCCGCGTTCGACTGGGGGAGCTACAGCCCGCCGCGGCCGCGGATGCTGCTGCAGCAGGCACGGGACGTGTGCACCGGCCCGGGCTGCGACCACGCCCACGCGACCCAGTTCGTGAAGACGTTCGCCGACTACCCGCTGGCCGAGCTGCGCGAGTACATCGACTGGCAGCCGTTCTTCAACGCCTGGGAGATGCGCGGCCGGTTCCCCGACATCCTGCACAACCCGGCCAGCGGCGAGGCGGCCCGCAAGCTGTACGCCGACGCCCAGGCGATGCTCGACCGGGTCGTCGGGGAGCGGTGGCTGCGGGCCAGCGGCGTGTTCGGGCTGTTCCCGGCCAACCGGGTCGGCGGCGAGGACATCGAGGTCTACACCGACGAGACCCGCGGCGCCGTCCGCACCACGCTGCACCAGCTGCGGCAGCAGACCGAGGGCCGCGACGGGTCGGCGCGCAAGTCGCTGGCCGACTTCGTGGCGCCCAAGGAGACCGGGTTGCGCGACTACGTCGGCGCGTTCGCGGTGACCGCCGGCCTCGGGTCGGCCGAGCGGGTCGCGGCGTTCAAGGCGGAGAACGACGACTACAGCGCGATCCTGCTCGAGTCGCTGGCCGACCGGCTGGCCGAGGCCTTCGCCGAGCGGCTGCACGAGCGGGTGCGCCGGGAGTTCTGGGGCTACGCCGCCGACGAGCACCTGGACAACGCGGCCCTCATCGGCGAGCAGTACCGGGGGATCCGCCCGGCGCCGGGCTACCCGGCCTGCCCCGAGCACACCGAGAAGCAGACCATCTGGGAGCTCCTCGACGTGGAGGCCGCGACCGGGATCACGCTCACCGAGAGCATGGCCATGTGGCCCGGCGCCGCCGTCAGCGGGCTGTACTTCGCCCACCCGGAGTCGCGCTACTTCGTGCTCGGCCGCCTCGGCCGCGACCAGGTCGAGGACTACGCGCGGCGCAAGGGCTGGACCCTGGCCGAGGCCGAGCGCTGGCTGTCGCCGAACCTCGGGTACCGGCCCGACGACGAGTGACCCGCCGGCTCAGGCGGGCACGGCCTCGCGGCCGCGGCAGACCACGGTGCGGGGCCGCAGCAGGGCGGTGACGTCGGTCGTGGCGTCGCCGTCCACGACGAGCAGGTCCGCCTGCAGGCCGGCGGCCAGGCGCCCGGTCCGGTCGGCCAGACCGCAGGCCCGGGCCGCCGCCCCGGTCGCGGCGGCCAGCGCGGTCACCACGGGCAGGCCGCAGCCGACCAGCTCGACCACGCCCTGCGGCAGCACGCCGTGCGGCTTGACCGGGCCGACGCCGGCGTCGGTGCCGGCGAGCAGGGCGACGCCGGCCGCGTGCAGGTCAGCGACGTGCGCCAGCTGGGCCTCGTAGCTGGCCCCGACCTCCGCCATCCGGGCGATCACGTGCGGCGGCACGGGCAGCCCAGGGAGCCGGCCGAGCGTCGGGCAGACCGGCGTCCGGCTCTCCCGCAGCCGCGTGGCGAGCGCCGGCGGGAGGCGAACCCCGTCGCGGGTCAGGCAGCTGCCGTGCTCGATCCCGTCGAGGCCGGCGTCCAGCGACCGCTCGACGGCGGCGAGCGGGTGGGCGTGCCCGGTCACCGGCAGTCCGAGCCGGTGCGCCTCGTCGACCACGGCACGCAGCTCCGCGAGCTCGAACTGGCAGGCCTGCGGGTCGGTGCCGGGGGTGAGCAGGCCCCCGCTGGTCATCACCTTGACGACCGCCGCGCCGTGGTCGGCGCGGTCGCGCACGGCGCGGCGGAGCGCGTCCTCGCCGGCGACGGCGCCGCCCATGGAGGCGCAGTGGCCGCCGGGACAGGTGAGGGGCGGCCCGGACCCGACGACGGTCGGGCCGGTGGGCCGGTCCCGGTGGCGGTCGAGGACGGCGAAGTCGTGGTCGCCCAGGTCGCGGACCGCGGTGACGCCGGCGGCGAGGTGCGCGTCCAGGGCCGCCCCGATCACGGCGTCCATGTCCGCGGGGGAGCGGCCGGGCACGGTGTCCAGCGCCCGCGGGCCGGCGTCGGCGCAGAGGTGGACGTGGGTGTCGACGAGCCCGGGCAGCAGCGTCGTCCCGGGCAGGTGGCGGACGTCGACCCCCGCCGGGGCGGGCGCCGCGGCGGGTTCCACGCCGGCGATCCGCCCGCCCTCGACGAGCACGAGGGCGCCGTCGGGCAGGACGCGGTCGCCGTCGAAGGCACGGTCGGCCCGGTATCCGCGCATGCCGACCCCCAGCGGGCCGCAGGAGTGGTGGCCGGGACGCTACTCCGGAGCGTGCGCGCGGTCAGCTCACCGGGCCTCGGGGGCGGCGGTGCTGCGGGTGCCGGCAACTGCTCGTGGGAGGGGGAGCACTCGCACGCCGTGCCGAGGGCGACGACGGCGTCCGCCGCCGTGCCGGCAGGCCCGCGACGCCCGGCGGGGTGCCCGCGCGGCGCGACGCGGTCAGACGCGCGCCTGGCACTCCAGGCAGGCGGCGGCCAGCTGCTGCGTGCGCCCGGGCGGGAAGGGCACGTCGGCGTGCACCTCCTGCACGTCCGCGCCGCAGCAGGCCTGGGCCGGCGCGGCGCCGTCCTCGTCCAGCGGCACCGCGTGCGGCGTGCGCCGCTCGACCGGGCGCCCGCCGCTGCCCCGGCCGGGCGCGGTGTCCACGTGGATCCCCGTCACGTATCGGACCGTCATGCGCGGAGCGTCCCACGTGACCCACCTCACAGTCACCGGTCCGCGGCGTGTCCCCGCGCCGGGCCTCAGCGCGCGCGGGGCTGCACCAGCTGGCTGACCGTCAGGACCGCGACGAGCCCGTCGAGGTCGCTGAGCTCGGCGGTGGAGACGCCCCGGCCCAGCGCCGGGTTGAACCGCGTCTGCCCGGTGAGCGCGAGCCACTCGCCGGTCGCCTGGCGCAGCACCTGGGCGCTCACGTCGGGGTTGATGGTCGTCGCGGTGCCGGCGTCCATGGAGACGTTGATGTTGTTGGCGTAGTCGAAGGCCAGCGCCGTCCGCGACGCGGGGCGGACCGGCTCCCCGGCGACCACCGGGACCTCGAGCCGCACCCACACGCCCCGGCCCGCCCCGTCCAGCGTCGGCGCGTAGCGCATGTCGACGGCCTGCAGGAAACCGGCCGGGGTGGTCGAGGTCTCGCGCAGGCTCACGGCCTCCTCGGGCGGCGCCAGCGACGCGGTGCCCGCGACCGGCGCGCCGACCGGGTGGCCGGGGAGCGCGCCCAGGTCGGCGTCGCGCAGCCGCAGCGCCGACGCGCGGGCGCACAGCTCGCCGTCGACACTCAGCTCGAGGTCGACCAGCTGGATCTTCTTGCCCTCCCGGACGACCGTGGCGGTCACCGAGAGCGGCCGGCCCAGGGTCAGCGGTCGCACGAGGTCGGCCGTCAGCCGGCCCAGGGTCATCGGCACCAGGGTCGGCACGTCGTCGAGGCAGTGCGCCAGCAGCGCGAGGGTCGAGCCGCCGTTGGCGTGCCGCGGGTCCCAGGCGCCCTGGGACAGCTCCGTGGCGACGAAGGAGTCGCCCTCGCGGAGGAACAGCGCACGCTCGGCCATGGCGGCCACCGTCTCACAGCGTGGTCCGGCCGCCCCCGTACCGTGGGCGGCGATGCGTACGCGGGCCTGCCGGGCACTCCCTTGACCTCTCCCGACCGCCAGGACCCGCCGCTGGGCGCGGTGCTGTTCGACATGGACGGCACGCTCGTCGAGACCGAGGAGCACTGGGGCGAGGCGCTGTTCGCCCTCGCCCGCCGCCGCGGCGGCGAGCTCAGCGCCCCGGCGCGAGCCGCCACGGTCGGCACGAGCATGCGGACGGCGCTCGGCGTCCTCTACGCCGACCTGGGCCTGCCGGTCGACGAGGCCGCGATGGCCGCCGACGCCGTCTGGGTGGAGGACACCGTCGCCGGGCTGATGGCCGGCGGGGTGCACTGGCGCCCGGGGGCCCGGGAGCTGCTCGCCGCGGTGCGCGCGGCGGGGGTGCTGACGGCGCTGGTGACGACGACGCCGCGGCGGCTGACCGACCTGGTGCTCGGCTCGATGGCCCGTTCGTTCGACGGCCGGACGCCGTTCGACGTCACCGTCTGCGGCGACGAGGTGCCCGCCCGCAAGCCCGACCCCGCGCCCTACTTCCAGGCCGCCGAGGCGCTCGGGGTCGACGTGCGCTGCTGCGTCGTCGTGGAGGACTCGGTGGTCGGCGTGACGGCGGGGCTGGCCTCCGGCGCAGCGGTGCTCGGCGTCCCCGCGATGCAGGCGCTCGACCCGGCGCCGGGGCTCGTGCTGCGGGGGACGCTGGCCGGGCTGGGACCGGCCGACCTGGCCGCCCTGCTGGCCGACCGGGCGACCGCGGGCTGCTGAGCGGTCAGGCCCCGGGGGCCGGGAGGACCACGCTGAGCTGCTCGAACGGCTCGCCCGGCTGGTAGACGTCGTTGAACAGCACCGACCCGGCCTCGGTCAGCCGGACGTCGGAGCCCAGCCACACCGCTGCGCCCTCCGGGGCGGGGCCGGGCTCCAGGCGCAGCGTGACCAGCGGGACGCGGTCGGCCTCGGGCCGGGCGTAGGGGTCCTCGATCGACAGCTCGGCGGTGTCCCCGCGGACGGTGATCAGCGGCGCGGCGACCCGCACGAACAGCATGCCCCCGTGTCCCCGGAATCGGACGTCGCCGCGGAAGGCCCAGGTGCGGTCGGCGTCGGCGGCGGCCGGCACGGTGTCCGGGACGGGCGGGAAGAGGATCGTGTCCTCGCCCAGCGGCACGGCGCCGTCGTGGATCGAGCCCTGGCCGTCGGGCATCCGGCGGACGTAGGCGATGAACGACCGCTTGATCCCCCAGAGCAGGCCGAAGGGGACGTCACCCGGCGTCGAGGAACCCGGCGTCGAGGAACCCGGCGTCGAGGAACCCGGCGTCGCCGTGTCCTGGGGCTGCTCGGTCATGGCCGCTGATCCTGCCCCATGGCCGCGGAGGAGCGACGGGGCCTCAGCCGAACGGGGAAGCCGCCAGCCAGGTGTCCAGCAGCTCGCGGTCGCCGAAGACCTGGAGGTCGGCGCCGTCGGCCGGGCGGCGGCCGTAGACGCAGAGGACCAGCTCGGCCACCGGCCCGCGCACCGCGACGGCGGACTTCTCGTGCGCCCGGCGCCAGGTGGGGACGGCGCCGGTCAGGTCGACCACCCACTCGGCGTCGAGCTCCGCGGGGGTGTCCGTGGCGTGCAGGTGCACGGTCCGGCCGGGGCCGAGCAGGGCGCGGCGCTCCGGGAAGAGGTCCAGGACCTGCGGCAGGCAGCCGAGCTCCAGCCACTCGTCCAGGGCGTCGACGGCGACGTCGGGGTCGAGGGCGTAGGGCAGGCCGGCGGCCAGCGTGGCGTCGGCGCGGTGCACCGCGGTCTCGTGGGAGAAGCGGCGGGCGAAGAACGCGGCGGTGCCGGGCCCGAGCGGCGTCCACAGGGGCGCGTCGGGGCCGGCGTCGCGCAGGGCGGCGGCCAGCGCCGTCGAGCCCTCGGCCAGCTGCGCGTCGAGCTCCGCGGGGGACTGCTCGGTCCCGCGGGACACGTCGCGGAAGAACCTGTCGTCCGGCGGCTCGGTCGCCCGGGTGGCCACGACCTCCGCGGCCCACCGCAGCCCGCCGGCCAGGTGCCGGACGAGGGCGCCGAGCGTCCAGCCGGGACAGGTGGGCACCGGCGCGCCGGGGTCGGCGGCGCGGACGACACCGCGCAGCAGGTCGGTCTGCTCGGTGAGGACGGCGGTCAGCCGGTCGTGGTCCAGGGGCACGGCCGGCAGCCTCTCAGTCGCGCTCCACCACGGGGAGGGTGGCCCAGCCGGCCGCGGCGGCGGCCTCGGCCGGGAACGGCGGCGGAGTGCCGCCGAAGGAGGGGCACAGCGCCTGGTGGTCGCACCAGTCGCACAGCCTCGTCCGGTTGGGCCGGAAGTCCTGCGTGGACACCGCCCGCTCGATCGCCGCCCAGATGGCCTGCAGCGTGCGCTCGAACCGGACCAGCTCGCCCTCGTCGGGGGCGTAGGTGAGCGCGTCGCCGTCGCCCAGGTAGAGGAGCTTGAGCTGGCTGGCCACCACGCCGCGGGTGCGCCAGAGCACCAGCGCGTAGAACTTCATCTGGAACAGCGCCTTGGCCTCGAAGGCCTCGCGGGGCATCGAGCCGGTCTTGTAGTCGACGACCCGCAGGGCGCCGTTGCGCGCGACGTCGAGCCGGTCGACGAAGCCGCGCAGCAGCAGCCCGTCGGGCAGCGTCACCTCGACCAGCTGCTCGCGGCCCTCGGGCTGGATGCGTCGGGGGTCCTCCAGCGTGAAGTAGACGTCGACCAGCTTCCCGGCCGAGGCCAGCCACTGCTCGAGCGACGGGGCGGGGGCGCCGTCGGACTCGGCCGTGAAGAGCTCCGTGACGGTCGGGTCGGCCGACAGCTCCTCCCACGCGGGGCCCAGCAGCTGCCGGGCCGCGTCGGGCGTGCGCTCGGCGGCCGGCAGGTCGTACAGCTTCTCCAGGACCGCGTGGACGAGGGTGCCGCGCACGGCCGCGAGGCTCTTGCGCTCGGGCAGGCGGTCGATGGTGCGGAAGCGGTAGAGCAGCGGGCAGGTCTTGAAGTCGGCCGCGCGGCTGGGCGATAGCGAGGGCCGGCGGGGGGCCGCCTCGGTCGCCGCGTTCGCCTCGGTCGTCGCGGGCGTCGCGCTCGCCTCGGTCGTCGTGGCAGGAGCGCCCGGCGCCTCGACGGGGGCGGGGGAGACCGGGTCGGGGTGGAGCACCGTCATGGCACCGAGGCTAGGTCGGCCCACCGACAGTTCCGCGTCCCCGCGCCGTGCCCACCGCGCCGGACGGGGGGACGGGAGGCGTGCTCCGTACGCTCGACGCCCGTGGACCCGCAGCAGGAACAGCCCCTCGAGCCCGCCGCGCCGCCCCGGGAGCCCGTGCCCGGGGCCTTCGCCGTCGGGGACCGGGTGCAGCTGACCGACCCCAAGGGCCGGCACCACACCGTCGTCCTGGAGGCGGGCAAGCTGTTCCACACCCACCGCGGTGCCATCGCCCACGACGACCTCATCGGTGCCCCGGAGGGCTCGGTGGTGCACTCCACCGCCAACACCGGCTACCTCGCGCTGCGCCCGCTGCTGGCCGACTTCGTGCTGTCGATGCCGCGCGGCGCGCAGGTGATCTACCCCAAGGACGCCGCCCAGATCGTGGCCTTCGGTGACGTCGGCCCGGGCATGCGCGTGCTCGAGGCGGGCGCCGGCTCGGGGGCGCTCACCTGCTCACTGCTCCGCGCCGTGGGTGGCGGGGGAGCGGTGACCAGCTACGAGCGGCGCGAGGACTTCGCCGACGTCGCCCGGTCCAACGTCGGCGCGTTCTTCGGCGAGGTCCCGGCGAACTGGTCCCTGCGCCTGGGCGACCTCGCCGACCACCCGGCCGACGAGGTCGTCGACCGCGTCGTCCTCGACATGCTCGAGCCGTGGGCGGTGCTGCCCACGGTCGCCGCGGCGCTGCGCCCCGGGGGCGTGCTCGTCGGCTACGTCGCCACCGTGACCCAGCTGTCCACCTACGTCGAGGCGCTGCGCGAGCAGGGCGTCTGGACCGAGCCCTACGCCTGGGAGTCGCTGATCCGGCCCTGGCACGCCGTCGGCCTCGCCGTCCGCCCGGAGCACCGGATGGTCGCCCACACCGCCTTCCTGGTGACCGCCCGGCGGCTGGCCGACGGGACCGTCCCGCCGGTCCGCCAGAGGCGCGCGCAGAAGTACTGAGCGGGCCCGGATATCACCTCGGGAGCAGTGCTGCGAGCCGGCAGCACCGTCACCCCTCGCGTGTATAGATTTGCGTCCTGGCTCCCCCGAGGTGTGCGGAGGTGCGCGATGGGCCTGGGTCCCGACGAGTTCCGAGCGCGGCGTGAACGTGACGTGACGGCGCTGCTCAGCCAGATCTCCTACCTCGAGGAGGAGATCGGTCTCCTGCGCCGGAAGGTGGCCGAGAGCCCCCGCACGGTGCGTGCGCTGGAGGAGCGGATCGCCGAGGCGGAGGGCCGTGCGGCCTTCCTCTCGGAGCGGAACGACAAGCTGGCCGGCACGCTGCGCGAGGCGCGCGAACAGCTGGTGGCGCTCAAGGAGGAGGTCGAGCGGCTGGGGCAGCCGCCGTCCGGCTACGGCGTCTTCCTCACCCGCTACGAGGACGGCACGGTCGACGTCTTCACCGGCGGGCGCAAGCTGCGCGTGTCCGTGTCCCCCTCGGTCGAGGTGGAGAGCCTGCGGCACGGCCAGGAGCTGATGCTCAACGAGGCGATGAACGTCGTCGAGGCGCGCGGCTTCGAGCGCGGCGGCGACATCGTCATGCTCAAGGAGCTGCTGGAGCCCGTCGAGGGCGAGGTGCGCCGCGCCCTGGTCATCGGGCACACCGACGAGGAGCGCGTCGTCTTCCTCGCCGACTCCCTCGCCGACACGGCGCTGCGCAGCGGCGACTCGCTGCTGCTGGAGAACCGCTCGGGGTACGTCTACGAGAAGATCCCCAAGAGCGAGGTCGAGGAGCTCGTCCTCGAAGAGGTCCCCGACATCGACTACAGCGACATCGGCGGCCTGTCCCGGCAGATCGAGCAGATCCGCGACGCGGTCGAGCTGCCGTTCCTGCACGCCGACCTGTTCCGGGAGTTCGAGCTGCGCCCGCCCAAGGGCATCCTGCTGTACGGCCCGCCCGGCTGCGGGAAGACGCTGATCGCCAAGGCGGTGGCCAACTCGCTGGCCAAGAAGGTCGCCGCGGCGCAGGGGGACGAGAGCGCGAACTCGGGGCGCTCCTACTTCCTCAACATCAAGGGCCCCGAGCTGCTCAACAAGTACGTCGGCGAGACCGAGCGGCACATCCGGCTGGTGTTCCAGCGCGCCCGGGAGAAGGCCAGCGAGGGCACGCCGGTCATCGTGTTCTTCGACGAGATGGACTCGATCTTCCGCACCCGCGGCTCGGGGGTGTCCTCTGACGTGGAGAGCACGATCGTCCCGCAGCTGCTGAGCGAGATCGACGGCGTCGAGGGCCTGGAGAACGTCATCGTCATCGGCGCCTCCAACCGCGAGGACATGATCGACCCGGCGATCCTGCGGCCCGGCCGGCTCGACGTGAAGATCAAGATCGAGCGGCCCGACGCCGAGGCGGCGCGCGACATCTTCAGCAAGTACCTGACGACGACGCTGCCGCTGAGCCCCGACGACCTCGCCGAGCACGGCGGCAGCCGCGAGGCCACGATCTCCGCGATGATCCAGCGCACCGTCGAGCGGATGTACACCGAGAGCGAGGAGAACCGCTTCCTCGAGGTGACCTACGCCAACGGCGACAAGGAGGTCCTGTACTTCAAGGACTTCAACTCCGGGGCGATGCTGCAGAACATCGTCGACCGCGCCAAGAAGATGGCCATCAAGGAGCGGCTGGAGACCGGCTCCGGCGGCCTCCGGGTGGGTCACCTCATGCAGGCGTGCCTCGACGAGTTCAAGGAGAACGAGGACCTGCCCAACACGACCAACCCCGACGACTGGGCGCGGATCTCGGGCAAGAAGGGCGAGCGGATCGTCTACATCCGCACGCTGATCAGCGGCAAGGGCAACGAGTCCGGCCGCGCGATCGACACCGCCACGAACACCGGCCAGTACCTGTAGCGTGCGGCGCCGGCGCCCCCCGGGGGGCCGGGGCCGGCGCCGGGGCCCGGCGGCCGGGGGGCGGGGGGCCGCGCGCGATGGCTGCGTCCGACCCCGCCACCCCCCC